>JBBQJU010000093.1:0-9387 GCA_038326215.1 Gemmatimonadales bacterium | reverse complement strand
CGCCCGGTTCCGCGCCCGTCCCGCCGCAGGTGGCGCAGGCGTCGTTCATCGTCAGCGTCACCGGCACCTTGCCACCCACCGCTGCCGTCCGGAACGGCACCGTCACCCCGACCTCAACCGGCTCCGCACTCTCGGCTTCCTCCGCACGACGTCCCTTGCCGAAGATCGACGAGAAGATGTCGCCAAGTCCGAAGGAGCCGAAGTCGCCGAGGTCCTGCTCATCAGGCTGCGGCTGCCCCGCCGTGCGCCGCGTCCGCTGCTGCCCCGCCGATGACGGCTGGCGCGCGCCAAACCCCCCAAAGGCGCCGAGACGGCGCATCTGGTCGTACTTCGCCTTCTTCTCGGGGTCGGAGAGGACGCCGTTCGCTTCGGAGATCGCCTTGAACTTCTCCACCGCCGCCGCGTTGTTCGGATTCGCGTCGGGGTGATACTGCTTGGCAAGCTTCCGATACGCCTTCTTGATTTCCTCAGGCGTCGCGGAGTCGGGCACGCCGAGCAGCGCGTAGAAGTCCTGTGTGGCCACTCAGGAACCCTGGTCGGCGTAGACCTGCACGCGCGCCGGACGAATCACACTGCCCTTGAAGCGATAGCCGGTCTGGAAGGTGGCGGCGACCGTTTGCGGCACGGCGCCGTCCACCAGCGCCGTCATCGCCACCGCATCGTGCTCGTTCGGGTCGAACGGGAGGCCCGTCGGATCGATCTTCTCGAGCCCCGCCCCACCCAGTTCCTTCTCGAACTTCTTCTGGATCAGCACGAACGCCGCCCGATACGCCTCATAGGTCGTCGTCTCCGGATCGGACGCCACCAGCCGATCGATGTCGTCGAGCTCGTCCATCAGCCGCTGCACCATCGCCGACCCACCACGATCGAAGGCCTCGGCCTTCTCCTTCGCCGTGCGCCGACGGTAGTTCTCGTACTCGGCCGCCAGCCGGAGAAAACGATCCTCGGCCTCGGCAATCGCCTTGGCGGCCTCGATGGCCGGAACCGCTTCGGTGGCGCTCCACTCGTCGGCGAGCGTGTCCTGTTCCAGCGCTGGAACATCGGCCTCGGGACTCGAGGGCGTATCGTCGGATGGCGGGGTCTTCTTGGACATCGCGGCATGCACTCCAGAAATACGGGAAATCCAGTCTCTCAAAGGAACGCAACCGACGTGCCCCAGCGCAATGCCGGAATGGCAGACGTCTCGGTGGCGATTCCTCCGTTCTGACTCATATCGTCGTACCACCCGCCGGAATCGTTTCACCACGCACCCGTCGGAGCAGCCCCACCAGCGCCGCCTGGACCGCACGCGCCCTGACCTCCTCACGCGTCCCAGGGAAGATCACCTTGGCGCTGTCCACCACACCGCGGACCGAGAAGCCGAACCAGACGGTCCCGACCGGCTTCTCCTCACTGCCGCCATCGGGGCCAGCGATGCCGGTGATCGATACGGCAAGGTCGGCGCCGGTGAGGTCGGCCACTCCGATCGCCATCATCTCCGCCACACGCGGCGAGACCGCCCCCTGCTTCAGGATGGTCACCGGGTCGACGCCGAGCAACATCGACTTTGCCGCATTCGAGTAGGTCACCATGCCGCCAACAAAGACGGCCGAGGCGCCACTCACGGCAGTGAGCCGCGCGCCGAGCAATCCGCCGGTGCACGACTCCGCGAGCGCCAACCGTTCCTCACGCTCCTTCAGTTCGTCAATCAGCACGGACGCCAGATCGGCATCGCCCTCGCCGTAGATCCACCCCCCAACGCGCGCCCGGAGTGCCGCCACGGCCGCATCGAGCCGTGCGTCCGCGTCGGCGGAGTCGAGCTCCCACGCGGTGAGCCGAAGATCGACGCCGGCGACATCGGGGAGATACGCGAGCGAGAGCGGTGCGAACTCCGCCTCGAGGTCGCCGATCTTCTCGCCAAGCACCGATTCGGGGATGCCTGCCGTGCGCAACACCCGCGAGCGGATCACCACGTTGCCGCCGCGCGCGGCAATGCGCGGGGCAACCTCGTGCTCGACCAGCTTCCGCATCTCGAACGGCACACCGGGGAGGAGAATGACGACGCCACGCGGCCCTTCGAGCCACAGCCCAGGCGCACTGCCCCATTTGTTCGGCAACACCGTGCCGCCGGTCGGGACCATCGCCTGGCTCCGGTTCGATTCAGCAATCGTCCGCCCGAGTCGCTGCCAGCGTGCGACGAGTTCGGCCCAGACGCCATCATCAAAGGCGAGCGGCATCCCCAGCAGGTCGGCGATCACGTGCTTCGAGATGTCGTCGCGGGTGGGGCCGAGGCCTCCGGTTGTGATGACGATGCCGGAACGCGTCAGCGCCGCGTCGACGGCAGCGCGGATCTCGTCGGGAGCATCGCTGACGGCGGTGCGGCGGGCGACGCGCACGCCGACCGTCGCCAGCGTGCGGCCGATGAAGGCGGAGTTGGTGTCCACCGTGAAGCCGAGCAGGAGCTCGGTCCCGATGGTGACGATTTCGACAGGGAGCGTGGCGCCCACGGGCGACTCAGCGGAAGAGGCGACGGTACTGGACCATATACATCACGAAGGAGTAGAGCGTCAGCGTCAGGGCAATGCCGAGGGCCGCGGCGACGAAGCCACCGTGAAACTCGTTCCACCAATGCGCGAACGGCGTGCGGGTCCAGCCCAGGAGGCGGAAGGCATCGCGGAAGGCGAACCACGCCAGCGTGCCCCCGATGAAGACGTTCTGCAGCGCGGCTTTGGTCTTGCCGGCATTCTCGGCGGCGATCACCACACCCTTGCGATCGGCCCAGACGCGGAAGATCGTCATTGCGAGCTCGCGACCGATCAGCAGCAGACAGACCCAGAGCGGGATGCTTCCCCACACCGGGATGTCATACATCTCGTGGCGCTGCTGCGAGATGTACCAGATGGGGCCGAGCGTCGCGAGCAGGAGCAGCTTGTCGGCGAGCGGGTCGAGCGTCTTGCCGAGATCGGTGATCAGATTGTCGCGGCGGGCGATGCGGCCATCGATGACATCGGTGACGGCGGCGGAGACGAAGACGACGAAGCAGGCGAGCTTGGGCCAGTAGCCGTCGATGAACGGCAGCGCGGCCACCACCGGCGTGATCGCAATCCGCGCGGCGGTGAGAAGGTTGGGGACGTTCCAGACGGCAGGGCGCGCGCTCATCCGAGTGTCTTGAGTACCAGCTTGCTGACGGCCTTGAGGGTGTCGAAGACGCCATCGCCCCGCACCGCCACCGCCTCGAAGGTCGGCACGCGCTCGACCCACATGCCATCGACCTCGCGCACGAGGTATTCGCCCTGGCGGTAGGGGTCGGGGGTCACGCGCTGACGGGTGGTATCGTCGACGGTCCAGCCGGGATTGAGCGCCGCATCGAGATCGGCCATCGGCGCGGCATTCGGAAGGTCGCGCTTGTTGTACTGGATCACGAACGGCAGCTTGGTCAGATCGTAGCCATGCTGCGTCATGTTGTCGTACAGGTTCTGCATCGCTTCGAGGTTGGCTTCCATCCGCTCGAGCTGCGAGTCGGCCACGAACACCACGCCGTCGACGCCCTTGAGGATCAGCTTGCGCGAGGCGTTGTAGTAGACCTGCCCCGGCACGGTGTAGAGGTGGAAGCGCGTCTTGAAGCCGCGGATGGTGCCGAGGTCGACGGGGAGGAAGTCGAAGAAGAGGGTCCGTTCCGTCTCGGTCGCGAGCGAGATCAACTTCCCCTTCGACGACGGCGCGACCTTCTCGTAGACATACTCGAGATTGGTCGTCTTGCCGCCGAGGCCCGGGCCGTAGTAGACGATCTTGCAGTTGATCTCGCGCGACGCATAGTTGATCAGGGACATCCGGTCACCCGCCGAAAAGTTTGTCGAGTTCGTCCTCGGCCTCGCCCACGAAGCCGGCATCGACCCCGCTGCTGCTGTTGCCCATGTCGCGGGCAAAGAGCGCGGTGAAGAGGGCGGTCAGTTCGGTGACGGCACCGCGCATCCGCAGCTTGACGAGTCCAAGCGTGGTGCGATTGTCGAACAGGACGACGAGGATCACGCGCCGCGCAATGTCGGCGAGGTAGAGCGATTCCTTCTCGCCCTGATGGAACAGCGTCCCGAACTCCGGCTCGCCGAGCAGGCGGGCAAGCTGATCGTTGGCCGAGAAGTCGGCCGCCGTGAGCGAGGCGAAGGCGGTCGGATCGAAGGTCGGCGGCTCGCCAACGGTCACCAGCATCTGCCCGGCGCGGTCCACCAGCAGGGCCGTGCGCGATTGCGTGTCACGGAGGAAATCGAGCAGGACGCCGCGGATGCGGGCGGAGTCTTCCTCGTGGAATGACCACGAGGCCGCGCGCGGGGACGTCACGCGATCGCCGCCTCGAGCACGGTGACCAGCCGACGCGCGCGCTGCTGCAGCGTCGGCGTGCGCTCCCAGGCGAGATAGTCCTGGAGCAGCGGCAGCGACTCGGGGTCGGCCTCGCGCTCCAGCCAGCCAAGAGCGGCGAAGCGCTTCCAGGCGGCATCGGCGAAGAGATCTTCGGAGTGGATGCGGTCATGCCGCTTGGCCAGCAGCCAGCCCCCGGCGAGCCCCAACAGGGCGGCCCCGGCGAAGAGGGTGGTGCCGGACGGACCTCGACTCATCGCAACTCCTCCCGGGCGGTCAGGGCATGGGTCAGCGTGACCCCGTCAACGTATTCCAGTTCGCCTCCAACTGGCAGACCACGTGCCAGCCGGGAGACCTTCACCCCGGGGCGGGCGACCAGAAGCTGGTGGAGAAAGGTCGCCGTCGCCTCCCCCTCCAGCGAGGAGTTCGTGGCGAGGATCACCTCGCGCACCTCGCCGGCATCGAGCCGACGCTCGAGAAGCCCGATCCGCAGGGCTTCCGGGCCGATCCCGTCAAGCGGCGAAAGCCGTCCACCGAGGACCACGTAGCGCCCACGGAAGGCGACGGCTTTCTCCAGAATCGCCAGCGCCGAGGCCTCTTCGACCACGCAGAGGAGGGTCGGATCGCGCCGCGGATCGCGACAGATGGGGCAGACCCCGTCCTCGGTCGGCTGGCCGCACTCGGTGCAGGGGTGCACCCGTTCCGAGACCACTACCAGCGCCGCCGCCAGCGCGTCCATCCGCTCGCGTGGTTGGCCGAGGAGGTGGTAGGCGAGCCGCTGGGCGGTCTTCCGGCCGATGCCGGGAAGCCGCGCCAACTCACCGATGAGCGTCTCGAGGGCGCTCACGGCATCACGCGGCGGTGGGGTCCGGGTCGGCCGCCGCCAACTCGTCCGCGCGGCGTTGGGCCTCTGCGATCGCCGACATGATCAGGTCGGCCAGCAAATCCGGATCGCGCGCCTCGAGCAATTCGGGCGCGATCACCAGCCGCCGGAGCGCACGATGCCCATCGACTTCCACCTGCACCAAGCCGCCGCCTGCACGCGCCTCGACCGCACGCTTTGCCAGTTCGGCGTCGCGCGTGGTGCGGGCCCGATCAGACCGGCCGCGTGAGGGTGCGTTCTTCGAGGAATCCGCCAACGTCCGTCCGTCGTCCAAGGTATCACCGGGACGAAGGATCATCCCTCGTCCACAAGCTCCAAATCTAACGCGTCGGCGGCCGCATCGAGGGTCGGATCCTTCCGCCGCAGCTCGCCCAGCCGGTCAGCACGGATCGTCTCGTCGGTCATCCGCCCCCCCTTCCGCGCGGCCGGGGCCGGGGTCGCAATACCGGACTCCAGCACCACCGTGACCGGACTCCCCATTCGGGCCGAGAGGATCGTCTCGATGCTGCTCAGGAGCCGCTCCGCCCCCTCCCGAAAGACCCCCTCGTCGGGGCCGAAGGCGAGGACCGCCTTCCCCGGCGCGTCCATCCGCGGGGTGGCATGATCGAGCGACTGGCTCAGGAGCATGCTCTGCCGGGAGGCGGTCGCCACCACCTCGCCCCAGATTGCCCGGATCCCGTTGGTGTTGGCCGGAACCGAGAAGACCGTGGCGGCGGCCGAGGGCGGCGGAGCTCCCGTCTCGGTCTCCCGTGGGGGCGGCGGGGGCGGCGCTTCGTCGGCCGACCGAACTGGAGCGGACGCCTTCGGAGCCGTCGCCTTGGGGGCGGGCGGTGCCGGGGGCGCCGACGGCCGACTCTGAGGTATCGGCTGGGCAGCCGGTGTCGGGGAGCCGTGCCAGGCCGGCGGTGCTTGGCCAGCCAGGAGCGCCTTCAGATCGACGACACGGTCGAGCATGGCCCAGCGGAGCAGCAACGTCTCAAGCACCAGCCGCGGATGCGCGCTGCGGCGAATGGAGGGTTCGGCGTCGGCGAGCAGCTTGAGCATCCGCACCGCATCTTCCGGCGCGAGTCGCGGCGCCACGCCAGCGATCAGCGCCAACGTCGATTCCGGCAGATCCTCGGGCGTGACGCCGTAGTGGTGCATCACCAGCGCACGGAGGACTTCCGAGAGCCCTCCCGCAAACTCGGCCAGATCGGCGCCGCTGTCCATGAGCTGGTCGAGCACGCCGAAGACCGCACCGGGATTCCGGTCGGCCACGAGCGAGAGCACTGCACCGTACGACTCGTCATTGACGAGGCCCAGTACATCGCGAACGCGCGCCGCAGTGAGCGGACCCTCGCCAAACGAGAGGCACTGATCGAGCACCGAAAGCGCGTCGCGCATCCCGCCATCGGCGTGACGGCCAATCAGCAGCAGCGCGTCGTCCTCGGCGTCGAGCCCTTCGGTGCGCAGCACGTCGCGCAGGCGCGACTGGATCGCGGCGGGCCCGATGCGGCGGAAGTCGAAGCGCTGCAAGCGTGACATCACCGGTGCGGCGGTGTTGAAGATCTTCTGCGGTTCGGTGGTCGCGAAGACGAAGACGACGCCCGGAGGCGGCTCTTCGAGAATCTTCAGCAGCGCATTCCACGCCTCGCGCGTGAGCATGTGCGCTTCGTCCACGATGTACACCTTGTGGTGGCCATCCTGGGAGGCGGCGTACATCGCCCGTTCGCGCAGGTCGCGCGCATCATCGACGCCGCGGTTCGAGGCCGCGTCGATCTCGATCACATCGAGGTTGGCCTGCCCATTCCAGATCCGCTCGCATACGGAGCACTCACCACACGGCTCACCAGTGGGGTGCTCCAGGTCGCGACGCTCGCAGTTGAGCGCCATCGCGAGGATGCGGGCCGCCGTCGTCTTGCCGACGCCGCGCGGTCCGGTGAGGAGGTAGCCATGGCCGACACGATTCTTGGCCACGGCGCCGCGCAACGCAGCCGCCACATGGTCCTGGACAAGGAGGTCAGCGAATCGACGGGGACGATAGCGGCGGGCGAGCGCGATGGACATCAGACGATCCCGCAGGGAGGGAAAAGCAAAGTGCCCCAGGCGACCCACAGCGACACCAGACATTGCTTAGCGCTGCTGCCGCTAGGCCCTGACGCGGTTCGCACGCTGACACCCTGTGGACCTGGGGCACAGGGAATATATCAGTGCATCCGGGGAACTGGTAGGTTATGCGAGCAGCGATCGGCGAACAGCGAACAGCGGCGCCGGGGCTACTCGCCGTTCGCTGTTCGCCGTTCGCTGCTCGCGGTCAGGGCCGCCCCGCCCCGAACAACACCGCATTGGCGAAGAGCATCGCCGTCCCCCGCCAGAAGCCGCGGAAGAGCGGGTTCTCGGCGAACGCCACCACGTTCCCCCGCCCCGCCTGTTCGACCGAGGCCCAGACCGACCCGGTCAGGAACTTCTCGGTGTTGCCCGGCCAGGTGAAGCCGGAGAGCACCGACGACTTCTCGTTGAAGACCACGACGTTCTCGCCGTTCTTCGAGGGCTTGAGGAAGTCGCTCGGCACCGGCACGGCGAGCTGGTCACGATCGTAGCCCCAGGCGAGCCAGATGTGCCGATCGATGCTGGCGCGAGCGATCGCCCCCGGCACCGATTCGGCGGCCTGGTTCCCCTTCGCACTCGGCGAGACGAACGGGAAATTTCCGCCACCGGTGAGTGTGGTGTCCTCGGGCGTCAGCTTCGGCGTGTCCTTCTTCTCGGCCTCAGGTGACGCGCGGAGCCCCATCTCCTTGTTCTCCAGCAGCGACACCGACGACCCCATCGTGATCAGCGCACCGCCACCCCGCACCCAGTCACGCAGGCGATTCATGCCCGCGGTGCCGAGGGTGCCGGCGTAGCTCCCCTCGGGGAGGATGATCACGTTGTACTGCTCCAGCGCCATCGAACCGAGCCTGCGCGTCTCGACGGGAACGAACGGCTGCATCAACTCCTTCTCGAGGTACCACCAGACATCACCGAATGACGTCTGCGACACGCCATCACCCGAGGCGACCAGCACCTTCGGCGCGCGCACGACGCTGACCGCGCCGCTCCCGATGCCCACTGACCCGCTGTCGGGGAAGCCCGACTGGATCGACACCACCGACACCTTGTAGTCGGGGGCGAGCCGCGCGATCCGTTCGTGCAGCGTCGCGGGATTGCGGCCGACGCGGACGACCATCGTGCCGGCGGGATACTCCTTGCCATCGGCGCGCATCGGCTCGCCGGCAACGTTGACGATGAACTGCTCCCGCAGCAGCGCGAGCCCGAGCTGTTGCGCGCCACGCGTCCCGGGCAGGATGAGATAGGCAGCCTGCGCGCGTGCCGGTGCCGCGGGGAGCACCTGCGGCTCACCAATCTCGGCGAGAGCCACAGCGCTCATCGGCGTCGCGTCATCGCTCCACGCGGCCGAGAGTCCGTGCACCAGCGGGAGCGACCAGGCGGTCACGTCGTAGAACTCGTATCCCTCGCGTGGCGCGTTCTCCCCGCGACGACGATTCCGTTCGAAGCGCTCGATCTGCCGACGGGCAAAGAGCGAGTCAACCGTCGCCTTCGGTTCGAGCAGGGCGCGGGCGAGGCGCCCTGCTGGCTGGGCGAGGTCGATGACCCAGCTCCCTGCCGCGAAGGTCCGCTTGGCGGCCGCTCCGCCGAGATAATCATTGGCCCGGAGCGCGGTCCACGGCGCGGTCAGGCGCTGCACCTCGACGCCCTGAAAGGCGAGTAGGTCGATCACCTCGCGGGTGCGCTCCGGATCACGGCCCGGCTCGATCATGACGCGGCGCGCCCCGGTGGTCATCGCCAAGGCCGATGCGTGGAAGTCGTAGTAGTCGTTGAGGCGTGCCTCACGATTCGCCGCGAGGGTCCCAAGTGTCGCCATCGAGGCGACAAAGTGGTGGGCGATACCGTCGCGGAAGGTGGTCATGGTGCCGTCGTCCTTCCGGAGTGCGAGCTTCGGTCCGCCATCGGTCTCGAACGTCATCCCGGTCGCACCGAGCAGCGAGGGCCATGAGTCCCAGTAGCCGGCGTAGTGCAGGTCGAAGACATCACGGACGAAGTACGGCCACCCCTGCCGATCGAACGCCTCGCCGTTCCCCTTCCCGAATGCCTCGAGCCACTTCACCGACGCGAGCGGGACGAGCTGGTTGATC
>JBBQJU010000092.1:0-9596 GCA_038326215.1 Gemmatimonadales bacterium | reverse complement strand
CGCGCCGCCCGCGGCGAGTTCCGGCACGATCGGAATGGACCCGCCGGCCCGCACCGCGACGGGCGGCCGGCCGACGACTTCCGCGAACGCGCGATCGAGGGTGCGGAAGGCCGCGTGCGAGACGTCGACCTGCACCGGGTCGCCGCCGTGGTGGAGCCTGAGGGTCCACTCGGCGTAGTCGGGCACCACCTTGGCGATCGCCTTCTGCAACTGCTGCTGCACCCACTCAACCGACAGCCCGGGCACCAGGCGAAGCGAGATCTTCGCCGTCGCCACTGCCGGGATCACCGTCTTGGCCCCTTCGCCCACGAAGCCACCGCGAATCCCGTGAATCTCGAAGGTCGGCAGTGCCCAGGTGCGCTCGAAGACCGAGGCATCTTCAAGGCCGGTCAACGCCTTCGCGGTGACTTCATGGGCGAGATACTCCGCCGCATCGAATGGCAGGGAATTCCAGCCACGACGTTCCGCCTTGGTCGGCGGGATCACCTGCTTGTAGAGCTTGGGGATGTGGATCTTCCCCGAGGCGGACTTGAGATCGGTGAGTATCCGGCACAGCGTCTCGATCGCGTTCGGCGCCACGCCGCCATACGAGCCCGAGTGGAGATCGCGCTGCAGGGTGCGCACTTCCAACTCCGCGTAGCAGAGGCCGCGCAACGCGGTGTAGACCGCCGGCCACCCCTTGGCATAGTAGGACATGTCGCAGACCAGGACCGCGTCGACCTTGGTCCGTTCCGGCTCGGACTTGAGGAGATCGAACACGACCCGTCCGCCGCATTCCTCTTCGCCCTCAAAGAGGAAATGGACGTTGAGCGGCGGGCGCCCCTCGGCGTCGCGCACCGCTTCGTAGGCCTTGAGCAGACAGAAGACCTGTCCCTTGTCGTCGATCGCGCCGCGGGCATAGAGGCAGCCGTCACGAATCGAGGGGACAAAGGGCGGCGTGTGCCATTCATCGAGTGGATCGGGCGGCTGGACGTCATAGTGGCCGTAGATCAGCAGGGTGGGGGCACCCTCGACCCGCGGGCTTTCGCCCCAGACGACGGGGTGACCATCGCCCTCAATGAGCTGCACCGTGGGGCAGCCGAGTTGGAAGAGCTGGTCTACCAGCCACTGCGCCGCCCGGCGACAATCGGCGACATGCGCTGTCCCGGTGCTGATGCTCGGAATGGCGAGGAATTCGCTGAGCTCCGCCAGGAGGCGAGGTTCTTCGCGGCGAACGAAATCGTGATCCATTGGGGCAGCTCCAGCAGGGTGATGCGTGAAGTTAGCGCGGCGGTCCGGACGGTGTCGGCTGCGCGGTCAGTGGATCGGGAGCGGGTGGCGGCGCAGGTGCGCGCCCGCCGCGTTGGATCTGGATCAGCCGCTTCAGCCGCGTGAAGGCCTGATCGCCCTCCGCGTCTTCCAGCATCCGTTCGAGACCAAGCACGGCGCGCGTCAAGTCGCCGCCTTGCAACTCGAGCCAGTCGTCGAAGAGGTGCAGGTCGGAGCGATACAGTCGCGTCCCGAGCAGCGCCGCGTTGTTGATGGGTCGCTCGGCGAGGCGATTCACCGCAAAGGTCCGAAATGACCCGCCAAACGGGCCCGCCATGGTATCGCGGGCCCACTGGGCGACCGCCGTCCGGCCACTGTCATTGGCCTCGCGCGGTAATTTCCTGGCATAGAGGGAATCCAGTTTGGCCAGGAGCACCGTGTAGTACTCGCCGAGTGCCTGTTCGTCATGCCAGCGATCGGCGGCGCGGATCGAGGCGAGCGTATCCTGCCGCGACAGGAAGAATCGTTGCGCAGCCGCATAGCCGACCCACTGCGCGAAGCTCTCGTTGAAGGCGGTGTTCCCCTTCACCCAGAGCGAGTTGTGGGCGATTTCATGGAAGACCAGCGAGGCCAGTTCCACAGAATCGCGGCTCAGCGCCGTGGAGAGGAGCGGATCGTTGAACCAGCCCAGCGTCGAGAAGGCCGCGGAGGGCCGCAGATAGACGTCGTACCCCTGATCGGTAAAGCCCTTGGCCGCCTTGCGGGCCGCGGCGAGATCGAAGAACCCCTTGTACGGAATCCGCCCCGCGATCGGATAGCGCCAGGTCACCGGGCAGAGGCAGTCCTTCGGCGATGCCGTCAGCACCAGCAGCAGGGTGTCTCGGCCGACGTCCGCATAGGTCGTGTACGTCTCCTTCGCATCGAGTCCGAGCGCGCGGGCGTAGTTGCGCACCTCGATGACGAGGCCCGCCATCTCGCGCACCGAGTCGGGCACCTGCGAGTCCTTGGCGAGGTGGCTGATCGGTACCCGCGCCATCAGGATCCGCGTCTCCTCGAGCCCCGCGCGACTGAGATAGCGTACCTCGTCGGAGGCCACATAGGACGTGCCGAAACCGAGGAGCAGGGCCGCGGCGGTGATGAGCAATCCCATCCTGAAGCGCCTCCGTCGAGTCATGGGGTCCACCGCGCGCCGATCAGGTGCACGCTGCGCCCGATGGCGCTGCGCTGTTGATAGGCGTAGTCGATTCTGGCGCGCGAGAGGACCAGCGACCCCCCGTAGGAGGTCGTGCCGACGCCACTGCCCGCCGGCTGGCCCCCGTTGCCAATGCGCCCGATCAGTCCGATGCCACGCACCACCACGCCCGCCTCGAGCCCGACGACGGTGCGACGGGCGGCGCCATCGGTCCAGTCACCCTCGATCGTCGCCAGAAGCCTGCCGTTGGAATAGGTGTCGATCAGGTTCATCGAGAAACCGAGGTGCGTGCTGGCGGGCAGTTGCAGTCGCTCGCCGCTCAGCGCATAGCGTCCGAGGTTCTGAAACGAGACGGCGAGCGCCGCGATGTCGAAGAAGGCGAGTGTCACCCCCGCATCCGACGTAAGCGTCCGAAAAATGGTTCCAGCGGAGTCCTCGACGGAGACGTATTTCGCGGAGGTGCCCAAGGCCACCCCCTTGAGCCGGTACACAGCGGCCGTGACCCACGAGAGGTTGTCGACGACCGGGCGATCGCCCTGGAAGCGGAGGTAGCGCAGTCCCCCACCCAGATTGAAGTCACCGGCCCGGACGGCGGCGGCGCCCGTTGCGTAGGTCGAGCGGTCGGGGAGTTTCGCGTAGGCGGCCTCGAGCGACAGCACCTTGATCGGTCCGATGTTCGCGGGGTTGTCAAAGATGCCTGCCGCGTAGCCCGGCATCGCGACACCCGCGCCGGCCAACCCCGCCACACGCACCGAGGCGGCGAGGTCGGGAAGCGCCGGACGCGGTGGCAGCTGCGCCGCCACCAGCGTCGGGACCAGGACCATCGTCAGCTGCACTGCCGCGCGTCTCACCGGATGCGCACCACCGCGAAGCGCGGTTCCGCCGTGCTCGACGGCGCCCCATTGCCACTGCTGCCAGTGAGTTGCACGGTGACCCCTGAGGCGCCGGCGGGCAGTCGATAGCGCACGTGCCGTCCGCTCCCGCCGCGCAGCGTACCCGCCCGACTGTAACTCCCCGCCGTCGAGTCGGGCGTCAGCGGGTAGGGTTTGGCATACAGCGTCGGAAAGTTGGCCTGATAGAGTGCCCGGAAATTCCAGCTGCGGTACCGCAGCCGACGGACCTGCGGGAAGCCGGGGAGATTCTCGAGGTAGTTGGCCAGCTGCCATTCGCCGACCAGCGTCGGGAAGTCGACCCCGCTGACGCCGCTGACGTTGGTCGCGCCGACACGCGTCGACTGGACCAGCCCCCGCGTCACCTGGGTGCCGAGCAGGGTATCGCTGCTGAAGTGGTCGGCCAACCAGCGCACGAAGAGCCACGACGCCCCGCGATAGGCCAGCGGGCCGCTGTTGTTCCCGGGCGTCACCAACGCCGTCGCCTCAGGATTCACGAGGTAACTGTAGGCGTTGTCGATGTCGCCCGAGGAAAATTGGGCGAAGCAGCTGACCGAATTCGGGCAACGTGCGTCCGGCACGCCCCGAAAGCCGAGCTCCTCGGCAAAATGGGAGAGCCCCTCGTTCAACCAGAGGTCCTCCTGCTCCCCGCCGCGAACGAGGACGCGCTGGTTGAACGAGATCATGTGCTGCAGCTCGTGGATCAGCACCGGCGGGAGGGCACGCAACGCGATGCTCCGCGTAATCGCCGGACAGCTGGTCGTCGCGGCCTTCGGGGCGAAGGCGTAGAAGACCTCGCGCCGATTGCTGCCGGCCAGCGACGTGATCAGGTCGGCACCGTAGAAATAGCCGATGATCCGCCCGTTGCTGCAGTCGGTCGTGAGGTCGTTCACACTCGCCGTGATCAGGATCGCCACACGCTGGTTGTTGTCGATGTCCGACTCGCGACCGAAGGCGGTGGTGTCGATCGGGAAGAGGTAGTCGTCGAAGAGCGTGCCGAGCTGGTTGAGGTCCAACTCGGTGAGCGATTCCGCCGTCACCGGATTGGCATCATCGGTGTAGATCGCTCCCGAACGGCCGACGAACCGCACCGTCGCACCGATCCGGTTGAACGATGCGCAGGTGCTGCTCCGACAGACGTTGAAGGAATCGCGCTGCCCGACAATCGGGACCGAGGCGAGTGGGGGGGCGCCGGCCCATGCCTTCCCGAATCGTGTTGCGGGATCGGCGGCGATCCGGGCCTCCGCGAGCCGAAGCGTCCGATGGAAGGACTCAGGGGTCTGCGCCGAGGCGCCGAAAGAGGCCACCGGGGCGGGCAGGCCGGCTAGCAGGGCGCTGCCTCCACCCGACGCGCCAGAGGCGAGGGCATAGGGTGTCGAGATGCCCGTGCTCGTCTCGATTCCCGCCCCCGAATAGGCCACCACGAGGTATTCGCGGGCCTCGGCCCCCCCAGGCAGGGAGAGGCAGTTGGTGCCCCGGGCCGCGTCGATGAGCAGCTGGTCGCCCGGTTGGAGGACCACGGGGGTGGGGGTGGTGCAGGTGACGGCGATTGGGCCTGGGCCCGTGCCTGAGCCACCGCAGGCGGCCAGTATGAGCAGGACGAGAATCGACGGCCACATCGTGCGGCGAGCGGGCATGCGCGGCTGACTCCGGGGGCGCAGGAAAACTGACCTAAGCGTAAGCAGGACAATGACTTTTGACAATCAGACGGTCTCGGGATACGATTCCCGGGTGACAGATGCTCCGGCCCTCGACTCCGTCCGGTTTGATACCGCCGGCTTGGTGCCCGTGGTGACGCAGGATGCCCATACCGGCAACCTCCTGATGCTCGCCTGGGCCGACCGCGCCGCCCTTGAGGCGACGCTGTCGACTGGTCACGCCCACTACTGGAGTCGGTCGCGCCGATCCCTCTGGAAGAAGGGCGAGCAGTCCGGTCACATCCAGACGGTCGTTGAGGTACGCCTGGACTGCGATGCCGACGCCATCCTCTATCGCGTGACCCAAGTCGGTCCGGCCTGCCACACCAATCGCCCGACCTGCTTCTTCCGCCGGATCACCGCCGACGGGCAGCTCATCGATGAGGACGATCGGGGCGGGCATTTGTTGACCCGCCTGGCCCGAATGATCGCTGATCGCCACGCGACCCGGCCACCGGAATCGTACACCGCTACCCTGTTCGAACGCGGCCTCCCCAAGATCGCCCAGAAAGTGGGCGAGGAAGGGGTCGAGACGGTGATCGCGGCGCTGGCCGAGGATGACGAGCGCCTCGCCAGCGAGTCCGCCGACCTCCTCTTCCACCTCCTGGTACTCCTCCAGGCGCGTGGTGTCCCCTTCGAGGCCGTCCTGGCCGAACTCAGCCAGCGGGTGCGCTGATGGCGTTCGTCCATCTGCACACCCACAGCGAATACTCGCTGCTCGATGGGGCGAATCGCATCCCCGAGCTGGTCAGTCACGTCAAGCGGCTGGGGATGGATTCTCTCGCGGTTACGGACCACGGCAACCTGCACGCGGCGTGGTCCTTCTACGAGCAGGCGAAGAAGCAGGGCATCCGGCCGATTCTCGGCTTCGAAGCGTATCTCGCCTTCGGCCCGCGGCAGGCCCGCGAGAAGCCCTCGTGGGCCCCGGCGCAGTACTCGCACCTCGTGCTGCTCGCGCGGAACGCCGTCGGCTACAAGAACCTGATCAAGCTCTCCTCGATCGGGTACACCGAAGGTTTCTACCGCCGCCCCCGCATCGACAAGGAGATCCTCGCCACTCATAGCGAGGGGATCGTCTGCCTCGCGGCGTGCCTGTCAGGCGAGGTCGCGCTCTATCTCCGGCAGGGCCGCTACGACAAGGCGCGCGAGTCGGCCGTCTGGATGGCGGAGACCTTCGGGACGGACGGCTTCTACCTCGAGATCCAGGATCACGGCATCCCGGAAGAGCTCGAGGTGGCGAAGGGAATGATCGCCCTCGGCAAGGATCTCGGCCTCCCGGTCGTCGCGACCAACGACGCGCACTACCTCACGCGGGATGACGCCGAGGCACACGACGTCCTGCTGGCGATCGGCACCGGCGCCGACCTCGACGACCCGAAGCGCTTTCGCTTCACCGGCAGCGAATCGTACGTCAAGAGCGAAGCCGAAATGCGCACGCTCTTCCCCGATCAGCTTGACGCCATCGAGCGGACGCAGGCGGTGGCCAACCTCTGTGAGTTCGATTTCGAGAAGCGCTACTTCGTGCCGAAGTATCCGCTCCCCGAGGGCGTGACCTCCGACGAGACGCTGCTCGCCACGCTCGCCACCACTGGTCTTGAGGCGCGCTATGCCAAGCCGCTCCCCGCGGCGGTGCAGCAGCGACTCGACTTCGAACTCGGCGTGATCAACACCGCCGGCTATGCCGGCTACTTCCTGATCACCCAGGACTTCATCAACGCGGCGCGCGCCCGCGGGATCCCCGTCGGACCAGGCCGCGGGTCGGCCACGGGCTCGATCGTGGCCTACGGCCTCGGCATTACCAATGTCGACCCACTCCGCTTCGACCTGCTCTTCGAGCGCTTCCTGAATCCGGAGCGCGTCTCGATGCCCGACATCGACGTCGACTTCTGCTTCGAGCGGCGCGGCGAGGTGATCGAGTACGTGCGCGAGCGCTATGGCCGCGACTCGGTCGGCCAGATCATCACCTTCGGGACCCTGAAGGCCCGGGCCGCGGTGAAGGATGTCGCGCGCACCCTGAAGGTGCCGCCCGGGGAGGCCGACAAGCTCACCAAGCTGATTCCCTCCGGCCCAGCCTTCTCGATGACGGTGGCCGAGGCCGGTGAGAAGATCGACGAACTGAAGGCGATGCTGAAGGAGAACGAGGCGTACCGCCGCGTCTTCACCTATGCGTCGCGGATCGAGGGGCTCTCGCGTCATGCCTCGGTGCACGCGGCCGGCGTGGTGATCGCCCCGGGGCCGCTCGCGGACTATGTGCCGGTGTGTACGGCACCGACCAAGGGCTCCGGCGCCGCCGCGAATGGCGAAGACTCGATCATCTGCCAGTACGAGATGGGCGCGCTCGAGAAGGTCGGGATGCTCAAGATGGATATCCTCGGCCTGAAGACGCTGACGGTGATCCACGATGCCGTGCAGATGATCGTCGCGAAGACCGGCACGCCGCTCGACATCGACAGCCTCCCCTACGATGACCCCGAGGTCTATGCGCTGCTGCGGCGCGGCCGCACCGCGGGCGTCTTTCAGTTCGAGTCGGCGCTGGCGACGGATACGCTGCGCAGCATGAAGTGCGACCGCTTCGACGACCTCGTCGCCTCGAACGCACTGTTGCGCCCTGGCCCGCTCGATGCCGGCATGCACACCGTCTTCATCAAGCGGAAGCTGGGGCACGAGCCGGTCACCTATCCGCACCCGTCGCTGATCGAAGTGCTGGAGCCGACCTACGGCGTCATCACCTATCAGGAACAGGTGATGCGGATCGCCAACGTGATCGCCGGCTTCACGCTCGCCGAAGCCGACGTCCTCCGGAAGGCCGTCGGCAAGAAGGACTCGGAGCTGATCAAGCAGGAGCTGACGAAGTTTGTCACCCGCGGCGCGGCGCTGGGGCACGAGCGCGGGCTGCTCGACGAGCTCGCGGCACAGATCGAGACGTTCGGCCGCTACGGCTTCAACAAGTCGCACTCGGTGGCCTACTCGGTCCTTTCGTACCAGACCGCCTGGCTCAAGACGCACCATCCGGCCGAGTTCATGGCGGCGCTGCTCTCGAGTGAAATCGGCAGCACCGATAAAGTCGTGCAGTACATCAACGAGGCACGCGAGCTCGGGCTCGACGTCCTGCCGCCGGACGTGCACGAGTCAGGGTTCAAGTTCACGGTGGTCGGCGATCGCCGGATCCGCTTCGGCCTCGGCGCCGTGCGCAACGTCGGCGCCGGGGCGATCGAGTCGATCATCACGGCGCGGGCGAGCGGCCCCTTCCGCTCACTCGCCGACTTCGCGCGGCGCGTGGACGCCCGACTCTGCAACAAGCGCGTCTTCGAATCGCTGATCGCCGCGGGCGCCTGTGATTCCCTCGGCGGGCACCGCGCCCAGCTCGTGGCCGCGGTGGACCAGGCCATCGGGGAAGCGCAATTGGTCGCCCAGGAACTCGAAGCGGGTCAGGAGTCGCTCTTCGGGGAGGTCGTCAAGACGACCCCGGTCGAGCCGACGCTCCCCGATGTGCCGATCTGGACGGAGGCGGACCGCCTCGCCAAGGAGAAGGAGATTCTCGGCTTCTTCATCTCCGGTCACCCGCTGGAGCGGTACCGGCCGTTGGTCGAGCTCTTCGGCACCCGGACGACTGCCACGATGGGGAGCTGGAGCGAACATCAGGTGGCGGTTGCCGGGGTGCTGACCGCCGTGAAGCGGCAGATCTCCAAGAAGACCGGGAAGGAATACGCCCGGATCACGGTCGAGGACTTCCACGGCACCGCCGAGGCGATTGTCTTCCCCGAGGCGTGGGCCAAGCTCAACCAGGTGATCCGGGTCGACGAGGCGATGCTGCTCAGCGGCGGCTATTCGGCCCGGGACCGCGGCGAGGATCAGGTCCCCTTCATCGTCGAGGGGGCGCGCACCCTGGCGGAGCTGGAGAGCGCCGGACTGCTCGGGATCGCCATCCAGTGGGCGGCCCCCGACGCCCCGGCCCCGGAGACGATCCGGACCCTGGCCCGGCTCTGCATGGCCCACCCCGGGCCGGCGCCGCTCTATATTCAGTGGTCCGACGGGAATGGTACGGCCGCGCGCCTCCGCTCCCGACGCCTGCGGGTGGAACCGCGCGAAGAAACCCTTCGCGACCTGCGGGACCTCTTTGGCGGCGACGCCGTTTCCTTCATCCGCGCGGGGTAAGGCAGGATGGCGACCAGCTACACTCTCGAGTTCGAGAAGCCCCTTGCCGAGCTCGAGAAACAGATCGACGAGCTGAAGCGCGTCGGCAGCGAGCGGGAGATTGACGTCCTCGGCGAGCTGACGACGCTCGAAGCGAAGCTCGACGTGAGGCGCGCCGAGATCTACGCCGGGCTCACGCCGATGCAGCGCGTCCTCGTGGCTCGCCACGCCCGTCGGCCGTACACGCTCGACTATCTCTCGTCGATCTTCACCGACTTCATCGAACTGCACGGCGACCGGCTCTTCCGCGATGATCCGGCGATCGTCGGCGGCTGGGCCCGTCTCGCCGGCCAGTCCGTGATGGTGATCGGCCACCAGAAGGGACGCGACACCAAGGAAAACATCAAGCGCAACTTCGGCATGCCCCATCCCGAG
>JBBQJU010000091.1:0-9611 GCA_038326215.1 Gemmatimonadales bacterium | reverse complement strand
AGGCCATCGCGATCGCGTACCCGAGCGTGGGCGAGGCAGATCCGCTGGTCACGATCCCCACCGCCTCTGCCGCGGCGGGAAGATAGACGGGGTAGCCGGTCCGGGCGATGCCGCGCCCAGTCAGCTTCAGGGCGACCAGCGTCTTGGTGGGATGGTCCTTGGCGGCGGCAAGCGCCGCGCGGCCGACGAAGTCCCCTTCCTTCTCGAACTTGACCACTCGGCCCAGATTGGCCTCGAACGGCGTGGTGGCGCGGTCGAGCTCCTGACCGTAGAGCGGCATCCCGGCCTCGAGACGGAGGGTGTCGCGGGCACCGAGCCCGACCGGCACCAGCCCGGCCTCCTTCCCGGCGGCGAGGAGGCCATCCCAGACCGGGACGGCGTCGTCCCACAGGGTGAAGAGCTCGAAGCCGTCCTCGCCGGTGTAGCCGGTACGGGCCAGCAGGACCGGCAGACCGAAGGCGGTGGCTTCGCGGCCACTGTAGTACTTGACCGTGCTCAGGTCGACGTCGATGAACGGCTGGAGGATCTCGGCGGCCTTCGGTCCCTGGATCGCCACCAGCGAGGTGCGCATCGAGGCATCGTCGAGCGAGGCGTCGAAACCGGCAAGCCGCTCGCGGAGCGCGGCCGAGACGACCTCAGCATTGGCGCCGTTGGCGACCACGAGATAGCGGGTCTCGCCGAGGCGGTAGACGATCAAGTCGTCCATGACCGAGCCATCGGCCGCGCAGATCATCGAGTAGTGGGCCTTGCCGACGGCGAGCTTTGACGGCTGGGTGACCAAGGCATAGTCGAGGGCCCGATCGGCCTCGGACCCCTTGATCCAGAGCTCGCCCATGTGGGAGAGATCAAAGAGGCCGGCCGCGCTCCGGACCGCCTTGTGCTCCTCGACGAGGCCCTGATACTGGACGGGCATCTCCCAGCCAGCGAACGGAACCATCCGGGCGCCGAGGGCGATGTGGCGGTCGAGCAGGGCAGTCTTGAGCACGGAAACGGTCCGGGAATGGGTCAGAACCAGAAGATAATCGATGATCGTCCATCGATCATCGATGATCGATCATCGGACCCCCTTCGACGTGAGGTATCCAGATGTGCGGCCGCCCGTCGATATTACACTGAGTGACACCCCCTCCCCACTGGAGTTCTGCCCTGTGCGAAGCCGAATCCTGCTGCCGTTGGTCGGAATGACCCTGCTCGCGCTCCCGCTGAGTGCCCAGGGGGACTTCTTCATTGCTGGCCGTGCCGGATCGCTCGGCTTGGGCATCGAGGTCGCCAAGTTGCTGACCCCGAATATCGGCGTGCGTGGTGGCGCGTATCGTTTCTCGCGGACGATCACCCGCAGTCAGTCGGACGTCGAATTCGACGCCGACCTCAAGTTCAAGGGAATGACGGGGTTGGTCGACCTCTATCTCTCCCCGCGCGGCTCCTTCCACTTCACCGGCGGGATCATGAGCACGCCGGCCGAAGTCGACGCCACCGGGAGGCCGACTGGCGGCACCTTCACCTTCGATGGCACCGAGTACACCGCGGCCCAGGTCGGCACAGTCACAGGCACCGGCCGCTGGCCGAAGACGATGCCGTATGCCGGCCTCGGCTGGGGCACGCCGGCCTCGAAGAAGGGCGGGCTCACGCTGCTGCTCGACCTCGGCGTCGGTATCGGCAAGCCGACCGTGGGCCTGAGCGCATCGGCCGCCACGCCGGGCTCGGCCCTCGCGCAAGATGTCGAGGCCGAGCGGGTCAAGATCCAGGCGGACGTCGATAAGTACCTGAAGGTGTATCCGGTGGTGAGCCTGGGGCTGGCGATCCGGTTCTAACGGAGAGCCACATCACCATGCACTCCCCGCCCTCGTGACGATTGTCCAGCGGTGACCTCATTATGCCGGGACACTCATAGTTTCAGCGGGCAACGATTCCCACGCCGTGAGCATCTACCAACCCATGACCAACCGCCCCCTGGCCATCGGCCTCGCCACCCTGCTCGCCGGCTGTTCCCTCTCGGCCAAAGACTCCGCCCTGGCCAAGGCGACGATCGATACGCTCCCGGGTGGCATCATCCAGGTCACCAACAGTGGCCCGACGAAATGGGCCGACACCTCGGGCTGGCGATTGGTCCTCGAGCGCGAGATCGTACCAGAGGAAGGATCGCCCGGCGAGATCGGTAATCCGCGTACGGTCGTGGCGGGCGAGGACGGCACCATCTACCTGCTGCAGTCGGCGCCGACGATGATCAAGGTGTATGGCCCTGACGGCCAATGGCTGCGCAACATCGGTCGCGAAGGTGACGGCCCAGGCGAGTTCCGCGACGGGATGTTCGGCATCTCGCGCGACACGCTCTTCCTCCAGGACCCCAACAACAGCCGCTTCACCACCTTCACGACGGGCGGGACGTTCATCAGTGCCACCCCGTCGCAGTGCTGCTGGTGGACGTCGAAATTTCCGACCTTCGCCGACGGAACGGTCGGCATCGTCGGGCAGCTCCCCGACACCACCAAAGGCGGCAATGGCGGCGGGGGCGCGCTGTTCGTCACCCGGATGAATGGCACCGTGGTGGACACGCTCAGGTTGAAGAGCGAGCCACCCGATCCCGACGCCAACTGGGTCGTCAGCATGAAATCGGGCACGAGCAGCTCGATGATGAGCATGGGGATACCGTTGCGGCCCGCACGCGAGAGCGCCTGGCTGCCGGACGGGCGCAAAGTGGTTGGCAGCACCTCCGACTACACCCTGTCCGTGCTCACCACCAAAGACGACACCGTCCGCCGCTTCTCGGCGCCGGCCCCGTCGATCTCGATCACTGAGGCGCAGCGCGACTCGATCTTCGAAGCCGAGGTGGCCGGTGTCGGCAAGCAGTGGGAGAAAGCGGTCCGCGAGATCGCGAAGCCAAGCCAGCTGCCGACCACGTGGCCACAATGGAGCGGCATCGCGGTCGATCGGGCGTCGCGCGTCTGGGTCGCCCGGCCCGGAGCCAAGGGCGCCGCCTCGATTCTCGATGTCTTCACCGCCGAGGGGATCCTGCTCGGCAGTGTCCCCGCCCCGGACCCGAAGATCCTCGAAGGTTTCTGGACCTCAACCCGCGTCTACCTGCGCGACGAGACGACGGACGGGTTGCCGCGGATTCGGGTGTTTCGAATTGAAACAAATGAGAAGTAGCGAACGGCAAGGAGCGAACAGCCGAATCTTTCGATTTGCTGTTAGCGTTAGGAGTGCTTCCCGCCCGTCCCCCCATGCATCATCCCAGCGCCGGCACTTCTTCGCCACCGAACCAGCATCCTGAGGCTCGTCATGCGCCACGCCCGTCTCGCCCGCTTCCTCCTCGCGGCACTCGTCCTCGGTGCGTGCGGGAAGAAAGACGGTGACGCGAAGTCCACCGATTCGATTCCGCAGGATTCGACCCAGTCATCGTCACTGACGCTGCCGGTGGTGGGCGAGGAAGTCCGCCAGGGGGACCTGATTCTCACGGTGAGCGCCACGGGACTGGTCCGGACAGACGCCTCCGCGACCATCAAGGCCGAGACCGGCGGAACGGTCGAGGCCGTGACCGTGCGCGCGGGTGACCGCGTGAAGAAGGGGCAAGTGTTGGCCCGTCTTGATCCGAAGCCGCTCGACCTTGCCGTACAGGAAGCCGAAGCGCGGCTGGGGCAGGCGGAGATCACCTACCGCTCCGAAGTGATCGCCGACTCGACCGTTGAGGGAAGCGTGCGGCCGGAGCGTCGTGCCTACATGCGCTCGAAAGCCGGCATCGACGGCGCACTGGTCGGCCTCGAGAAGGCCAAGCTGGAGCGCGAGCGCGCGGTCGTGCTGGCGCCGTTCGATGGCATGGTCGAGCGGGTCTCGATTTCGCTCGGTGAGCGGATCGGTGCCGGTGCGGAAGTCGCCGTCGTCGTCGACTTGATGAATCTTCGAGTCGAGGCGCAGGTGCAGGAGCAGGACCTCGCCAAGCTCCGCGTCGGCGGCGAGGCCTTCATCACGGTGGCGGCCACCAGCGACAAGCCGATCCGCGGCACCATCGCGGCGATCCTGCCGATGGTCGACAGCGTGACGCGCGCCGGCAAGGCGGTGGTGCGGGTCCGCGGCGACGGCATGCTGCGGCCGGGGATGTATGCCTCGCTGCGCCTCGAAGCCACGCGGCTCACCAACCGGACGATTGTGCCGCAGCGCGCCGTGATCGAGCGCGAGGGGCGGCCACTGGTCTTCGTGGTGCGCGACGGCATCGCGATGTGGGAATACATCCAGCGTGGCGAGAGCAACGGCCGCGAGATGGAAGTGCTGCCGGACACGACCAGCGGGCTCATCCCGGTCAAGAAGGGGGACATCGTCCTCGTCGACGGCCACCTCACGCTGACCCACCAGGCGCGCGTGCGGCTGGTGGCGAAGCGTGACGGCGACCAGAACTGATCGGGCGGCGATCGTGTCGTTGAGCGCTGCGGCCCTGCGCCGCCCAGTCTCCACCTTCTCGGCGATCCTCGCGCTGGTGCTCCTCGGCGCGGTGTCGCTGAAGCAGATGCCGGTATCACTGCTTCCGGACGTGACGCTGCCGGTGCTCACGGTGCGCACGGCGTTTCCGGGCGCGGCCGCCGAGGAAGTCTCGCGCTTCGTCGCCGAGCAGATCGAGGAAGGCGTGGGCAACACGCCGGGCCTCGTCGATATGCGGTCGGTCAGCCGCAATGGGGAAGGCAGCACCACGCTCCGCTTCGCGTGGGGCACCGACATGCAGAAGACGGTGCTGATGGTGCGGGAGAAGCTCGACAACATGCGCGGCTCGCTCCCGAGCACGGCGTCGCGGCCGACGCTGCTCACCTCGGACCCGGGTGAGCGGCCGATCGCCATCCTCGGACTGACCGGACCGGGCGACCTGCGCGCGATCGCGCGGACCGCCAATGACGTGCACTCGCGGCAACTCGAGCAAATTGCCGGCGTGGCATCGGTCGCCGTCGTGGGCGACCCCGACGATGAAATTCGCGTCGATGTGGATCCCGAGCGGGTGCGCGCCCTCGGCATCACGCCGGACGATGTGGCCTCCGCCATCAAATCGGCCAATCCGGCGGCGACCGGCGGCACCATCAAGCGCGGCCAGTTCCGTTTCTCGGTTCGCACCCTCACGGAGCTGAAGGACCCCGACCAAATCCGGTCGATTCCGGTCGGCCCGGCCGGCGCGGGCATCACCCGCGGTCAGATCGCGACGGTCACACCGGCCTCAGCCGACCCGCGCACCTTGGTGCGGCTCGACGGCGGCGCCGCGGTCGGCCTGGTGGTCTACAAGGACGGCGGTTCCAATACCGTGGCCGTGACCCGCGAGCTGATGCGGACCCTCGATCGGCTGCGCACCGATTTCCCGACCGTTCGGATCCAGTTGGTGGCGGCGCAGGCCCAGTTCGTGGAGGACGCGCTCTCGAACCTGACACAGGAGATCATCGCCGGCGGGCTGCTCTCGATCCTCCTGATTCTGGTCTTCCTCCGCGACTGGCGGATGTCGCTGGCGATCGGCGCGATGGTGCCGCTCTCGGTGCTGGTCTCGCTCACGCTGCTGCAGTTGCTCGATGTCACCATCAACATTCTCTCGCTCGGCGGGCTGGCGCTGGCGGTCGGTCTCCTCGTTGACAACGCCATCGTCGTTGCCGAGGCCACAGGACGCCTCCGCGAGGAGGGACTCGACGCCTGGGAATCGGCCAAGCAGGCGGCCGAGGAGGTTTCGGCGCCATTGGTCGCCGGCACCCTGACGACGGTGCTGGTATTCGGCCCGATTGTCTTCGTGCAGGGCCTTTCCGCGGCACTCTTCCGCGATCTCTCGCTCTCGGTGGTCACCTCGCTGCTCGCTTCGCTGGTGATGGCCTTGACCCTGATGCCGGTGATGCTGACGTGGGGCAAGAAGAAGGGCGTGGTCGCCGTGGTGCCGCGCGCGGCGCATGATCGACTCGCGCAGTGGGGCGAGAAGTTCACCGCGTGGTACGAACACGGCATGCTGTGGTCGCTCAAGAATCCGGGGCCGGTGATCGGCATCTCGATCGCAGTGACCGTGTTCACCGTCTGGCTGGCGACCACACTGCCCCGGGAAGTGCTGCCGCAGGTCGACGAGGGCACTGCCGTCGCCGAGTTGCGCCTCGCCCCAGGCACCGCAATCGAGGAAACGGTACGCCAAGCCGGACGCCTGGAGGCCGCGGCAAAGCGGCTCGGCAGCGTGGGGGTCTACGCCCGCATCGGCGTGGCGACCGACGAGGAAATTCTCTCTGGCGCGGAGCCCGGAACGGCGGGCACGGCGGTGTTCGTGATCCCGGTGCCGCCGAAGCTGGCCGCGGCGGCCTTCGCCGATTCCCTCCGGAAGGCGGTGCCCGATCTCGCGGCCGGGAGTCTGGCGATTGACCTCGCCGGACAGTCGGAGTTCGGCTCGCTGATCGGCCGCGAAGGCCGCACCGTACGCGTTGAGGTCTCCGCGCCCAAGCCGAGTGATGCCGCGCGCTCGGCCGACATGGTGCGTGCCTCACTGGCCGGACTCACCACGCTCGCCGATGTGCGTGACGGCTTCTCCGGGACGCAGCCCGTGGTCGAGATCACCTTGCAGCGCGACCAGATCGCCCAACGTGGCCTGCAGATCCAACCCGTCATCAACGCCTTGCGGGGTGCGTTGGGCGGCGTCGAGGCGAGTGAGCTGCGGCAAACCGATCGGCGCACGCCGATCCAGGTCCGCTACGCCGGCATTGCCAACGAAAACCTCGAGACCGCCCTCGCGTCGACGGTCGGTGGCTATCCAGTCTCGCAGTTCGTGACGGTCCATGAAGTCCGTGCACCGGTCGAAGTGGTGCGCGCCAATCAGCGCCCGGTTTCCGTGGTCGAGGCCGTGGTCGAGAAGGGTGGCACCGCACGCGCCACCGACGATGTCCGCAAAGCGGTCTCGGCGCTGACGCTCACCCCCGGGGCCAGTTGGCAAATTACCGGCGCCGACGAGGAACAGCAGCGGACCTCGCGCGAGCTCGCGCTCGTGGCCGTGCTGGCCGTTGCGCTGATGTTCCTGGTGCTGGCCGGTGAGTTCGCCTCCTTCACGACTCCCCTGCTGGTGTTGACGACCGTGCCGCTCGCGGGCGCCGGCGGCATCATCGCGCTGTGGATCATGGGGCAGTCGATCAATGCGGTCTCGTTGATCGGCATCGTGGTGATGATCGGCATGGCCGACAACGAAGCGGTCGTCAAGCTCGATGCCATCCGCCGATTCCGCGAGCAGGGGTATTCGATCAACGATGCGGTGATCAAGGGCGGGCTGCAGCGGCTCCGCGCGATCGCGATGACGCTGTTGACCACCATCACGGGTGTGCTCCCGCTGGTCTTCAACTGGGGCAGCGGTGGGGCGCTCTATCAGCCGCTCGCGTCTGGGATCATCGGCGGCTCGGTCTCGGCACTGCTGGTGACCTTCTTCCTGCTGCCCTCCTGCTACGCGGCGGTGGAGCGGCGCGCCGAGCGAAAGGCAGCAGCGCGCACTGCTCGTGAGGCGCTCGCATGATCCGCTGGGCTGCCACCCGCCCCGCGGTGATGTGGGCGTTCGCCGCCGGCCTGCTGATCTCCGGCGGTGTCGCATTTACCAAGTTGCCGCTGGCGACCAAGACCACGGTCGAGTTGCCGCGGCTCTCGGTGGGCGCGAGTTGGGGAGGTGCCTCGCCCGAACTGGTCGAGATGTACCTCACTTCGCCAATTGAGGCGGCCATTCAGGGTGTCCGTGGCGTCAGGCGCACCGAGTCCACCTCGCGCGAGGGCAGCACCAATATCACCGTCGAGCTCGACCCGAAGGCCGATGTGGCGATCGCCCGCCTCGGCATCCTGGAGCGGATGGAGACGCTGCGCGAGGATCTGCCATCGAATGCGCGCAACTCCGTGCGCGTCGGCAACTGGGTTCCCGAGGACCTGAGCGAACAGCCGCTGATTCTCCTCAATGTCGTCGGCAACTACACGCCGGGCGCGCTGCAGAAGATTGCCGAAGATCGGGTCGTCCCCTATCTCGGCTCGCTCGCAGGGATCTCTTCAGTGTCGGTCAACGGCGGCGCCCGGAACGGGGTAGTGGTCGCCTACGATGCCAATCGGCTGCAGCAGCTGGGGATCGATCCGGCGCTGCTGACCGCGGCGGTCAGCAATGCGCGCATCTCGCAGCCGGTCGGCGAGATCACCACCGGCCCATCGGTGTTGAGCGTCTCGGTACGCGATCAACCGAAAGCGATCGAGGACCTCGCCAAGTTGCCGATCCGTGGCCGCGGCGGCATCGTGTATGCGCTCGGTCAGTTGGCGTTCATCACGCCTGAGGAAGACAATCAGGGACGTGCCTTCCGGCTGAACGGCAAGACCGCCGTCGGCATCTCGTTGCAGCGCGAAGCGGGTGCCGACGCCATCAAGACGGCGGCGGCGGCCCGCACCGTCATCGCCTCGCTGGCCAAGACGCTGCCGCCGGGCGTCCGCCTCACCATTGCGCGGGACGAGAGCGAAGACCTCGCCAAGCAGCTCAATGACTTGTTGCTGCGCGGCGCCATTGCCTTCGGGGCGGTCTTCCTCGTGCTGATCGTGACGATGCGCTCGTTCTCGGGCGCCTCGCTGGTGCTGGGGAGTGCGGCAGTCGCGATCGCCGGAACGGCGCTGGGACTCTATCTCTTCAAGATTCCAGCGAACATGCTCACGCTCGCCGGGCTGGCGATGGGGATCGGCATCCTGGTGCAGAACGGCCTGGTGGTGGTCGAGCGATTGCGCCATGTGCCGAACACCGCGGATGCCCGCGCTGAAGCGGGAAAGGCGATTGCCCCGGCGGTGCTCGGCTCGTCGCTCACCACGGCCGTCGTGCTCTTCCCATTCCTGTATCTGCAGGGGGACACGCGCGCGGCCTTCGTCCCATTCGCGGCCGCCTTCCTGTTGGCCCTCTTCTGGTCCGTCGGGACCGCCCTGGTCCTGGTGCCGGCGCTCGGCCACGGTGGCGAGCGCCGGGCGCACGGCTGGCCGCGCGTCATGCGGATCTACGAGCGCATCGTCAACCGGCTCCTGCGGTGGCGGTGGGCGACGATCGGCGTCACGGTCGTGCTGGTCGGCGTGCTCACCTGGGGCTTCATCAACAAGGTCCCGCGCAACAGCTGGGGCGGCTGGGGCGGCAACGAGCGCACGTCAATCAGTGCCGGCGTCTCCTTCCCCGGGGGTTCTGACCCGGCCGAGGTCGCCCGGCTCGTCAGTGAACTGGAGCGCGTGGCGCTCGGCCGTGACGGCGTCGCCTTGGTGACCGCGAACGTGAGTCCCGGCGGTGGTCAGGTCGTGGTCGAGTTCACACCGAAAGGATCCCTCAGCGACGCGCCGTACACGGTGTACGAGGAACTGGTGCAGCGCGCGGTGATGATCGGGGGCACCAAGTCGGTGAACGTCTCGCCACCGAAGGGAATGCAGGGCTTCTACAATTCCTCCGGCAGCACGAGCGCGACGCGCCGGGTGCGGATCCTGGGGTACTCCTTCGACGGGGTGCTGCAGCTGGCGCTCAACCTCAAGCGCAACCTGATGAACTTTCCGCGGGTGCGGAAGGACGAGATCAACGTGAATGCCGCCCTCGGCTGGGGCGCGGACAAATCCATCGCGATCGCGATGGCGCCTGATCGTGGCGCGCTGGG
>JBBQJU010000090.1:0-9653 GCA_038326215.1 Gemmatimonadales bacterium | reverse complement strand
CAGCGGGCTCTACCTCGAGTCGCAGGTCCGCGCGAGCGACATCGCCATCACCGCCGGCGTCCGCTACGATGCCTTCTCGCCGGGTGGGGATCTCTCGAACCGGACACTCGCGGCGCGTTCCGCCATCAATCCGCGCATCGCGGTGGCCACCGTGCTTGAGGGCGCCACGATCATCGCGAGCGTCGGCCGCTTCTCGCAGCCACCTGACCTGCAGTTTCTGGTCGACGCGGCCTTCGATGACACGACGCGTACCGGTCGCTTCCGGCAGGGGAACCCCGACCTCGGCTTCGAACAGTCGACCCAATTTGAGTTGAGTGCGCGCGTGCGCCTCCGCGAGTCGGTCTCGCTGCGCGTCAACGTCTTCAACAAGCGCCTCGAAGGACTGGTCGCGTCATCGCCACTGCGGGTGAATCCCGACTCAAGCGTCTTCGTGAATGCCGACATCGGCGATGTGATCGGCGGTGAAGTGATCCTCGAGCGCGAACGGCGGCACGGCTGGGGCATGCGGCTCGCTGCCGTCGTACAGCGGGCCGAGGCCACCGTGACTGATGCCTTCCAGTTGCGGCGGCTCACGACGATCGATCCAGTGACCAAGGACACGATCTTCGCCGCCCGCAATCAGTGGCCGCTCGACT
Organism: Gemmatimonadales bacterium; assembly: GCA_038326215.1. GTDB lineage: Bacteria > Gemmatimonadota > Gemmatimonadetes > Gemmatimonadales > GWC2-71-9 > Palsa-1233. The sequence goes on along the minus strand of JBBQJU010000090.1, from coordinate 9,018 downwards.
ATGACCGGCGGCTCGCCTTCATCGGCACGATCGATGGCGAACTCCCCGCGAGTGCGGGACCTCGGCTGCTCGGCGTCCGCCCATTCGGCGCGTTGAGCGGTGCGGCGGTGGTCCGCTACGGCTCGGGGCTTCCCTACACGCGGACCAACATCAAAGGCGACTCGCTGATCGGTGATCTCAATGGATCGCGCCTGCCGAGCCAGTTCACGATGGACCTGCTCTTCCGGCGGCCGCTCCGATTCGGGGGGATGGCGGGGGGGATCTACCTCGATGTGCGCAACGCGCTGAACCGGGGCAACCTGCTGTCAGTGCGCCGCGAGACCGGCACTCCCAACGCCTCGAACACCACCATCGCGGCGCTGGCCGAGGCGGCCTACACGGCGAACCCCCAGGCGATTCCATATGAATCGCCGCGGTACCGGCGCGCCGCCGACAGCAACGGCGACGGCATCATCAGCGGGCGCACCGAACTCTTCCCGCTCTACGAGGCCGCGGCCCGCGACTTCACGCAGCCGCTCTTTGTGTACGGGGCGCCGCGGCTGATCCGATTCGGAATGGAGGTGCTGTTTTGAGTACCATCCTCTTCCTGCTGCTCGGCGGCGCGGCAGGGATCCTCTCTGGGCTCTTCGGCATCGGCGGCGGGGTCGTGATCGTCGTCGCGCTGGTGAGTTACTTCAAGATGTCGATCCTTCAGGCGACCGGCACCTCGCTCGCGGCACTGCTGCTGCCCGTCGGGCTGCTCGGCGTCCGGGAGTATTACAACGCGGGGCACATCGACGTGCGGGCGGCGATGCTGATCGCCGCGGGGCTGTTCCTTGGCGTCTGGGCGGGAGCCAGGTACGCCCAAGGCATCGCCCCCGCCACCTTGCAGCGGGGGTTTGCCATCTTCCTCGGCGCGATGGCGGTCAGGATGTGGTTCAAGGCGTGATGACGGGCGCCGCCACTTCGAAGGTGACGGTGTCGCGCACCGCGCCGGCCACCGGCACGTGATCTCCCCAGGCGGCCACCGCGATGATGCGGTGCTTGCCCGGCGTCAGGACGAGGGAGACCGTATCGGCGCCCGTGCCGAGATGGCGGATGGCATCGTTCTTCGGGATCATGACCGTGTCGGCGGTCGGGTCGGTGTCGATGAAGAGGTGATGATGCGCCTCACCCTCGACGCGCTTCCCGGTGGCGGCCACGATCGTCAGCCCTTCGGCACCAAGCTGGATGTGCACGGTGTCACCCGTCATCATCCCCTCGGTGGGGGCGATGAAGAAAACCCGGGCCTGGGTGGTTGCGGGCGACTTCGCCGGAGTACAGGCCGCGAGGGGCAGGAGCAGTGCGAGCGACGCTGGAACCTTCATGCGGGGCCGTCCATATTCTGACGTGGGGGGAGCGGGGTCGGCGCAGCAGGCGGCGCCTCGCAACCCCAAAGGTACCACTTTCGTGCTGATGAACCCGGAGCTTCTCGTGTCTGACCTTTCCTCCGCTATCCCCCGTCGCGACTTTCTGGGGCGTGTCGCCTTGGCAAGCGCGGTCCTTGCCACGCCACCGCGGCTGCACGCGGGGCCGACACCGGGAGAGTGGGACAATCGCTGGCTCGACACCCTCACGAAGAAGCACCGCGTCATCTTCGATACGAAGACGTGGGGCGGCAGCGAGGCGTACGGCTACCCCAAGCGCTACTACGAGGCGATGGTCGATGGCTATGGCGCCAAGCCCGCCGACATTCAGGTGGTCATCGGGCTGCACGGCACCGCGTGGCCTCTCGGGCTGGCCGACGAGGCCTGGGCCGCCTGGCCGCTCGGCGACGTCATGGCGATGAACGAGCCCGGAACCCAGACGCGCGCCATCCGGAACCTCACACGCAGCGACGAAGCGGGAGCCCCCTTCGCGCAGACATCGCTGGCGAGCTGGCAGAAGCGCGGGGCCAGCATCCTGCTCTGCAACAACACGCTGATGCGCGTCTCGCGGGAACTCGCTGCCAAGCGGGACGGCGCGACCGCCGATGCCACGTATGCCGAGTTGCGACGGGCCATCCTGCCGGGCGTGACGCTGGTGCCGGCCATGGTGGCGGCAATGGCCCTCGCTCAGGCGAAGGGCGCTTCCTACATCGTGGGCAGTTGAGGGTGCCGAGCCCAGAGGATTTCGACCACCGCTGGCTTGCGACGCTCACGGCGAGGCACCGGCTCGTGTTTGACGCCCACGTGCTCGGCGACGCCGTGCCCCTGGTGCGCGCCAACAACTATCTCACGGCCTGCCGCGACGCCTACCAGGACAAGCCGGGCGAGGCTCAGGTCGTGATCGCGCTGCATGCGGCGCCGATGGTGATCGCCTTCAACGACGCGGCATGGGCGAAGTATGCCTTCGGCGAGCGCGCGCGCCTCACCGACCCGAAGACCGGGAAGCCGAGTCTGCGCAACCTGTATGCGTCCGAGGACGTGGCCGATCCCTTCGCGGCCGTCGCCGTGCCCGCGCTGCAACGCCGAGGCACCCTCTTCCTCTTCTGCAATAACGTCCTCCGCAACCTGGTGTCGTCACTCGCCCGTCGGCGCAGCGAGACGCCGGAAGCGGTCCGCGCCGATCTCATCGCCTCGTTCCTGCCGGGGATCATGCTGGTACCGGCCGTCGTGGCAGGCATCGCGATGGCCCAGGAACACGGCTGCGCCTATGAGTCGCTCACATGAACAAGGTTCGGGTCGCGGGTATCGCGATCATGATCCTCGCAGGGTGCACCGCGCAGCCACCTGCGCCTCCGCCGACCGATACCACCCTCTCCACGATGGTCACGCTGGCACCATTGCCAGCGCTGCCGACGGGCGAGCTCGGGGCCGCCGTGTTGCGCGGCCGAGCGATTGTCGCGGCCACACGCGATTCCCTCCCCACCCACGTCGGCAACGCCCTGCGCTGCACCTCGTGTCACCTCGATGAAGGCCGCCGCCCCAATGCGATGCCGTGGATCGGGGTGACCGCGCGCTTCCCGCAGTACCGTTCGCGTTCCGCGTCCGTGCAACGCCTGGAGGAGCGGATCAACGATTGCTTCGAACGGTCGCTCGCGGGGAGCGCCCTGGCCTGGGACGACTCGGCGATGCGTGACATCGTGGCCTACATGGCCTGGCTCTCGACCGGCGTGCCACAGGGACGCACGGTGCCCGGGCAAGGGCTGCCGCTCGGCTCGCCGGAGCGCGGCGACACGGTGCATGGGGCGGCGGTCTTCGCGCTGCAGTGTGCGCGCTGTCATGGCAGCAACGGCGAGGGGATGGCCGCCTTCCCGCCGCTGTGGGGGCCACGCAGCTTCACCATCGGCGCCGGGATGGCGCGCCTGCGCACCCTCGCCGCCTTCGCGAAGCACAACATGCCCTTTGATCGCGCCGGGACGCTCAGCGAGCAGGAGGCGCAGGACGTGGCCACCTACATCACCACCAAACCGCGCCCTCCCCTCGCCGCCGCGATCAATGACTGGCCGCGTGGCGACGCCCCACCCGATGTGGCGTACCCGACCAAGGCCGCGAAGGCGAAGGCGCCCTGACGGAGTGAAAGCTGGGCGGAAGGCCATAGTTGCAAGCTGCAACACTTGCGTTCGCCGGGAACGGACCTTGCCTCAGTGGGTACCCTTGTGAAATTTTTCACAAGACTCACCACCCCCGGATGGTCATGACCGACTTGCTCGCTGCGCGCTCCCAGATGGCCGTCTCGCTCGCCTTCCACATCGTCTTTGCCGTCATCGGTATCGGCATGCCCGTGCTGATGGTGATCGCCGAGCGACGCTGGCAGACGACGCGCGACCCGCACTATCTGGAACTGGCGCGCCGCTGGGCCAAGGGGACCGCGATCCTCTTCGCGGTCGGGGCGGTGTCGGGGACCGTCCTCTCGTTCGAGCTGGGCCTCCTCTGGCCGGGGTTCATGGAGTTCGCCGGGCCGATCATCGGGATGCCCTTCTCGCTGGAAGGATTCGCCTTCTTCATGGAAGCGATCTTCCTCGGGATCTACCTCTATGGCTGGGATCGCATCAGCGAGCGCGCCCACCTCTGGGCCGGTGTTCTGGTCGCGGTCAGCGGGGCACTCTCTGGCGTCTTCGTGGTGATCGCCAACGCCTGGATGAATGCGCCGACCGGTTTCACGTTGGTGAATGGCCTCGCCACGGCGATCGATCCAGTGCAGGCGCTGCGCACCCCGGCCGCCTTCCCGCAGACACTGCACATGACCCTCGCGGCGTATGCGGCCACCGGCTTCGGCGCGGCGGGCATCCACGCGGCGATGCTGCTCCGGCAACCAGCCAACGCCTTTCATCAACGCGGCTTGCGCGTCGCCCTGCTGATGGCGATCCCTGCGGCCCTGCTGCAGCCACTGTCGGGGCACCACGCGGCCGGCTTCGTCGCCGCCACGCAGCCCGCCAAGTTCGCCGCCATGGAATCGCTGTTCGAGACCCAAGCCGCGGCCCCCCTGCTGATCGGTGGCTGGCCCGATCCCGTCCGTCGCGAGGTGCGCTACGGCCTGGAGATTCCCGGTGCCCTCTCCTTCCTCGCGACCAACGACTTTGGTGCGACGGTACCTGGCCTCGATCGAGTCCCACGGCAAGACTGGCCCAACGTCCGCGTGACACACCTCGCCTTTCAGGTGATGGTCGGCTGCGGGATGCTGATGATCCTCGCCGGGCTGCTCGGCTGGCGCGCCCTGGCCCAGCGCGGTGACCTGGCCCAACATCGGCGATTGCTGCAGTTGCTGGTCATCGCCACCCCGATGGGATTCGTGGCGACCGAAGCTGGCTGGATTGTTACCGAAGTTGGCCGTCAACCCTGGATCATTCAGGGCGTCCTGCGGACCGCGGACGCGGTCACGCCGATGCCGGGATTGATCGTCCCCTTCCTCGGCTTCACCGCCCTCTACGTCCTGCTCGCGGTCGCGGTGGTCTGGCTCCTTCGACGACAGATTCTGGGTGCACCGGACACCACCGAATGGCGCCGACGCCATGAACCCATCACGCAGCCGGCCCGGCATGGCTGAGTGGCCCCTGGTGGAACTGACGGCCGTCGCCTGCCTCGCCGCCATGACAGCCTACGTGCTCTTCGCAGGCGCCGACTTCGGCGGCGGTGTCTGGGATCTCTTCGCCACCGGACCGCGGGCCAAGGCCCAGCGCGGCCTGATTGCCGACACGATTGGTCCGATCTGGGAAGCCAATCATGTCTGGCTGATCCTGGTGGTCGTGATCCTCTTTACCGGATTCCCCAAGGCCTACGCACGCGTCTCCGTATCACTGCACATTCCGCTCACCTTGATGCTGGTCGGCGTGGTCTTGCGTGGCTCGGCCTTCACCTTCCGGAGCTACGACCGTCGGGATGACGAGATCCAGCGCCGGTGGGGACTCGTCTTCGCCGTCGCCTCGCTGGTCACGCCGCTCCTGCTCGGGGTCACCGCCGGCGCAGTGGCCGCCGGCGGCGTCGCCCCGCCGGGCACGCGCAGCTTTGCCGCCGCGTACATCACGCCGTGGCTGGCCCCGTTCCCGATCGCCATCGGGGTGCTCACCTTGCTGCTCTTCGCCTTCCTCGCCGCAGTCTATCTGACGGTCGAAGCACCGAATGCGGCGCTGGCGGGTGACTTCCGTGCGCGTGCGCTCGGCGCAGGCCTCCTCCTCTTCCCCGGCGCGGCGGTCGCGCTCTATCTCGCCCGCAACGATTCGCCCTGGGTCTTCACCGAGTTGACCGGCGCCTCCTGGGCACCGGTACTCCATCTCCTGACGGGGAGTGCGGCGGTGAGTGCCTTGGTCGCACTGTGGCGCAGGCACTATCGGATTGCGCGCACGGCGGCCGCGGTGCAGACCGCACTGATTGTGGTCGGCTGGGCGATGGCCCAATGGCCCTACATCCTTCCGCCGACGCTGAGCGTGTATGACGCCGCCGCCCCGACCGCGACGCTCACCCTCTTGGTGGGTGCGCTCGCGGCCGGGGCGGTGCTCCTGCTGCCGGCACTGGCCTACCTCTTCGCGATCTTCGGCCGCTCAGCGAACGGCGAACCGCGATCAGCGAGCGGCCCGGACTCCCACGCCCGCTGATCGCTGCTCGCCGATCGCTAGTTCGCCTCCAGCATCCGCTTGATCGGCTTGACCATCAGCCCGAGGATCGCGGCCGTGACGAAGAGGGCGACCGCGGTCCAGAGAAAGAGCTCAGGCATCTGCTCGAGCTTCTCCGGATCGACGCGCCCGCCGACGAGTCCGGCGATCAGGTTCCCCACCGACGCTGCGAGGAACCAGATCCCCATCATCTGCCCGACATACTTGCGCGGCGCGAGCTTGGTCATCGACGATAGCCCCACCGGCGAGAGGCAGAGTTCGCCGAGCGTCTGGAAGAGGTAGCTCCAGACGAGCCACATCGGCGAGACTTTCAGCGTGCCGCCGCTCGCGACCACGTCCTTCGCGACGATCACCATCAGCCCGAAGCCGACACCCGCGAACGCCAGACCGAGCGCGAACTTCGCCGGGGCCGAGAGGTCGCCGCCGGGGCGCTTCGACAGGCCGACCCAGACCGCGGCTGCCACCGGCGCGAAGATGATGATCCACGCGGAATTCACCGACTGGAACCAGGTCGCCGGGACTTCGAAGCCGCCGATGGTGCGGTTGGTGAAGTCACGCGCGAAGAGGTTGAGCGAGGTCGGTGCCTGTTCGAACGCGGCCCAGAAGAGGGCGGCAAAGATGAACAGCACGAGGATCACGACCGCCTGTTTCTTCTCTTGGCGCGTCAGTGAACTGTCGAAGAAGACGAAACCGAAGAAGAGTGCACCGAAGCCCACGAGGACGTAGGTCATCTGGAGTCCGATCGCCTGTGGATCGAGCGTCACTACACCGCTCGCGACCAGTGCGAACACCGCGACGATCAACCCAAGCAGGACGCCGATCACCGTCTTCACCGACCGTTCCTGCTTGGCCTGCACCGCGGCGTCCGGATGGCGCACGATCTCGGTGCCGAGGTCACCCAGCGTGCTCGGCGCGAAGAGCTTGAAGGAGATCAGGCCGAAGAACATGCCGACGCCGGCGGCACCGAAGCCCCAGTGCCAACCGATGCTCTCACCGAGAAAACCGGTCACCAGCTGGCCGACGAAGGCGCCGGTGTTGATGCCCATGTAGAAGATCGAGAAGCCGGCGTCACGCCGGGCGCCTCCTTCGGGGTAGAGATCGCCCACGATCGCCGAGATGTTGGGCTTGAGCAGCCCGGTGCCCATCACGATCAGGACGAGTCCAGCGAAGAAAGTGAGCTTCCCCGTGGTGCCCTGCCCGGCGAGGCCGGAGAGACCGATCGAGAGGTGGCCCAGCGTGATCAGGATTGCTCCGTAGTAGATCGATCGGCGCAACCCGAGCCAGCGATCGGCGATCCAGCCGCCTGGCAGCGAGGCGAGATAGACGCACGCCGCATAGATCCCGACGATCGCCGAGGCCTGGCCGCGGTCGAGGCCGAAACCGCCATCGAGCAGCGCAGCCGACATGAAGAGCACCAGCAACGGTCGCAGACCGTAGTAGCTGAAGCGCTCCCACATTTCGGTGAGAAAGAGCGTCCGGAGTCCGACGGGATGGCCGAAAAAGCCGGTGGTGGGTGCCTGGCTCACGTGTGTCCCCGCATGATGGAGAGGGCCTGCAGGATGGATCAGGCGTCGGGCTGGGGCCGTTCGCCGAGCTGCTTCTTCAGGTGCGCCAACTGTGCCTCAACGGCGGCCTCACGGGCGCGCTGCTCGAGGGCGTAGCTCTCGAACGGTGACTCGTCGACGGTGCTGCCGGGTTCAGCATTGGCGCCCAGCGGTGGAGCGCCGTCACCGGGAATGCCACGCGCGGCGGACTGGTAGCGACGCTTGGTGCCCTCGTACTCCTCCTCGGCGAGCCGAAGTTCGTCGCGCTGCACCAGCACTTTCCGTTCGAGCAGGTCGACCCGCGTCGCGGCCTTCGCCGTGAATTCTTCGGCGAGCGCAGCGGTCTCGGCGTCGCCGATCTCGGTCGCCAACCGTCCGCGTCGGGCATAGTCCTCAACCTCGCGACGCACCTGCGTGAGCTCCCCCTCGGAGCGTCCGAGGGCCTCACGCAGTTGACCGATCCCGACCTTGAATTCGACCAACGCCTCGCGCAGGCCGGCGGCCTGGTCACGCGCACTTGCCCCCGCGCGCGGGGCAAAGAGGCGGTCGAGATGGGTCTTGAGGTCGTCGAAGTCCATGGCCTGCTGGGTGTGGGAAGCGGGGCGAATGGTACCCGCCGCGACGCGCAGCGGTCAAGCAACCGCCGGGGATGTAGATTTCGACGTCTCCCGCCACGAGAGGTTTCGATGTCACACCGTCCCGTCGCCACCGCCGCGCTGCTCCTCGCCCTGAGCGCCTGTGGCGGGGGTGGGGGCGGCTCCGTCTCCTGCGGGATTGCCTCGCTGACCGGCCCGCTGGTCGCCAAGGAAGCGTTCGCGAAGGGCAATTCGCTAGTCGTCCCACCCGATTCCGTTCCGGCCTCGGTGCCACTCCGCATCGTCGCGGGCCAGGCCCTCCGCGGCCATGTCACCAGCGCCGACTCGCTCGGTTGGCACCTCTCCTCGCCCGACACCATTGCCGAGGGGACACCGGTCGGCTTCGCCGTCCTCCTCGTCGACCGGAAGGGCGTGACCCTTGGCGCGCTGGTCTTCGAAGGGGTCTCGATTCCCGGCGCGCCAGTGCTCGGTGACCTGGCGCTGCGCGACACGATCGTCCCGCTGCTCGGCGTGCGCATCGATCGGCGCCAGATCGAAGATCCGAAGTGCCCGCTCTTCCCGGACTCGACCCGCTGAGTCCGACGCCACGATGATCACCGCTCGCGTGCTGCATGTCGCGAGCGGCCGCGAGTGGCGCGGTGGACAGCGGCAGGTGCTCCTGCTGGCGCGCGGGCTCGCTGGTGTCCCCGCGCTCCCCTCGATGGTGCTGACCGGTCGCGGCACCCGCCTCGCGCAGGAGCTCGCGCATGCGGGCGTCGCCCTGCATGCTTTCGCATCCTGCACGACGCCTACGTGGCGGCCGGCTTCATGCAGCCCGACCCGTCGGGGC
>JBBQJU010000089.1:0-9662 GCA_038326215.1 Gemmatimonadales bacterium | reverse complement strand
GGTCACCAACGGCACGGGTCGCGGTGATCTCCAGGGCGCCATCGCCATTCACAGTGCCCGCGAACACCTCATCGCCGGGTTCCTTCTCGACCGGTACCGATTCGCCGGTGATTGGGGCCTGGTTGACGGCCGAGCGCCCGGCATGGACCGTCCCGTCGGCCGGGAGCCGTTCGGCGGGGCGAACCACCAGCACATCGCCGATGCGCACCTGCTCGACCGGGATCTCCACTTCGACGCCATCACGCAGCAGCCGCGCCTGGGCAGGCGCGAGGTCGGCCAGATTGCGGATCGCCGAGCGCGCACGCTCGAGGGCGTACTCCTCCAGCGCATTCGCGAGCGCAAAGAGGAAGAGGAGGAAGGCACCCTCCGCCCACGCGCCGACACTCGCGGCGCCGATCGCCGCGACCACCATGAGGAAGTCGATGTCGAGATGGAAGTGCCCTTCGCGGAGCGCACGCAGCAGGTGGAGCACCGGCTGCCGGCCGCCGATCACACCGACGAGGACGTACCCGGCGAGCGCCACCCACGACGGGAAGATTCCCGTGCGCTCGACGATCCAGCTGGTGAGCAGGAGCAGCCCGGCGACGCTCGCCCAGGCCAGCCCCTCGTGCTTGGCGAGTAATTGCGCCAATGGCGACGGCCTGCCGGTACCGTACAACGTCCGTTCCAGCCAACTCTTGTCCGTGGTCATCGCGATCTCCCGAGCGCGCCGTACGGCGCGTTTCGAAGTGTAATGCGTCGCGACACAGGTCAGATAGGGGAGTGTACCTTGTGGGTATGATCGTACTCGGACTCTTCTCGTCGGCTCCATCCGCGGATGGACATGCTGTGACGTCGCTTTTCCTGATGCTCGCCGCGCTCGTGACGGTGGCGCGCCTCGGCGGATGGGTCGCCATGCGTGTCGGGCAGCCCGCGGTCCTCGGGGAACTGCTCGCCGGCGTTCTGGTCGGTCCGTCGCTCCTCGGCATCGTGACGCCCGGCGAGCCGATGCTGGCGATGATTGCCGAGTTTGGTGTGGTCATCCTGCTGTTCCAGATCGGCCTGCACACTAACCTCGTCTCATTGCTCAAGGTCGGTCCGGCCGCCGCCGCTGTCGGTGCGGTCGGCGTCGTGCTTCCGTTTGCCGCCGGCTTTGCCGTGACGACGGCGCTCGGCCTGCCGATGCTGCCGGCAGTGGTCTGTGCGGCGGCGCTGACGGCTACCTCCATCGGCATCTCGGCGCGCATCCTCGGCGACCTCGGCGAACTCGATAGCACCGAAGGACGCACCGTCCTCGGTGCGGCCGTACTCGACGATGTCGTTGGCCTGGTCATCCTCGCGATCGTGGCGACCCTCGCCGAGGGCGGAGTCGTGACCACCGCGAGTGCCCTGCGAACGGGCGGCGTGGCGGTGGGCTTTCTGGTTGTGGCACTGCTGGTCGGGCGGCTGGTCGCACCGCGGCTCTTCGCGACCATCTCCCGGCTTCAGGTCAGTGGAGCGACCGGTGCGCTGGCGCTGGCCTTCGCCCTCGCGTTGGCCGCCGCGGCCGGTCTCGCCGGCTCGGCGATGATTATCGGTGCCTTCGCCGCCGGACTGATTCTCCACGAGACGAAGCAACGCCATACCATCGAAGAGGCAACGACCGGCCTCGGCCATTTCTTTGTGCCGATCTTTTTTGCGTCCGTCGGCGCCTCGGTCGATCTCGGCGCGATGCTGCAGCCGGACGCCTTGCGACTCGGGGGCCTGCTCCTGGCGATCGGGATCGTCGGCAAGTTCGTCGCAGGCTACGCCCCATTCTGGCTGCCGATTCGGCACGCGCTGATCGGCGCCGCCATGGTCCCGCGCGGCGAGGTGGGGTTGATCTTTGCGCAGATGGGGTTGGCGACGGGGGCACTCACGCCTGAGCACTTCGGGGCCGTGATGGTGATGGTGATCGGCACCACGGTCGTGACGCCGCCATGGCTCGCCGCACTGTCCCGTCGGGGGGGGTGGCAGCGGCAGCGGCAGCGAGGGGCCGGAGTTCCAGCCCGGCCTCGACGACCTCGTCTCCGGCGACCGCGTGCGAGACAAGGCGTAGCGGCGGTTACGCCGTCGGCGCCTGCTGGGTGTCACGCAGGATGGCTCGCATCCGGATGGAGAGCTTCTCGATCTGCTGCAGCGCCTGCTTCACGTCGGCCGACATCGCCTCGTCGCCCATCAGCAGCAGTTGCGTCTCGGCGAGGATCGCGGCCAATGGATTGGCGAGGTCGTGACGCAGCTTGGCGATCGGATCGAGCTCGGTCATGCCGCACCTCGTCAGCGAAGGAAGGGAACCGGCACGAAGGTCAGCAGGAACACCACGATACAGAAGAATCCGGTCCAACGTCCACCCGACATGACGGGACGTTCCGGCAGGACGACTTCCGGGTGGGTCCATCGGCCGCCGCCGATGGCGAAGGTGAGCGCCACCCAGAGATACCACATCGGCGCCCGCTGTGCGAGCAGCAGCAGCACGCCGACAAAGAAGAGGCCGATGGCCTTCTGCCGCCGCCCGACCAGGCCGTAGAGCACGTGGCCGCCATCGAGCTGCGAGAGCGGCAACAGATTGAGCCCGGTGATGAAGAGGCCGACCCAACCAGCGAACGCCTGGGGTGATAGGAGGACCGCGCCGCTCCCCGGGAGCAGCCACTCGCGCATCTGGTGGGTCAGGAACGAGTCGCCCAGGAAGGCCGGCTTTCCCGCGAAGAGCACAAACGAGGGAGACCCCGGCAGCGGGATCGCCACACGGTGCGACAGCTGGTAGCCCCAGATCATCACCCCGATGGCGACCACAAAGCCGGCGAGCGGCCCGGCGGCACCAACATCGAGCAGCTGGCGCCGATCATAGATCGGGGAGCGGAGGCGGATGTAGGCACCGAGTCCGCCGATCGGCGACAGGTTGGGTGGCACTGGCAGGAAATAGGGGGGCGAGACGTCGATCGCGTAGCGCCGCGCCGTCCAGTAGTGGCCGAGCTCGTGGACCAACAGGATCGACAGGAGCGGCGCCGCGAATTCCCACCCCGGCAGCAGGGTGCGCCAGCCACCTTGGGCTGCAAATTCAGCGAATTCCACGACAGACCGCACCGCACCCCAGAAGCCGGGGTGGACCGTCGGGACCCATCGGCCGAGCAGCACTGCCCCCGCGCCGAGGGTGCAGAGGACCGTCAAGAGGAGGAGCCCGCCGTGCCAGAGCCACCGCTCGGGCCGAGCGGGAACCGTTCCTTTGATCAGGACCAGTCTGGTTTTGGCGTCGTCGGCCCAGTACCAGGCGCCGGGCCATGCCCGGAGCAGGGCCGCCAGCGCGGGCGAGGGCCCCCGGTGTTCCGGGACGACGACGCCGTCCAGCACCTCGCGGGTCCCCGCCAGTGGCTGGGACCGCCACACGGAGAAGAAGTCGCGTGGGTCGGTCATCGCTGGTGTTGACGGGGCGCCGAACGCCCCATATGATTGGGCAATTGCAGGAACCCCCGCGTCTCTTCCGATGGTCTTCCCCGCGCCTTCGCGCGAGTCCCATACGCCTCGAAACCAGACCGAACGCTCACAGCCCGCTCCATCCTGTCGTGCCGCATTGGCCCGCGGGCTGGTGACGCCACCCGGAGATATCCGTGGATATCGCTGAACTGAAGCAGAAGTCCGTCGCCGAGCTGCATGTGCTTGCCGCCGAACTCAACATCACCAACTACTCGGGCCTCCGCAAGCAGGACCTGATCTTCCGGATCGAGCAGTCGCTGCTCGACAAGGACACGGTCATCCGCGGCGAAGGCGTGCTCGAGATCCTGCCCGAGGGCTACGGCTTCCTCCGCTCGCAGGACTGGAACTACCTCTATGGCCCGGACGACATCTACGTCAGCCCAAGCCAGATCAAGCGCTTCGACCTCCGCACCGGTGACACGGTGCAGGGTCAGGTGCGCCCCCCGAAGGAAGGGGAACGCTACCTCGCCCTGCTCAAGGTCGAGAGCGTCAACTTCGAGGAGCCAGACAAGACCAAGACCCGGATCGCCTTCGACAACCTGAAGCCACGCTATCCGGACGAGCGGATCCGTCTCGAGGGCAGCAAGAACGACCTCTCGATGCGCGTCGTCGATCTGATGTCGCCGATCGGCAAGGGACAGCGCGGACTGATCGTGGCGCCGCCGAAGGCCGGCAAGACGATCCTGCTGCAGAAGCTGGCGAACGCGATCACCGAGAATCATCCCGAGAGCTACCTCATCGTGCTGCTCATCGACGAGCGCCCCGAGGAAGTGACCGACCTGCAGGAGAATGTGCAGGCCGAGGTGATCGCCTCGACCTTCGACGAGCCGGCCGACCGGCACGTGCAGGTCGCCGACATGGTGATCGAGAAGGCGAAGCGCCTGGTCGAGCATGGTCGCGACGTCATCATCCTGCTCGACTCGATCACTCGCCTGGCGCGCGCGCACAACGTCGTCGTGCCCCACTCGGGCAAGATTCTCTCCGGCGGTGTCGACGCGAACGCCCTGCAGAAGCCGAAGCGCTTCTTCGGCGCGGCCCGCAACATCGAGGGCGGCGGCTCGCTCACGATCATCGCGACGGCCCTCATCGACACCGGCTCGCGCATGGACGAAGTGATCTTCGAGGAATTCAAGGGCACCGGTAACGCCGAACTCGTCCTGGATCGTCGCCTCGCGGACCGCCGGATCTACCCCGCCATCGACATCAACAAGTCGGGCACCCGGAAGGAGGAGCTCCTCCTCGACAAGGACGAACTCAACCGCGTCTATCTGCTGCGCAACTTCCTCGCGGACATGCCGGTGGTCGAGGCGATGGAGTTCCTCCTCGAGCGGATGAAGCGGACCAAGACCAACAAGGAGTTCTTCGCGTCGATGGCGCAGTGACGGAATCGATGATCGATGATCGATGATCGGTCATCGATGATTCCCCGGGATGGTCGGGTGATGGCGTTGGACTGGGGCCACGCCCGCATCGGCGTCGCGATCACCGACGAGACCCAGCTCCTCGCCTCCCCGCTCGGGACGCTCACGCGTCGGGCGGGGAAACGCTTGCCATTGGGGCAGTTCCTCGATCTGATCGAGCGCGAGCATCCCGTCGGACTCGTGGTCGGGCTGCCCCTCGACGACGAGGGCGCCGAGGGGGAGTCGGCGCTGGCCGCGCGCGCGATGGGGGAGCAGTTTGCCGCGCGGGCAACCCTCCCGATCGACTGGATCGACGAGAGCTTCACGACGGCCGAGACGCTCGAGCGGCTGACCGAGCGCGGCATTGCGCCACGCCAGCGGAAGGCCGACATCGACGCAATGGCGGCGGCCATTGTGCTCGAGCGCTGGCTCGACACGCGGCGGGCGTGATGCGTTGTCGTGCCCTGGTGCTGGCGCTCGGGCTGCTGGCGGGATGTGGCGTCGCCGAAGCGCCGCCAGTGCGGATTGGCGTGCCCAAGGGGAGCACGCTCGCCAGCATCGGCGATTCGCTGGTCGCGCGCGGCATCCTGGCGAACGCGCGCTGGTTCCGGTTCCGCGGGCGAACGCAGGGCGTCGACCGACGACTCAAGCCGGGGGTCTACGAATTCGTTCCCGGCAGTTCGACCGCCTCGATCCTGGACCGGTTGGCGCGCGCCGACGCCGTGAAGTTCAAGATCACCCTCCCCGAAGGCGCCACGCTGTTTGACCTGGCGCGTCGCGCCGAGAGTGTGCTCGCGATTCCCGCCGACAGCTTCCTTCGCGTCGCGCGCGACAGCGCCCTCCGCCGGGAGTACGGCATCCCGGGCGCCACCGTCGAAGGGTGGCTCCGACCGGTGACCTTCACCTTCACCGGCCTCGGCGGGGCGCGCGAGGTCCTCGAGTCATTCCTCGAGGCCCGACGCACCCACTGGCCCGCCAACTGGAAGACGCGCGCCGACGCCGCGGACCTCGACCAGGCCGAGGTGATCTCGCTCGCCTCGATCATCGAGGCCGAGGCGATGCGCGCCGCCGAACTGCCGCGGATCGCGGCGGTCTACCGGAACCGCCTCCGCCTTGGCATGCCGCTACAGGCCGACCCGACGATCCAGTACGCCTACCTGGTCGATTCGGGGGCACGGAAGCCGCGGCTCTACAACAAGGACTACGCCTACCCCTCACCCTACAACAGCTATCTCCACACCGGCCTGCCGCCGACACCGATCGGCAATCCCAGTGATGCCGCGATCGAGGCGGTGCTCTCCCCCGCCGCGGGGCGCGAACTCTACTTCGTGGCCGTCGGGGATGGGACGCATCTGTTCGCGGTGAGCTATGCGGAGCATCTGCGAAATATCAAACGGGTGCGGCAGTAGGATCTCCCCGCCCTCGGGCGCAGCCCGAGCGGCGGGGACTCCCGAGCCGCTACACTCGGGTCCGCAGTCGGAGCAGAACATTTCCCCGCCCTCGGGCGCAGCCCGAGCGGCGGGGACTCCCGAGCCGCTACACTCGGTACCGCAGTCGGAGCAGAACATTTCCCCGCCCTCGGGCGTAGCCCGAGCGGCGGGGACTCCCAAGTCGCTACACTCGGTCCCGCAAAAAAACTAAACGACCAAAACCACTGAGCGACCGAGTGTTTCTACTCCGGAGACCCCGCCGCTCGGGCTTTGCCCGAGGGCGGGGTAAACGCCCTCGCCGCCCCCTCCACATCCTCGCTCGCCAGAATCCCGCGCACCACCGCCACCCCGGCGAACCCCGCCCCGATCGCCGGCGCAACATCGTCCGGCTGCACCCCACCGATCACGACGCACGGCCGGCTGCCGGCCTGCGCCAACAGTCGGACCGCCCCGGCCCACCCGAGCGCGCTGCCGGCGTCGCCCTTCGTGCTGGTACCATGGAGTGGGCCGATCCCCCAGTAGTCGGCGGCCAATCCGCGCTCGACTTCCGCGTCACTGCCTACCGAGGCACCGAGGATGAACTCGGCCGGGACGATCCGGCGTGCACGCAACGGCGGAAGATCGTCGGCGCCGAGATGCGCCCCGGCCGCGCCGGCCGCGAGGGCGATGTCGAGTCGGTCGTTGACGAAGACGGGCACCGGCAGCAGCGCCACCAGCCGGCGGGTCAGCGCGAGGAGCTCGCGATCGGACGCCAGCTTGAGCCGGAGCTGGACCGCCGTCACCCCGCCCGCGATCGCGGCGCGCGCCACGGCGAGCGGATCGCGTGCGCCGAGGAGGGCGTCGTCGGTGACGAGCAGGAGGCGGAGGGTGGCGGCTAGATTTTCACGCATGCAGAACGAAATCAGCAGGGGTCGCGCCGGCAACGCCAGTCGGACGGACCGATGACCGACGCCATCGTCAGCGACCGCGGCGCCAAGCGGTGGACCACGGGCCACCCGTGGATCTATCGGAGTGACGTGCGCGAGCATCCGCCGGAGGCGGGTGTGGTGGCGGTACGCGACGCCCGTGGCCGCTTCCTCGGGCGGGCACTCTGCTCGCCGAGCTCCGAGATTCGGCTCCGACTCCTCGAACGACGCGACGTCCCGATCGATGCCGCCTGGTGGCATGCCCGGCTCACCGAATGCCGTGATCGCCGGGCGGGCCTCGATGCCACGGCCTGGCGGGCTGTCCATGCCGAAGGCGATGGGCTCCCCGCCCTGATCGTCGACCGCTACGATCGCTGGCTCGTCGTGCAGCTCCTCTCCGCCGGGCTCGAGACGCAGCGCGCGATCATCGTCGACGCCTTGCGCGAGGTCTTCCAGCCCGAGGGGATCCTCTTTCGGCACGACGTGCCGACGCGCCGCCTCGAGGGGCTCGACGATCGCGTCGAGCTGGCGATGGGCACCGTCCCGGAGCAGGTCGAGGTGCGCGAGGGGGCGGTGCGCTGGTACGCCGCACCATGGACCGGCCAGAAGACCGGTGCCTTCCTCGACCAACGTGAGAACCGCCTGCTCGCCGGCGCGCTCGTCCCCGAAGGGGGCACGGCGCTCGACTGCTTCTCCTACCATGGCTCGTTCGCGCTCCACCTTGCGCAGCGCGCCTCGGCGGTCACCGCGCTCGACGTCTCAGCCGACGCCCTCGCCCGCGGGGCCGAGCATGCGGCGCTCAATGGCTTCGGCCAGATCGACTTCGTCACCGGCGACGCCTTCGATGTGCTCCCGGCCTGGGGCCGCGAGGGGCGCCGATTCGATGTGGTCGTGGTCGATCCACCCGCCTTCGCCAAGAGCAAGGCCAACGTGCCGGCCGCGCTGCGCGGCTACCACGAGGTCAACCGGCGGGCGATGCGCCTCCTGGCACCCGGCGGCTGGCTCGTCAGTGCTTCCTGCTCCTTCCACGTCCGCCGGCCGGAGTTCCTCGCCATGCTCGCCGGGGCGGCCGCCGACAGTGGCCGACGGCTGACGCTGCATGCGGTGCTGGGGCAGGGCGTGGACCATCCGGAGGTGATCACCATCCCGGAAACCGGCTATTTGAAGGGGGCGATCCTTCGCGCGGATTGACGCGGGCGCGCAATTTCGCAAAGTTGTGTGATGCTTTCCCAGCAGCAGCTTCTCGCGACCGCCCCCCGGCGGCGTCCCCTCCGCTCGCTGCGCCAGCAATATGATCTCTACATCATGGACCGGGTCGAGCAATTCAAGAACCGGATCTCCCGCGAGGAGCTCATGCGCCTCGCGGACAAGGCCGTCTCCGACGTCCGCCGCTCCGACGCCGACCAGTTCCTGCTCACCGAAGTTCTCGCCCAGGAAGCCGTCGACGCGCTGATCATCACGATGCTCGGCATCCGTGGCTTCGAGGCGTGGCGGAAGTCGTATCCGAAGCGTCGGGCCGCCCAGCGCGAACCGATTCACTGGAACATCGACGACACCCATCTGGTGGCGGGACTCGCCCCGCGGATCGAGCCAGGCGACCAGGCGCTCGTCGTGGGCGTCGGTGCCGAGCAGTGCGCCTACCTCCTCGCCGCCCATGACGCCGACGTCACCTTCCTCGATCGGGACTTCACGGTCATCGAACGGACCGAGGGACGCGTCGCCGATGAATCTCTCTCCTCGACCTTCGATGCGATCTGCGTCCAGTTCGGCCAGTGGCTCCCCTGCATCCCCGGTGGCTTCGCGCTGGTGGTCCTCGACGCTGGCACCCTCGCCTCCCTCTCCCCGGGGGAACGGCAGGTGCTGCTGACCGAACTTCAGGGGCTGACCGCTCCGGGCGGGCTGCACGCGCTGGTCCCGGACAGCCAAGGGGCGGGGCCGGAAGGATTCGCCGGCCACTACACCAGCTGGCTGCGGGAAACCCTGCCGCCGACCGGCCGACGCACCCGGGGGATGGCCTCGCGCGGCGCGCTCTTCTGCAAGCCGGCCGCGGAACAGTCGGAGAGCGGGCGACACAACGCCCGCGCCTGAGATGGCGGTGGGGGGAAACGCATAGGGCCGGCAACGTGCCGGCCCTTTTTACATGACTGCGTCTCACGGCGAAGGCCGCGAGGGTGACTGCTTACGCAGCCGGCGTCGCGGCCTTCTTGGTGGCGCGCTTGGCAGCCTTCTTCGCCGGGCGCTTGGTGGCCTTCTTGGCCGCCTTCTTGGTGGCCTTCTTGGCCGCCTTCTTCGCCGGACGCTTGGCAGCCTTCTTGGCGGCCTTCTTCGCCGGACGCTTGGCAGCCTTCTTCGCGCCCTTCTTCGCTGCCTTCTTCGCCGGCCGCTTCGCGGCCTTCTTTGCAGCCTTCTTGGTAGCCATGGAGCCTCCCTGAGGATTTGAAAAATCGTGAACACTCGAC
>JBBQJU010000088.1:0-9674 GCA_038326215.1 Gemmatimonadales bacterium | reverse complement strand
GGCACCTCGTCTTCGCGTTCTGGGATGCGCAAGCGCACCTCGACATTGCCCGGCGGGTCGTCGACTCCACCACCCCCGGCGTGCAGATGCTCGGCACGGTCTGGCTGCCTGTCCCACATCTCCTGCTGCTGCCCTTCACGCTGGTCGATGCCTGGTGGTGGAACGGCCTCGCCGGGGGCCTGGTTGGGCTCGCCGCATTCATGGTGATCGCCGCCTCCGTGCATGACCTGCTGGTTCGCCGCACGGGCAATCGGCAGCTCTCGTGGATCGGCACGCTGCTGGTGATTGCCAACCCGTCGCTGCTCTACCTGCAGACGACGGCGATGACCGAACCGCTGCTGCTAGCCTTCCTCACAGCCTCCGTCGCGGCCCTTGATCGCTGGGCCGATGACGGTCACCCGGGCGGCTCCCTCTTGCTTGCCGGATGGTGCGCCGCCCTCGCCGTCGGGACGCGCTACGACGGCTGGTTCTACGTGATGCTGGCGACGCCGACGGTGGCCTGGCTGGCCCATCGCCGAGGCGCGGGCTGGTTCCGCACGGCGTGGCAGTTTGGCTGGCCAAGTGCGGCAATGGTGGCGATCTGGCTCGGCTATAACGCCGCCTATTTTGGCGACCCGCTGGCCTTCCAGCGGGGGGCGTGGTCGGCGCAGAGCCAGCAGGCGGCGCTGGCAACTCAGGGATTGCTTCCCACCAAGGGCCACCTTGGGGTGGCCACGACGACTTACCTCGGCGCCGTCGGTCTCTCGTCGGGGATGGTGCTCGGCGCCATCGGGCTGCTCGCCCTCCTCGTCCTCATTCGCCACCACCGCCGCTTCGCCGGGGCCTTGCTGCTCTATGCGGCGCTCCCGTTCAACATTCTGGCGTTGGTCGGGGGGCAGAGCGCGCTCTCACTCCCCTGGTCCGACCCACCGGGCCTCGCCAATCTCCGCTATGGGCTGATGTTGCTCCCTGCGCTCGCCGTCGGCCTCACCTTGGCCGCCCATCGTGCGCTCCGGCGAGGCCTTGGTTGGCGTCGGGGCACGCTCCTCGCTCTTGGAGTGGTCGTGCTGGCGCAGGGAGGGCTCTGGACGCTCGGCGGGACCAGCCAGATAGGCGCCCTGCGTGAGGGCCTCGCGATCCGCGATGGTGATCAACGGCAACAGGCCGCCGCGGACTGGCTGGCAGCGGAGTACGACCAGGGCCGGGTGCTGGTGGATCAAGCAGTAAACATCTCGCCGCGGAGCCGCATCCCGCTTCGAGATCGGATCTACAGCTGGACCTGGGAGTTGGGCCCGGCTGCCTTGGCGGCACCCGATCAGGCGGTGGACTGGGTGATTGTCGACCGCCGTGCCACGCCGAACGTGGTGGCCGATGCCATCACCAATCGACCGAATTTTACCGAGCGATTTGATCGCCGGTTCGAGCAGGATGGACTGGAAATCTGGCGGCGCCGCTAGCGCTGCACGACGGAATGGAGGGAGACGTGACCCGTATGCGATGGAACTTGTTCGGCCTGTCCCGTGGCGTGCTGCTGTCCGCAGCGCTCCTCACCGGCGCCTGCGGCACGCGTCGCACGCCCCAAGAGGCCGAGGGACCCAAGGCACCGACACCGACGGCCGTCGATTCAGCGGCTGGCACGGCTGGCACGCCTGCCGCCGTCGCGAATGGTGCCGCGACCGCCGCCAGCGAGGCGCGCCCGACGGTACAGCCGAACGACAGCGCGTGGGCGGCGTCCACGAGGACGTCGTTGCAGCTGCCGCTCGAGGCCATCGGCTATCGCAGTGGCATCACGCTCCTTGGCTCACTCGATGAAGCGTCGCTCACGATCCCTGTCAATCCCGGCCTGGTGCCAACGTCGCTCACGCTCACCGTGATTCCGACCCCGGGGATGCCTGCCGCGACGCTCGTGCTGCAGCAGCGCGACCGGATCCTCGCACAGCGCGCCCTGAGCGACACCACGACCGCCATCACCTTCCCACTCAACGACGTGACCGTGGTCGACGGCCGGGCGAGCCTTTCGCTCGCCCTCGC
Source organism: Gemmatimonadales bacterium (assembly GCA_038326215.1). Classification (GTDB taxonomy): domain Bacteria; phylum Gemmatimonadota; class Gemmatimonadetes; order Gemmatimonadales; family GWC2-71-9; genus Palsa-1233. Next base: position 7,664 of record JBBQJU010000088.1, on the reverse strand, counting down.
CATCCCAGGGCGTGACGTCTGCGAGGCGCAGCGCTACTATCGCACCGTCCTCACCGGCGCGAGTCGGGTTGCCTTTGCCGGCGTCCCGACGGCGCCGACGGCGATCAACGGCTTCTTCGCGCCGTGGATCGACACCGTCACCTTCTACCTCGCCGAGCAACCGTCGCTCGACGCCGCTCAGGCGGCGCTCGATGCCTCGGCCTTCGTGGCACGGCACTATCGCGGCATGGCCACGCGCTTCGTGATCAAGCCGCTGCCGGCCGCCGGCACGCCGATCACCGAACCGGGGCCGTTCTCACGCGCCGTGGTCTGGTCGGCGACCGGCACGAGCGCGCTGGTGCAGGAGAACGGCACGCACGGCACCATGCTCGCCTTGGCGGCGCGGCGCGATGCGCGGCAGCTCTTCACGCTGGCGGACGGCGACGCCCTGGTGGCGGCCAACGGCTTCCGCGGCACGACGGTCTCGCTCGATCACAACACCCCCGTCGGCGGTGCCGGCAGCATCACCTTTGCGGAGCTCGGCTTCGACAGCCGCACGATCGAAGGGAGTTCCCTGCTGATCGGCGCGTACCCCTTCGCGCTCGCTGATCTGGGCGGCGGTACGACACCGCGCGCCTTCCGGCTCGTGGCGCGGCATTCCGTGCTCCCGCCAAACGGGACCGGGTCGGTGCGGATCCATCTGAACGGAAGCCTGATCCAATCGCGCGCGCTGGACCGCGCCGAGCTCGATGTGACGGTGCCGCTGCCGTCCTACCTGCTGCGCCGTGACAACGTCCTTGAGGTGCGCTTCCAGGTCACGCTGGGCGACGGCGCCTGTGTCCTCGGCGGCTCGGTCTTCACGGCGACGATTGATGAAGCCTCGGCCTTCGTGACCGAACGCGGCGACCCACTCGCCCCGGGCTTCGCGCGCTTCCCGTCGTCGTTCGTCCCGGCGTTCTCCGTACTGCTCGAGCCGCGCGATCGCTTCCGTGTCGAGTTGGCGGCCACCACCATCGGCGCGATGCAGCAGACGACACACACGCCGCTGGCACCGGCCCTCGCGCGCGACGCGAAGGAAGCGGTCGGCCCGCTGCTCGCCGTCGGCACCAGCAACCTCGCCGACGTCCTCGTGGCCCCGCTCCACTCGGGTGGCTTCCGACTGCGCGACAAGGATGGCCGACTCTGGGATGAGTTCACCCCGGACGCTCCGTACGCCGCGATGCAGGGCTGGTCAGCTGGTGGCCGCGACATTCTGCTCCTGCATCACACCGGCGACAACGGCATGCCGTTGCAGCTGCTGCTCGACGAGACGCTCACGTCGTACGGCTGGTTCGGGACGCGGGGCGATGTCGTCATCCGTGGCATGAACGGCCCGGCGCGCCCGTTGACGCTGGCGAATGCTGGCTGGCGGATCGAACGACTTCCCGATTCGGGGTCGAGTTGGCTCGCCCGCTACCGCACCTGGCTCCTGGCCGCCGGCGTCCTGATCGTCCTCGGTATGCTCTGGTGGCTCTACCCGCGTGTGGTGAGGCGTGAGCTCGACCCGGCTGGGTGATCACCTCGTCCAGCGTGGGCTGATCACCGAGATGCAGCTCGCCGTGGCGCTCCAGCAGCAGGAGCGCACCGGGGAGCGCCTCGGTCGCCTGCTCCTGATTCTCGGGAGCATCCGCCGCCTGGACCTGGGTCGCGCGCTCGCCGAACTCTGGCAGCTGCCGTTCATCACGATCACCCCTGAGGGGGTCTCGGCGGTGGTCGCGCAGCGCTTCCCGCTCGAGGCGACGCTGCGCTTCCGCGCGGTCCCGATCCGTGACGACGGGACCACGCTGACCGTTGCGGTCGCCGACCAGCCGTCCGCCGAGTTGCGCGAGACGCTGGCCGTGGTCTATCCCGACCGAGTCCTCGACATGCGGGTGACGACCGAGTGGGACATCGACCAGGCAATCGCGATCGCGAATCGCCGCAAGGTCGTCGACACCTCCATCTACGGCCTCTATTTCCGTGACCAGGCCGAGAGCGCCTTCACCGTCTTCACGCTGCCGCAGTACCTGCTCTTCGGGGCGGCGCTGATCGCGCTGCTGCTCGGGCTCTGGGCCGCGCCGATGTCGACGCTGTTTGCGCTCAACGTCCCGATCACCCTCTTCTTCGTGACCGTGGTGATCTTCCGGACCATCGTGGGCATCAGCGGCGCCGCCGCCGAAACGACGGTGACGATCACGGACGACGAGGTGCAGGCGCTGACGGACCGCGAGCTGCCGTCCTACAGCATTCTGGTCCCGGCCTATCGCGAGTCCGCGGTGATCGGCCGGCTGCTCTCCTCGCTGAAGGCACTCGACTACCCGGCCGACAAGCTCGACATCCTGCTGCTCCTCGAGGAGGACGACGCCGAGACGCTGGCCGCCGCGAAGGCCGCCGCGCCAGGCGCCAATGTCAGGCTGCTCGTGGTGCCGAGCGGGCAGCCGCAGACGAAGCCGAAGGCCTGCAACGTCGGCCTGCTCTTCGCGCAGGGCGAGTACCTGGTGATCTACGACGCCGAGGATCAGCCGGAGCCGGACCAGCTGAAGAAGGCGGTCCTCGCCTTCCGTCGGGGCCCGAAGGAGCTGATCTGCCTGCAGGCTGCCCTCAACTACTACAACTGGAACGAGAACTTCCTCACCCGGATGTTCACGCTCGAGTACTCGTTCTGGTTCGACTACCTGCTGCCGGGCCTCGACAAGCTTCGGCTGCCCATCCCGCTCGGCGGGACGAGCAACCACTTCAAGACGCCGGTGCTCCGTGAGCTCGGCGGCTGGGATCCCTTCAATGTCACCGAGGATGCCGACCTCGGCATCCGGGCCGCGATGCACGGCTATCGCGTGGGCATCGTCAACTCGACGACGTACGAGGAAGCCAACAAGCATCTCGGCAACTGGCTCCGGCAGCGGTCGCGCTGGATCAAGGGCTACATGCAAACTGCGCTGGTCTTCTCGCGCGATCCGATCGGCCTCGTGCGACGCGCCGGCCTGCGTCAGGCCCTCGGCTTCGCGCTGCTGATCGGCGGGACGCCGCTGATCTTTCTCTTCCAGCCGATCTCGATCCTGCTCACGCTGGTGTGGGTGGTGACACGCACGACCGCGCTCGACCCGCTCTTTCCGCCGGCGATTCTCTACCTCTCGCTGTTCAACTTGCTGCTGGGCAACGCGCTGGCGATCTACATCAACATGTTCGCCGTGTTCAAGCGCCGCCTGCACCCATTGGTCCTCTTCGCGTTGCTGAATCCGCTCTACTGGATGCTGCACTCGATCGCCTCGTTCAAGGCGCTGGGCCAGCTCTTCACCCGTCCCTACTACTGGGAGAAGACCACCCATGGTCTCACCCGGCACCCCGCCAGCAGCCTCTGAGCCGCGCGCCGCGTGGTGGGTCCGGGCGCTGCTGGCCGTGCTGGCGGCCGCTCCGCCCGCCGTCGCGGCGTGGCTGCTGGTCGGCCAAGGGTGGCGCAGCGATCCACATGGCGCCTTCCTGCAGCGGGTCCTCTTCGCCGCCGATCGCGGCCGCCTCGAACTGCTTGGCTTCGAATATCCGCCGCTGCCGTTCCTCCTGCTGCTCCCCTCCCCGACCGATGCCTGGACCATCGGCCTCGGGGCGCTCGGGATCGCAGGACTCGCGTGGTGTATCGTCGACGAGTGTACCTCGCGGCGGACGCTCCTCCCCTACCTGCTCTTTCTGGCAGTCCTCTGGACGCCGTTGGGCCTGCACTTCACGGCGGGCAATTTCAATGAAGGGCTGGGACTCGCCGCACTCTTCGTTGGCTGGCGCCACTACCGCCGCTGGTGGGCCACTCGCAAGACGATCCATGGCCTCTACACCGGACTGTGGCTCGGGCTCGCGTTCTACACCTCGCCGCTCGGGCTCGGGCTGGCGCTGGTCGCTGGCGCGGTGCTGCCGATCCTCTTTCCGCGACTGCAGATCCCGCCTTTCGCCTCGCAAATGGTGCTGCTCGTCTTCCCGGGATTTGCTGCCACGGTGACGTGGGCGTACCTGTCGTGGGTCTTCACCGGGCGCGTGGCCTTCCCGTTCACGCCGTGGGAGCGCGCGTCACCCGACATCCTCGAGATCCTGCGCTGGACCATCCCCTATCTCGTCGTCTCGGCGATGGTACTGCTGCGCCCCAAGGCCACGACGGCGGGGATGCTCCTGCCCTTCCTGCTGCTGGCAGCCGCGAGTTATACCGGTTGGCACTTCTCGCTCGCCTTCGCGGCCATGCTGCTGATGCTGGTCGCGATCGTGGCGCTGCCGCGTGACCTGCCGCGGTGGCAGCGCTGGACACTGGCGGCGATCGGCGGTGCGCAGGCGATTGCGGCGTGGGTCGTGTTGCCGTGGCCGTCCCCGACCGACGCCGATCGACGTGACCGGGCGATTGCGCAGGCGCTGGCCGTTGCGCCGCCGCGCAGCATCCTGCTCGATGACCGGTGGGCCGAGGGGCTGCTCAAGTGGACACCGTCGTTCGCGCCGTACCTGACGACGCGCGACACCGGCTTCGACATCGCGCTGGCGCTACCACGCGATGCGGTGCAGTATGTGCTCGTCACGGCGGACGACGAGGGCCTCACGCTCGACGCCGATCGTCGTCCGCCAGCGGGGTTCGTGGAAGAGTGGAGCTGGAGTGGCTACACCCTCTACCGACGCCCAGCCGCGGCGCGCCTGCCGGTGCGTTTTGATGCCACCATCGTTCCCGAGGCGCGAGGTCCGACCCAATGAACCGTCGCCTGTTGTTCGCCCTGCTGTTCGTCCCGACCGCGGTCCATGCGCAATGGACCGTGAAGCCCGGCAGTTGGTTCATGTCGCACGGCTTCAACGCCGGCCGATTCCCTGACCGTTTCTCGAATGGCCCCGGCGCCACCGAGAACGCGCTGGAGAAGCGCGACTGGGGGATGTACTTCATCTACGGCTGGAAGGAGGGACTCTCCCTTGGGCTTGGGCAGGGATTCGCGCGGCTTGAGGACAAACGGAACGGGCAGTCCACCGTCACCACCGGCTTCGGCGCGACTGGGCTGTTCGTGATGAAGCGGCTCGCCCAGGGGAAGGGCGGCATCCTCGCAATCCAGCCACGGGTCGACATCCCGTTGCTGTATGACACCAAGGCCCGCCCGGTACTCGGGCCGGTGAGCACGGATGCCGAGGTGCGGTTGCTGTACGGCAACGGCTTCGGGGCGCTGGGGACGCGCGGCTTCGTCAGTGCGTCGGTCGGGGGCGCCGCCTGGCGCACTGGGGCCGATGAAGTCCGCTACGACCTCACCATCGGCCTCGATGCCGATCCGCGCCTGCTGATCATGGCGCAATCGTTCAATGTGGCCGCGTTTCAGGACGGTGGCGTGGCCTATTCCGCCGTCAAGGTTGGCGGCTCCGCGGTCTGGAAGGTCTCCAAGGGAGTCGGCATTCAGGCTGGCTATTTCGGCGGGGTTGCCGGGAAGAACACCGCCCGGGAACGGACCTGGTCCCTTTCCCTCTGGCTCAACCACGACGCCCCCACCGGGGCCGCCGTGCCGGGACCCCGCTAGCTTCCTCCTCCCTCCCGGCGCCGAGCACCCGGCTGACGCACGGAGGGAGACCCCGGCGTCGGACGTGGCATGGCATTGCTGGCTCTGCAGGACATCACCCTCGCCTTCGGCGCGGCCCCGCTGCTCGACCAGGCCAATCTGGTCATCGAGCGCGGCGAGCGCGTCTGCCTCCTCGGCCGCAACGGCGCCGGGAAGAGCACCGTGATGAAGCTGCTCGACGGCACCATCCGCCCGGATCGTGGTGAGCTGGTCCGGCAGACCGGCGTCACGGTCACCCGGCTCGAACAGGAAGTCCCCGGCGACGTCGAGGGGACGATGTTCGACATCGTCGCCGACGGACTTGGCGACGCGGGTCGCCTCCTCGCGAAGTACCACCATGCGTCCCATCGCGTCGCCACCGATCATAGCGACGCTGCGCTGAACGAACTCGACCGGCTGCACCACGCGCTCGACGCCGCCAACGCCTGGGAAGTGAACAGTCGCGTGGAAACGGTGCTCGAACATCTGGGGCTCGATCCCGAGGCGCTGTTCGCGGCCGCCTCCGGTGGACGGAAGCGCCAGGCGCTGCTGGCGCGTGCGCTGGTGCGCGACCCGGACGTCCTGCTCCTCGACGAACCGACCAACCACCTCGATGTCGAGGCGGTGGAATGGCTCGAAGAGATCTTGATTGCCCGGAACATCACGCTGGTCTTCGTCACCCACGACCGGACCTTTCTGCGCCGGGTGGCGACGCGCATCGTGGACCTCGATCGCGGCCAGCTGATCGACTGGGGCACCGACTACGACACCTACCTCGAGCGGAAGGAAGCGGCGCTCGAGGTGCAGGCGAAGGAATGGAGCGAATTCGACAAGAAGCTCGCCCGCGAGGAAGTGTGGATTCGTACCGGCATCCAGGCCCGCCGCACCCGCAACGAGGGACGCGTACGCGCGCTCGAGGCATTGCGGCTGGAACGGGGCGCCCGCCGCGAGCGGGTCGGCACCGTGCGCCTGCAGGCGCAGGAAGCGGAGCGCTCGGGACGACTGGTGATCGAGGCGAAGGGCGTGACCTTCGGCTACGGCGAGCGCACGATCGTCCGCGACCTCACCACGACCATCGCCCGCGGTGACCGCATCGGGCTCATCGGCCCCAACGGTTCGGGCAAGACCACACTGATCCGCCTCCTGCTCGGGCAGCTCGAACCGCAGGCCGGCACGGTCCGGCTCGGCACCAATCTCGAAGTGGCCTACTTCGACCAGTTGCGCGAACAGCTTGATCCCGAGCAGACCGTCGTGAACAGCATCGGCGACGGCACCGAGTTCATCGAAATCAACGGAATGCGGAAGCACGTCCTCGGCTATCTACAGGACTTTCTCTTCTCGCCGGAGCGTGCCCGCACCCCGGTACGCGTCCTCTCTGGTGGCGAGCGCAACCGGTTGCTGCTGGCTCGGCTCTTCACCCAGCGCTTCAACGTGCTGGTGCTCGACGAACCGACCAACGACCTCGATATCGAGACACTCGACCTGCTCGAGGATCTGCTGCTGAACCTGAAGGCGACGCTGCTGGTGGTCAGCCACGACCGTGCCTTCCTCGACAACGTGGTGACCTCCACGTTGGTCATGGAGGGCGGTGGCCACGTCGGCGAGTATGTCGGTGGCTACAGCGACTGGGCGCGCCAGCGACAGGCGGCCGCGTCGGCTGCGTCGCTGGCGTCGGCAACGCGGGCGTCAAAGGCCCCCGCCGCCGCTCCGGCCCCGAAAGCGACCAAGGCCGGGAAGGTGCGCCGCCTCTCGTTCAAGGAGCAACAGGAACTGGCGGCGCTCCCGGAGCAGATCGACGCCCGCGAGACGGAGAAGCTGCAACTCTTCGCCACACTGGCCGATCCCATGGTCCTCCGCGATGGTGCAGCGGTCGCGACCGCGCGGACCCAGTTGGCCGTCGTGGAGCAGGCGCTGGCGCAATTGACCGGGCGATGGGAAGCGCTCGAGACCATCGCGGCCGAATCGGCAGCTGCCGGGCACTGAGTTGCGCCGGGCAACCTCCGCTTCCCTGCCCGCGTATCTCAGTGATTGCGTCAATGACTTGCCCGACTCTCCCACTCGGACAGTGACCTGTGGCCCTGACCTTTGCTTCGCATCTTGCCCTGTTGGTGACGACGCTGTTCGGCCCGATGC
>JBBQJU010000087.1:0-9687 GCA_038326215.1 Gemmatimonadales bacterium | reverse complement strand
GCGACGAGCAGCAGGATGGAATGCGCGATCGCCGAGCGCTTGGTCTTCGCCCCGGCATCGATGTTCGCCGCCGACCGCACCAGGACGCCAGTGACGGGCAATCCGCCAAGCAGCCCGCTCAACGAGTTGCCGACGCCCTGGGCGATCAATTCTCTGTTTCGAGGTGACTGCCGCTTGAGCGGGTCGATCTTGTCAGTGGCCTCCATCGAGAGGAGCGTCTCGAGCGAAGCCACGAGGGCGATCGTCACGGCGACGCGCCAGACCGCCGGATCGGCGATCGCGGTCCACCGTGGGAAGTTGAAGTGGCTGGCCATGTCGGCGAACACGGGCAGCTGGACCAGATGAGTGGTCCCGAGGGTGAGAGGCGATCCGAGGACACTGAGCAGACTGTTCACACCGACGCCGGCGAGGACGACCGCCAGCGGGCCGGGAAAGAACGTCAGTGCCTTCAGCGCGGGGCGCTCCCAGAGCAGCAGTAGCCCGAGCGAGATCACCGCGATCAGCACCGCGCCCCATTCCAGCAGCTGCGGAATGTCCAGCAGCGCGCTCAGGGTGTTCTGCTGGTTGGCCTGTCGAAAACTTTCGTCACCCATGGCGTCGGCGTCATAGCCGACCGCGTGCGGGAGCTGCTTCAGGATCAGAATGATCCCGATCGCTGCCAGCATCCCCTTGATGACTGATGACGGGAAGTAGTAGGAGATCACGCCGGCGCCAACGAGGCCGAGGCCGATCTGGATCGCGCCAGCAATCACGACGGCGAGGAGAAGCGGCTCGAACCCGCCAAGCGTTCCGATCGCCGAGAGGACGATCGCCGTCAGGCCAGCCGCGGGACCGCTGACCATCAACTGCGAGCCGGAGAGCGGGGCGACGACCAGACCGCCGAGGATACCGGCAATGAGTCCGGCGAAGAGCGGGGCACCGGAGGCCAGCGCGACGCCCAGACAGAGCGGGAGCGCCACCAGGAAGATGACGACGGCGGCACCGAGATCGTCCTGCAGCCAACGGGGATGGGGTGGTGGCGCAGCAGTCGTGGCGGGGGCCGGTGCGGCGGTCGTGGCGTGCGACGGCGTCATCATCGTCCTGAATGCGGGTCGGTCAGGCGCTCGCGGAAGGCGGCATCCTAATCATGATCGGTTCCATGGGAAATTGGGGGAACTACGGGGACAGGCCGGCCGGAGGTCTCCAACGACCGGCGCAGGAGAAATTCGATCTGCCCGTTGAGCGAGCGCAGGTCGTCCGCGGCCCACCGCTGGAGCGCGGCGTGCAGGCTCGGATCGAGCCGGACCACGAACGTCTTGCGCTCGCTCATCAGGCGCCTAGTAGATCGAGCCGGTATTCACGACCGGCTGCATCGGCTGCTCGGCGCAGAGCGTCACCAGCAGATTCGACACCATCATCGCCTTCCGCTCCGGATCGAGCGTCACAACCGAGCGCTCCTCGAGGAGACGCAACGCCATGTCGACCATCGAGACGGCGCCCTCAACGATCTTCTCGCGCGCCGCGATGATGGCGCTCGCCTGCTGGCGGCGCAGCATGGCACCGGCGATCTCCGGCGCATAGGCGAGGTGCGTGATCCGCGCCTCGAGCACCTTCATCCCCGCCTTCGCCAGCCGGTTCTGGACCTCGCCCGCGAGCTGTTCGGCGATGTCGGCCGCGTTGTGGCTCAATGAGATCGTGTCGGGCTTGTGGGCGTCATACGGGTATTGCGTCGCCAGGGTCCGCACCGCCGACTCGCTCTGCACTCGCACGTAGTCCTCGTAGTTCTCGACCTCGAAGAGCGCTTCGGCCGAGTCGACGACCATCCAGACCACGACGGCGCCGATCTCGATCGGATTCGAGTCGAGGTCGTTCACCTTGAGCTTGGCGGTCTCGAAATTGTGGATCCGGAGCGAGATCGCCTTCTTCCCCATGAAGGGGTTGACCCACCAGAGCCCCGGCGTCTTGACGGTTCCCTTGTATTCGCCAAACAGGGTGAGGACACGGGCCTGGTTCGGCTGGACCGAGAGGAGGCCCGCCCACAGAAACAGGACGATGACGAAGACCAACGCGCCGAGCAGCGCCTGAGCCGGCGCTTCGTTCTTCGCACCGGCGATCACCATGGCTGCCGCGCCGAGGGAGGCCAGCGTCAGAAGAAGGAGGGCGAGGACGCCGTTGAGGGCCTTACGCGGAATTTCACGAATCATGGAGCCATCCGGTTAGAGTGACGCCATTATGATATCAGAATGATCGCTCGCGGCGCAAGTGGGTGCGTTGCGACCCCTCTGGCCACCCCCGATATTCCGGCCTTGTCGATCCCCTCTGATGCCTCTGGTCGCCGCCTTGGCGCGCTCTTCCTCGGGTACCTCGCCGTGGTGACGTTCGTCATCACCCTTGCCCCCTTCCAGTTCGCCATCCCGGCGCACTTCACGGCTGCGCTGATCGTTACCGATGGCGGCTGGGCCACCGATGTCCTGCTGAACGTTGTGCTCTTTCTGCCGCTCGGTGTGCTCTGGCATCGGTCCCGCGGCGGATCGGTCCTCGCCGCCCTCGCCCTCGGGCTCCTCGCCGGCTCCTTGATCGAGGCAGCACAGCTCTTTCTCGCCCCGCGCTACACCACGCTCAGCGATGTTCTGGCCAACGGCACGGGGGCGGGCATTGGCGCCGCGCTGTCGGCCGCGCTCTCGCGCCGAGTGGCCTCGACCACCCTCGTCACGCGGCTGTGGCTCGACCAACCGCTGGTCGGGCTCGTCTACCTGCTCTGGCCGCTCGCGTGGTTGATCGGTCTCAGTAGCGGCAGCGACCCGGCGCGACTCTGGTTGTTGGTGCCGATCGGCGCGGCAGGGGCGCTCGCGATCACCGCCGTCGCGACGGCGGGCCGCGAGATAGACAGTGGCCGAATCGGCCCCGTCCTGGCCACCGCCGGATGGATGGTGATCGGCATTGTCCCGGCACTCCGCGTGTCGCCTCCCTTGGCGGGAGCGGGCATCGGCGCGGCGCTGATGGTCGCGATCCTCGGTGGACCCCTGTGGGCGGCCGCCTTGCGGCGCGAGCGTCGTCTCGAGCCCCAGGTGGTTCGCGCCCTGCTGCCGCTGCTCGTGCTGATGCTCCTCGGCGTGTCGAGTGCCGCGGGCAACGTTACCGTACGTGGCGGGGGCGAGGCCGCTCGCGAAGCGCTGCTCCGTGTCATCGCCCAGGCCGCGACCTTCACGGTGCTCGGGTACCTCATCGCCGAATCGCGCGGCCGCCGCCGCGAGCCGTTGCTGCGATTGATGGCTTGGCCGCTTGCCGCAGCGCTGCTCGCCGTCGCGGCCCTCCACGTCGGCATCGCGCCGTGGCCGTCGCCGGTCCGGATCACCGTGGTGCTGGCGGCCGCAGGCATTGGTGCCACCCTCTACGATGCTCAGCGCGCCCATATCCTGACGCTGCTTGGGTTGGTCTGAATGCGATACCACCGCACTCTGCTCGCTGCCTTGCTGCTCGCGTCCTGTCTCGCCGAACCGACCTTGCCGACGACGGACGACGCGCCGATCAACGCGATGGAGGTGGTGTCGCGGGGCGAAACCAACACCAGCTTCCTCTCGGCGTGGGCCACCTCGCCGACCCGCGCCTGGTTTGGCGGGCAGGGCGGCATCGTCCTGTCGTGGGATGGCCAGCAGTACCGGGCCGAGACGACGGGGGTCGCGGAAACCATCACCGGGCTCTGGGGAAGCGACGCCGAGCACCTGCTCGCCGTCGGCGACGGCGGGTCGGTGCTTCGTCGGGAGAACGGTGAGTGGACGGTCGATACCGTGGTGCCTGGTGTGCAGTTGTTGGGGCTGTGGGGACTCGATCGGCATCGGTATTGGGTGGTGGGGACCGGCGGGTATATCGCCCGGCATACCGAGGCGGGATGGCAGCAGATGTCGGTGCCGAGCAGCACCGAAATCTGGAGTCTGTGGGGACAGGCCGAGGAGTCGCTTGTGGCGGTCGGCAACAATGGCGTCATCCTGGAGTGCTGCAGCAATGGCGCATGGCAGCGCTTGGCCACCCCGACGGCACAGCCACTCTTCGGCGTCGCCGGTGATGGGGCGGGCCGAGTGGTGGCGGTCGGCGCGGCGGGGACCATCCTGTTCCGTGATGGGGCAGGCGTCTGGCGGCAGGTGCCATCGCCGACGCCGGTCACGCTCTTCCGGGTGCAGGCCATCGGCAATGCCGACTTCACTATCGTCGGCGACGGCGGTCGTATCCTCCGAGGCAATGGCGAACAGTGGTCGTTAGCGTCGGTGAGCGGGCCGGGGGAGAACTTGCGCGCGCTGGCGACGGCGGGCGGGCGACAGTTTGCGGCCGGCTGGTTCGGGTCGGTGCTCGATGACCGCGACGGGTGGCAGGTCCAGCATACCGGTTCCGTGCTCTTCGGTGTCCACATCGCGGCCGACGGCCGAGGCCTGGCCGTCGGCCTTGGCGGCTTGGCCTTCGTGCGGGACGCCGGGCAGTGGCGTCGCGTGACGCTGCCGACAACGACCACGCTCTATGGGATCGCCGGCCCGAGTGCTTCGCAACTGCTCGTCGTGGGTGACAGCGGCACGATCCTCCGACTGAACGGCAGCGCGTGGCAGCGGGAATCGTCGCCGTTCGATGGTCTCCTCCGGAGTGTGTGGTGGGGCCCCGGGGGGCGCGCGATGATCGTCGGCATGCAGGGCACCGCGCTCGTGTCCGAGGGTGCAGGTTGGCGCGCGACCACCACCGGGACCAACGGCTTTCTGCGCCATGTCTGGGGTCAGGAGTGGGCAGATCTCTGGACGGTGGGCGACAGCGGCACGGTGCTGCGCTGGAATGGCGCACAATGGCGCCGACTCGCCACGCCGGTGAAGACGCTGCTCCGCGGGGTCTGGGGGCGCTCCTCGCGCGATGTCTGGGTCGCCGGTGAGGAGGGTGTGGTCCTCCACTGGAACGGCGCCGCTTGGACCCAGTTACCGCCGCCGACCGGGGGCGCCCTCCGCGCGATCACCGGTGATGGTGCCGACATCTGGGTCGTCGGGGAAGCAGGCGGAGCGTGGCGTTGGGATGGTCAGCGCTGGATCACGTTCTTCACCGGTGTGCCGGGGCTGTTGATCGGCGTCGGGGGCGGCGATGGCCGACCGTTGGTGGCCGTGGGGGAAGTGGCGGTGATCGCCGAGGGCCGCCGCTAGCGCCGAACGACGACGGTGCCGCCGAGGCGCCGCGCGAGCGCGGCTCCGTCGGTGGCGCCGAGCACGGTGATGGTGGTGGCGAGGGCGTCGGCGGTGGCCGGATCGACGTGCAGCACCGTCGTCTCGAAGGGCGTGGTGAGTGGCCGTCCGCTGCGCGGGTCCATCACGTGGGAGTAGGCGATGCCGTCGATCGTCACGCGCTGCGCCGATGGCCCGGAGGTGGACACCGCCACATCGTGCAGCACCAGCATCGAGTCGCCGTGCGCGGTTGGCACGGCGACGTCCCATCCGGCGCGGCCTGGCGGCGCGGCGCCGAGCAGGAGATCGCCTCCCGCTTCCAGCAGCACCGCGGTGACGCCATGCGCGCGGAGCGTGGTGCGCGCTTCGCCGAGGATCCACCCCTTGGCGATCCCACCGAGATCAATGCGCATCCCCGACCGACCTATCCGCACGCGGCGGTGCACGGCATCGAGCCTGATGCATTGCCAGCCCGTGGCGCGCCGTGCCCGACGTACGGCAGAGTCCGGTGGGGCCACACCGCTCCGCCGTGCCTCGCGCCAGAGTTCCACCAGCGGCCCGATCGTCGGGTCAAAGGCTCCGCCACTGGCCCGGCTCATCGCCACGGCGCGGGTCAGCACCTCGAACAGTTCGGCCGAGACTGGGCGCCAGACGCCTGCTCGGTCGGTCAGCTGCCGGACCTCGCTGGTTGGGCGCCAGTCGCTGAGGCGCTGTTCCAGATCGGCAATCCGGCGGTAGGCCGCGCGGGCCGCGGCATCCGCCGTGGCCTGGTCGGCGTGCAGGACGAGCCGGACCTCCATGCCGAGGTGCAGCTGGCGGTATTCATGGCCCGCCCCCTGTCCAACGGCGGGCGTTCCGTGCAATTTCAAGATCGCGGTCAGGATGATCGCCACCCCGACTCTCCCTCGCATCCTCGCGTGCATATCTGATGAAGCTACCCTCGTTCGTGGCACGCGGCGCGTGCTGGCTGCTACTGGCGTTGCCGCTCGGAGCGCAGGCGCCACTCCGTCCGTACACCGATTCCATTCCCGGGTCGCTGGTGACCTTCGAGATGGTGCCCGTGCGTGGCGGCGTCGTGACGGTCCCGGGCCCGACCGGCCCGAAGCAGGTGACGGTGCCGGCGTTCTGGATTGGTCGGACCGAGGTGACGTGGGACGCGTTCGACATCTTTGCGTTTCGTCTAGACATCGCCCGCGCCGAACGAAACAACATCGACGCGACCACGCGCCCGTCGCGCCCCTATGGCGCACCGGACCATGGCTTCGGGCATGCCGGCTACGCGGCGCTGTCGATGACCTACTACACCGCCGTGCGGTACACCGACTGGTTGAGCCAGAAGACGGGGCACCGCTACGCGCTGGCGACCGATGCCCAGTGGCTGCGCGCCGCCGAGCTCGCGCTCGGCAAGGCGCCACTGGCCGCTGCCAAAGTGCAGGAGCTCGCCTGGGTCGCCGAAAACGCCGAGGCTGGCGCGCATCCGGTGGCAACGCGCGCCGCCGATGCGCTCGGCCTCTTCGACCTGCTCGGCAATGCGGGGGAGTGGGTCACCGGGACGGATGGCACGCCGGTGCTCCGCGGCGGCACCTGGCGCCAGCCAGCGAGCGTGGTGCTCGGCCGCCCGCGCGACCTGCAGGCCCCAAGCTGGAATTCGACTGATCCGCAGAGTCCCAAGAGTCGTTGGTGGTTGTCCGATGGCACCTTCGTAGGCTTCCGCATCGTGAGGATCCCGTGAGCATTCATCGTCGTGAATTTGTTGCTTCTGCCGCCGCGGCTGCCGCGGGGGCCCTTGCGCTGCCGCGCCGCGCCTTCGCCATCGGTGTGCCTGACGCCGACCCAATCCGGATTGGTGTGATCGGTTGTGGCGGCCGGGGGACCGGCGCCGTGCGCGACGCCCTCACCGCGAGCGAGAACGTCACCCTCGTCGCGATGGGCGACATCTTTCCTGATCGTCTGGCGTCGGCCCGCGAGCAGTTCGCCAAGGTGGCCGCCGAAAATCCCGGCTTCGCCGCGAAGTACAAGGTCTCGCCGGAGAAGACCTTCACCGGCATCGACGCGTACGCGCAGGTACTGGCCACCGACGTCGACCTGGTGATCCTGGCCACGCCGCCAGCCTTCCGCCCGATGCACCTCGAGGCCGCCATCGCCGCCGGCAAGCACGTCTTCATGGAGAAGCCGGTCTGCGTTGACGTGACGGGCGCCCTCTCCGTGATCAAGTCGTCGGAGGCGGCGGCGTCGAAGCACCTGGCGATCGTCTGCGGCACGCAGCGGCGGCACGATCCGCGCTACATCGAAACGATCAAGCGTATTCACGATGGCGCGATCGGCGAGATCGTGGCGGCGCAGGTCTACTGGAACCAGGGGTCGCTCTGGAACTTCGCCCGCAAGCCGGAGTGGAGTGATACCGAGTGGCAGCTGCGCAACTGGCTCTACTTCACCTGGCTCTCGGGTGACCACATCGTCGAGCAGCACGTGCACAATCTCGACGTGGCGAACTGGGTGATCGGGGCCTTGCCGATCAAGGCCACCGCCATGGGCGGCCGCCAGGCGCGGACCGGCGCGGAGTACGGGCACATCTATGACCACTTCGCGGTCGAGTACGAGTATCCCAATGGCGTGCGCCTGATGTCGATGTGCCGGCAGCAGGACGGGACCTCGTCGCAGGTGGGCGAGCGGGTGCTCGGCACCAAGGGGAATTCCAACGCCTACAACAAGATCACCGCCGGCGGCACCGTCTGGTCGCATCCGCCGGTCGTCGAGGGGCTGAATCCGTATGTCGAGGAGCACCGCGATCTGGTCGCGTCCATCCGCTCGGGGACGCCGCTGAACGAGGGGCGTCGCATCGCCGAGAGCACCCTCACGGCGATCATGGGTCGCGAAGCGGCCTATACTGGCAAGGATGTCACCTGGACGCAGCTCATGGCCGCGAAGCTCGACCTGATGCCGAAGCCGTTTGCGCTCGGTTCGCTGGTGGTGCCGCCGGTGCCGATGCCGGGGCAGACCGTGCTCTCGCGCACCTTCAACGAGGGGTGGTGAGTTGGAGCGGCGACGCTTTGTCGCTGCCGGCGTCGCGGCAGGCGCCGCGGCGCTGACCGGCGGGCAGCCGCTCGCGGCGAGCATGCGCCGTGCGGACCCCGCGTTCTCGGTGCAGTTCGCCCCGCATTTCGGGATGTTCGCTGCGAATGCGGGCCAGGACGTGGTCGATCAATTGCGCTGGATGCACGAGCGCGGCTTCCGCGCGCTCGAGGACAACGGGATGCGCGGCCGTCCGGTGGAGGAGCAGGAACGGATCGGCCGCGAAATGGCGCGGCTCGGGATGACGATGGGCGTCTTCGTCCTCAATCCGGGTACCGCCTTCGGCAAGGTCACCTTTGCGGGCGGCGACGAGGGCTTCACCGAATCATTCCTCGCCGACGTGCGTGCCTCGATCGAGGTGGCGAAGCGGGTCAACGCCAAGTGGGCGACGGTCGTGATGGGGGAGGTCGCCCCACGGCTGGAATTCGAGTACCAGACCGCGAACGGCGTCGAGGTGCTCCGGAAGGCCGCGGGGCTGCTTGAAGCGGCGGGACTGGTGATGGTGCTCGAGCCGCTCAATCGGCGCGATCATCCATCGCTCTTCCTCACGCGGGTACCGCAGGCGTACCAGATCTGCCGCGCGGTGAACTCGCCGTCGTGCAAGATTCTCTTCGACATCTACCATCAACAGATCACCGAAGGAAATCTGATCCCCAACTTCGATCGCGCCTGGGCAGAGATTGCCTACGTGCAGATCGGCGACAACCCCGGCCGGCGTGAGCCCGGCACCGGCGAGATCAACTACGCCCGGATCTTCAGCCACCTGAAGGAGAAGGGTTACACCGGCGTGCTCGGCATGGAGCACGGCAACTCGAAGCCGGGGAAGGACGGGGAGATGGCGGTGGTGGAGGCCTATCGAAAGGTGAGTCCGGCGTAGGCGAATAGCGAACAGCGAACCGCGAACGGCGAGCAGCGACTGCCGTTCGCCGTTCGCCGTTCGCTGCTATCCCAGCAACTTCCGCTTCGGACTCACCACCTGCGCGATCAGGATCCCGGCGACCAGGGAAATCGCGACCAGCACCATGCGGAAGGCGCCTTCGACGCCAACGATCACATCCTTGTCGAGCAGCGAGGTCAGTGAGCGCAGGCCGATGCTGCCGGGCACCAACATCAGCAGCCCCGGCACCAGCACGATCTGCGACGATCGGTTGGTGAGGCGCGCATACCAGTTGCTGCCCATGCCGGTGAGGAGCGCACCGACGAAGGCGCCCAGCTCGGGGCCGAGGGTATCGCCGCCGAAGCGGGCACCAACGACGGCGAGCGCGCCGGCGAGGACGATCCACGGCGCATCGCGGCGTTCGGCTTTGAGGAGCACCACGAAGGCGAGCGCCGAGACCACCAACGAGATCAGCAGCGTCCACTCGGGGAGCTGGGTGATTCGCGTCGAGGGAATCCTGCCGAAGACCAGCGCCGAGAGCTTGCTGCCGAGGGCGATGCCGAAGGTGATGCC
>JBBQJU010000086.1:0-9709 GCA_038326215.1 Gemmatimonadales bacterium | reverse complement strand
GGTGGATTCGCGCAGCGCCTCGGTCGGACTGGGGCTGCTCGCTCTACGGGGCGCTGAACTGGCCGAAGCGGGGTGGCCCGCGGCTGCGATTGCCAAGGAGTTGGTGCGGGTCCGCGACCAGTCGGGACTGATGCTCACCGTGGACGTCTATGACAACTTGATTCGTTCGGGTCGCGTCTCGAAGGGCAAGGCATGGCTGGGCGGTCTCCTCGACATCAAGCCGATTCTGGAAGTCGACGCCGCCGGACGGCTGCAACCGGTGGACCGGGTTCGCGGTCGCGAGCAGGTCGTTCCGCGGATGCTGGCCCGACTGACCGCCGCGCTGACGCCACGACCCAAGTCCATTCGATTCGGGATCGTCCATGCCGAGGCACCGGAGGTGGCGGAGCGAGTGCGGACAGCGTTGCAGGCGGCCTTCCAGCCGCGCGAGATCATCGTGGGCCCGGCTACTGGCGTGCTGGGGACCCATGTGGGATCCGGAGCGTGGGCCGTGGCGTATCAAGTCGAAGATGGCACACCCGAGCATCCCGTTGGTTGACCGCCGACTCCCGGCCGCGGTACGCGCCGTGGTCAGTGCGATCGAGGATCGCAAGGGGCACCGGGTGCAGGTACTCGACCTCCGCGGGCTGACCGATGCGACCGACTACTTCGTGATTGCCTCCGGTACCTCCGATGCCCACGTCCGCGGGCTGGCTGATGGCGTACTGGATGCGATGCAGGACGCCGGCCTCGACAGCCACCACGTCGAGGGGTTGACCAACGGCCGCTGGGTGTTGCTCGACTTCGTCGATGTGGTCGTGCACCTGTTCCACCCCGAAACCCGGGCGTTTTACCAGTTGGAGCGACTCTGGCAGGACGCCCCCGTGCTCCTTGCCGAATCCTGAGTGACCCTGCAGGCCGGAAGATTCCGATGACTCGCCGCACCCCCTGGTTCCTTCTCCTCGCCGCCGCCGCCATCACCCCGATGCCGGCCGCCGCCCAGTACTTCGGCCAGAACAAGGTCCAGTACAGCCGCTTCGACTTCAAGGTGCTGGAGACCGAGCATTTCGACCTCTACTACTACCCGGTCGAACATGCGGCGGCCCTTGATGTCGCCCGGATGGCCGAGCGGTCCTACGCTCGGCTGTCGCGCGTACTGAAGCACCAGTTCAAGGAGCGGAAGCCGATCATTCTCTACGCCTCGCACTCCGACTTCGTGCAGACGAACACGGCGGGTGGCGAAGTGGGCGAGGGCACCGGCGGCTTCACCGATTTCCTGAAACACCGCAACGTCCTGCCGCTCACCGGCTCCTACGACGACATCATGCACGTGCTCCAGCACGAGATGGTGCACCAGTTCCAGTACGACGTCTGGTCGGGCGGCCGCGCGGGCGGCGGGCTCCAGACGATTCTCGCCGTGAACCCGCCGCTCTGGTTCGTCGAGGGAATGGCCGAGTACTTCTCGATCGGCGAGCTCGACCCGAACACGGCGATGTGGATCCGGGATGCGACGGCCGAAGGGAAGCTGCCCTCCATCCAGCAACTGGAGACCGACCCGCGAATCTTCCCGTACCGATTCGGCCAGTCGATCATCACCTACATCGGCGAGCGCTGGGGTGACGAGGCGGTTGGAGCGATCCTCCTGGGGTCGCGCTCGGGGTCACTGGAAGGGGCATTCCGGCGCGTCATCGGCCTCGACTTCAAGCAGCTCGGCGACCAGTGGCGCGAGGCAATGCAGCGCCGCTACCTCCCGGAGCTGGCGACGCGCAACAAGGCGAAGGACATCTCGCAGCCGCTGCTGACGGAGCCGATCAGCGAGGGCACGCTGCACCTGGCGCCAGCGCTCTCCCCGGATGGCAGCCGGGTCGCGTACTTCTCCGAGAAGGACTTCTACTTCGTCGACCTCTGGCTGGCCGATGGCACCACCGGGAAGCCGATCCGCCGCCTGCTGAAGTCGACGTGGAGCTCCAACTACGAGACCTTCCGCTTCATCAACTCGGCGGCGAGCTGGTCCCCCGATGGGAAGTTGCTTGCCTTCGCCGCGAAGCGTGGCCCCAAGGATGACATCGTCCTCGTGGACGTCGCCCGCAACAAGGAAGTGCGCCGGATCAGCGTCGACCTGAGTGGCGTCACCACGCCGTCGTGGAGCCCCGACGGGAAGCGCCTCGTCTTCACCGGCTACGACGGCGGCCTCTCCGACCTGTTCACCGTGAACGTGGACGGCAGCAACCTGACGCGGCTGACCAACGACAAGTACGCTGACCTGCACCCGACCTGGTCACCCGACGGCCGCACGATCGCCTTCACCACCGATCGCGGCCCGGACACCGACTTCGCCCTGCTGACCATCGGCAACTACCGGCTCGCCACGCTCGATCTGGCCACGTCGCGCATCGACCTGCTGGCCGGCATGGAGGTCGGCAAGAACGTGAACCCGCAGTGGGCGCCCGACGGCGGCTCCCTCGCGTTCGTCTCCGACCGGAACGGCGTCAGCAACATCTTTCTGTACGACCTGGGCGATCGGCAGAGCTACCAGCTGACCGACTTCTACACGGGGGCGCAGGGCATCACGCCGCTCTCACCCATCCTTTCCTGGGCGCCAACGGCGGACCAGCTCGCCTTCGTCTACTACGAGGACGGGAAGTACGACGTCTACAAGCTTGCCAATCCGCGGTCACTGAAGCGGGACGCGTGGCACGCCGGGATGCCGACGATCACGGCCGCGGCCATTGCCCGCGATACGGCGCGCTCCGCCGATACCACGCGCGCGCCGGTGGCCGGGGGTGGCAGCGCCCTGTATCGGGGCGCGCGCGGCTTGCGTCCGGCCGACTCGCTGGTCCGCTCGCTCGACTCCCTCGCCCCGCGCAAGGAGCTCTCGATCATCGCGCTGATGGACTCCGCCTCGCTCGGACTGCCCGACACGGCCTCGTTCACCGAACGGAAGTACAAGGTCGGCTTCACACCCGACTATGTGGCGCGCCCGAGCATCGGCTACGCCCGCGACAATTTCGGCCGCGGTTTCTTCGGCGGCACCGCCATCTCGCTCTCCGACATGCTCGGCGATCGCCAGATGGTCTTCAGTGGCAACATCAACGGCCGCATTGACGAGGCGCAGGTCCTCGCCGCGTACGCCAATCTGTCGCGTCGCACGGGCTGGGCCGTCGGGCTGCAGCAGGACCCGTACTTCTTCTTCCAGGGCTCGTTCATCACCGATGGGCCCAGCAGCTTCGAGCAGACCTACGTCACGCGCTTCCGGCGTCTGGTACTTCGCTCGGGGTTCCTGCAGGGGTCCTACCCGTTCTCGCGCTTCTCGCGGATCGAGACCGCCATGCGCGCGACCAATGTCGACGACGCGGTGCTCGACATCAACGAAGTCTACGACCCGTTCACCGGCGCCCTGACGCGCGACATCTATCAGCAGCGCACCCGGCTTGGCTCGACCTCGTTCGTCCAACCGTCGCTGGCGCTGGTGCACGACAATTCCCTGGGTGGCTATGTGGGACCGATGCTCGGCCGCTCGTCGCGCTTCGAGATCGCCCCGACCGTCGGAGGCTGGCGCTACGTCCAGGCGACCGCCGACTATCGGCGTTATGACAAGGTCGTCGGTCCATTCACCCTCGCGACGCGCCTGATGTACTACGGCCGCAGTGGCCGCGACGCCGATCGCTTTTCACTCTACCTCGGCTTCCCGGACCTGCTCCGCGGCTACACGTCGGGCTCGTTCATCCGGAACGAGTGCAGCAACCAGCTGGCCGACCCCAACACCAGCACCGGCTGCGTGGCCCTCGACCAGCTGGTCGGGAGTTCGTTCGCCCTCGGCAATGCCGAGCTCCGCTTTCCGATGATTTCGCCGAACTGGAGCTGGGTGCCGCGCGCGCTGCCGCCGATCGAGGGCGCCCTCTTCTACGACATCGGTGTCGCGTGGAGCGGCAACAGCCGTGTGGCATGGACGCGCGCGCCCGGGGAGTCGCCCGCCGCGGTCCGCGTCCCGCTCCGCTCGGTCGGCGTCTCGCTGCGCACCAACCTCTTCGGCCTGGTCATCTTGCGGTTCGACTACGCCAAGCCGCTGCAGCGCCCGGGAACGAATCCCTTCTGGACCATTTCATTCGGACCGATGTTCTGAGCCGCGCACTGAGCCATCTTCGATGCCGGGCCACGGGGGCCCTCACCATCCTCATGCTTGCCGCGGCCTGCGGCGGGGATGACACCGCGCCCACGGAACGCACCCTGCCGGCGGGCCTCCCGTCGGGTGGCGTGTTGTTGCGCCTCCCCAGGGAGGGCGGGACTGCGACGCTGCTCTGGCCGGACTCGCTCGCGCCGGTGGGTTGGCGCAGCAACGGGTTGCCGCCGATCGAGCGCGCCCTCGCGACCGATCTCGAGGAGAAGATGGTGTACGCCGTCGACGACAAGGGTCGCCTGATCGGCATCGACCTGATCACCGAACGCTTTCGCCCATTCCTCGTCAACGCGCGTGAGTTGGTCGCCACTCCCGATGGCGTGATCCTCGGACTCGACTCGACCCGCCGTCCGCTCCGCTTCGCCAATCGTGCCCTGACCACCTTCCGCGCCGCGGTCGAGGGCGGCCCGGTGCAGCTGCTCCGCGCGCCAGGTTCCTCCCTGGTGGCGTACTCGCGACGCAGCCGACTCGCGCAGGTCATCGGCGAGGAGGGGGAGCTTCGCCGCTTCGAAGTGCCCGGCGGCGAGATGGCAAGCACCTGGTACGGCGATTACTTCGTCGTCGCGACCGACTCAGGGCTGGTCTACGTCGAACCCTCGGGAAAGCCGGGACCGAAGTTCGTGGCAATGAAGGGGAGTCCGACCGTCGCGGCCTTCTCGCCCTCGGGCCACCGGCTCTACGTCGCCCGGAGTCGTGACGATCTGGTCATGATCGACCGCTTCTCCGGCAACGAGATGAAGACCCTCAAGTTGCCGGGGACCGCGCGCGCGCTCCGAGTCGACCGGACGGGACGCTGGTTGCTGGGCCGCCCCCTCGAGGGCGATTCGATCTGGGTGGTTGACCTCGTCCACTGGGAAGTCGCCGCCACGGTCCAGTCCACCTGGGCCGCGGACTTGCCACTGGTCGCCGGGAGCAAGTCACTGATTGTTCGGGACGGCGACGACCTCGTGGCGTGGGACCTCCTCCGGGCGGTGCCCGGCCCGGTGGCCCGCCTGCGGGGCGCAGCGGCCGACATCTACCTCACGGTCCCCTGGCTCCCCAAGGGGGTGGCACAGGAGGTCTCCGTGGCCGCCGTGGAGCCCGCCACCGCCGACAGTGGCAAGGACACCAGCACGGTCGCGACGACACCCACCACCCCGGTCACGGACGAGCCCGTCACGCCCGTCCCCCCGCCCGCCCCCACCCAGCCGGGGGAGACGGGCCAGCGGCTCTACCTGCAGGTCTCGGCCTCCCAGAATCAGGACTTCGCCAAGGCGCTGGTGGACCAGCTCAAGGGCGCCGGTTGGGCGGCCCAACTCCTCCAGCCGAAGGGCCCCGACGAGCCCTACCGGGTCGTCATCGGCCCCTACCGCACCCGCGAGGAGGCCGACGCCGACGGCAAGCGCCTCGGCCGGACCTACTTCATCTTCGCGACCGATCCCGGGACCTGACCCCCGGGGCTTCCCGCCCCCGCTATCTTTCAGGATTCCGGTGATCCCCCTGCCCGCCGGGCGGGGGGTCCCGTCGACGCCGACCCCAATACCGACTCCGCAATGAAGCTCACCAAGCTGGAACTGTCCGGCTTCAAGTCGTTTGCCGACACCGTGACCATGACCTTCGATCAGGGGGTCACGTCGATCGTCGGGCCGAATGGCTGCGGCAAATCCAACGTCTCCGATGCGGTGCGCTGGGTGCTCGGCGAGCAGTCCGCGCGACTGTTGCGCGGCGGCAAGATGGAGGACGTGATCTTCCAGGGCGCTGCCACGCGGCGGCCCGTCAATGTGGCGGAGGTGTCGCTGTACCTCGACAACAGCGAGGGCGAGTTGCCCACGCCGTACACCGAGGTCGTGATCACCCGACGGCTCTCGCGGTCGGGCCAGAGCGACTACCTGCTCAACAACGCCCCAGCGCGGCTTCGCGACGTGCAGGACTTGTTGCGCGGCACCGGACTCGGCAGTGACGCGGGGGTGGTGATCGAAGCGAAGATGATCGACCTCCTCCTCTCCGACCGCGCCGACGAGCGGCGTTCGCTCTTTGAGGAGGCGGCCGGCGTCGGTCTGTATCGTGATCGTCGACACAGCACGACGCGTCGCCTGGAAGAAACGGCCAACGACCTGCAGCGCCTGGAAGACCTGATCGCCGAAGTGCAGTCGCAGGTGCGCTCACTCGCCCGTCAGCGCGGGAAGGCCGAGCGGCACGTCTCCCTGACGGAAGAGCGCTTCGCCGTGACGCTCACGCTCGCGCGGCGTCGCCTCGATCAGCTGGCCGAAGACGCCGAGTCGTTCGAGCGCCGCCATGCCGAGTTGACCGAGTTGCTGCCGCAGGCCCGCGAGCGGCTCGCGCTGGTCGAGGCGGCCCGTGAAGAGGCGGTGACCTCGCGCGCGACCGCCGAGCGCCATCGCACCGCGGTTGTCGACGATCTCGGCCACGCCCGCGTCGCGCTCGGCAAACTCGACGGCGACCTTGCCGTCGCCTCCGAGCGGCTGGCCAATGCCGCTCAGCGTCGCGAGCGTGCTACCCTCGAGCGCGGGGATTCCGAAGTCCGCTTGCAACAGGCCCGTCTCGAACTCGGCACCGCCACCGAAGAGCGTCAGGGCGCCGACACCGAGCATCAGCGAGTGCAGGGCGAGCTCTCCGGCCGGGCCGAGGCCGAACAGGCCGTGCGACAGCGCCTCGCCGGTCAACGCGACGTGGTGCGCCGGATGGAGCAGGAGCTGCAGCAGGCTGCGCAGCAATTGCGTTCGCTCGAGGGTGAGCGGACGGCACTGGATGGCGAGCTCGCCTCACTGCGCGAGCGCGTGGCACAGGAAGAGGCGCACGTCGCCCACCTGACCCAGGAACGCCAGTCCACCGGCGAAAAGCTCACCGACGCCAGCAACGTTGCCGACCGGCACAGCGCCGAATCTCGACAGGGGGCCGCGGCAGCCGAACAGTCGCGGCTGCTGCTCCGGGAGACACGCGACCGCGAGGCGCGGGAACTCGCCGAGCGTCGCACGATCGAGGAGGACGTGGCGCGAATCACCGCGCGTCGTTCCGCCCTCGAGGCGCTGGAGCGCGACCGGGTCTGGCTGGCCCCGGCCGCGGCCGCCCTGCTCGCCGGGCGCGGTCGCTTCGGTGACCAGGTCCTCGGGCCGCTCGCGGACTACATCTCGACCGAGGGGGATCAGGCCGAGCTCGCCGAGCAGCTGCTCGGGGACTACGTCCATGCGGTTCTCGTCCGCGATGCCTCCGCGATTCCCGCCATCCAGGCGTGGCATGCCGAGGAGCAGCCGGGCACGCTGATCCTCCTCCCAGTGGCGCCTGGCCCGGTGCACGCCAGTGCACTCGCCGAGACGGCACTGCGCGTCGATCCGTTGGCGGCCGACTGGGTGAAGGCACTCGTTGGCGGGTCCGAGGTGCTCGAGGGCGGAGGCCGTGGTCTGCGTCGCGCCAATGGGGTCGTCTTCCTGACCGGCCCTGCCGCCGCCTCAGGCCCCATTCGTCGCCGGGCGGAGCTGCAGACGCTTGGCCGCGATCTCGCCAAGCGCAGCGCCGCGCTCGCGGACGCAGACAGCCGTCGTGACCGGACCGCCGCCGAGTTGCTGGCACTCGACGCCGCCGCCGGAGAGGCCCAGCAGGCCGCCGAGCGGTTGCGTGAAGCGGAGCGGCAGGCGATTGCCGCGCGGGAAGACCTCGCCCGACGGGTCTCCAACTTCGACCGCGAGATCACCGAGGCGGAGACGCAGCGTGGTCGCCTCCGTGAGCGGCTCACCCGTGCCGAGCAGCGCGCCACCGAGGTCGAGACCGCGCTGGCCGAAGGGAGTGCGGCACGCGCCCGTCTCGATGAGGCGCTGGTCACCACTCGCGCGCAACTGACCGAACTCGAAGCGGAGCAGGAGCTGGCCCGCGAGGCGCGCTCGCAGTGGCAGGTGCAGGAAGCGCACATCGCCGCCAGACTCCGTGCGGCGAACGAGGCCATCTCGCGCACCGAGCGCGTCATCGCCGAAGCCGAGACCTCCGGCCGCATCCGGACCGAGGAGATCGCGCGCCTCGACGCCGACACGCTCGAACTCGAAGCCCAGCGCAGTGCGTGGCAGGGTGGTCGTGATGAGCGGGCACAGCAGTTGATGGCGCTGGAGACGGCGGCTGGTGAAGCGGAGGGTGCGCTGCAGGCGGCGGACACCAAGCTCACCGACGTCGAGGCCGACCTGACCGAGGTGCGGCGGTCGGTCGAGTCGATGAGCGAGGAGCACCATCGCCTCGAGCTCGGCGTCGCCGAGGCCACCGCCCAGCGCGCCCGCATCGTGGAGCGCGTCGAGACCGAGTGGAAGCGACCCTTCGACGAACTGGCCGAAGCGGCACCGGTCCTTGACCTCGATCTCGAGACGCTGGAGACCGAGGCGGAGCGAATCGCCGCCGCGCTGGAACAGATCGGTCCGGTCAACGCCCTCGCCGTCGAGGAGCACGCCGAGGAGAGCAAGCGCGCCAGCTTCCTCCAGGCGCAGCGCGACGACCTGGTCGCCGCACGACAGGCGCTCCTGCAGGCCATCAAGGAAATCGACGGCACCGCCAAGGCGCTCTTCGCGGAGACCTTCGTGGCGATCCGCGAGAACTTCCTCTCCGTCTTCCAGACGCTCTTCGGCGGTGGCGAATGCGACCTGCGCCTCTCCGATCCGGATGACCCGCTGGAGGCCGAGATCGAGATCCATGCCTCGCCGCGCGGCAAGAAGACCCAGCGCATCCACCTCCTCTCGTCCGGTGAACGGACGCTGGTGGCGACGTCGCTCCTCTTTGCGATCTACCTGACGAAGCCGAACCCCTTCTGCCTCATGGACGAAGTGGACGCGCCACTCGACGATGCCAACGTCGGGCGCTTCATCCGGTTGCTCGACCAATTCAAGGGCCAGACCCAGTTCCTGGTCATCACCCATAACCCGCGCACCATGCAGTCCGCCGACGCGGTCTACGGGGTGACGATGCAGGAGCCGGGTGTATCCACCATCGTCGGGGTGCGTCTCGGCGAGCAGACCACCCCTGCGGCCTGACCACTACCATACTCGGACCTGACCGATGCTGATCGTGATGAAGCAGGACGCCACGCCGGAGCAGATCGCCGACGTGGTCGAGGTGATCGAGACCATGGGGTACGAGGCGCGCCCGATGCCGGGCCGCCAGCGCACCACCGTCGGGCTGGTGGGCAATGATGGTCGCGTCGATTCCTCCCGCGTGGAGGCGCTGGCCGGCGTCGCCGAGGTGATCCACGTCACCAAGCCGTACAAGCAGGTCTCCCGCGAATGGAAGCCGGAGCCAACGCGGATCTCGCTCCCCGATGGCTCGACGATCGGGGGCCGCGAGGTCATCATCATGGCGGGCCCCTGCTCGGTCGAAGGCGAGGAGCAGATCCTCCTCGCCGCGCGCCAGGTGAAGGCCGCCGGCGCCACGGTGCTCCGGGCCGGCGCCTTCAAGCCGCGCTCGTCGCCCTATGCCTTCCAGGGGCTGGGGAAGCTCGGCCTCGAACTGCTGGCCGTGGCGCGTGCGGAAACTGGGTTGATGATCGTCACCGAAGCCATGGATGCCAAGGGACTGGAGATGGTC
>JBBQJU010000085.1:0-9864 GCA_038326215.1 Gemmatimonadales bacterium | reverse complement strand
CATGGTCGCGCTGGTCACCACGCCATCGATCGGTGGCTCCGAGCTCGGCATCGGCACCGACGGTTGCACCAGCGCCGCGACGAACGGGGCGGCGGGTGGGGCTGACGGCGCACCCTTCGGCGCTGCATCGGCGGACGACAGATGCGCGGCGTGCATGGCCGCCAAGACACCGGCGGCCGTGCTCGCCGCGGCACCCGATGGCCGACCGCCCACTGCACCGGCCGCACGCTCGGGCGACGGCAACATCGCGGCGGGCGGCGCCTCGGCGGGCGGCGCGGCATCAGGGGCCGCCTGACGCGGCGCGCTGGCATGCGACTGCAGCGCACCCTGCCAGGTCGACGGCGCAGGCGCGGCCGCGACGGTGGTGAGGTCACTCACCGACGGTGTCGCCGCGCTGGTCGAATGGGCCGGTGCACTGTGCGCATGGCGTGAGGGTGTCGCGTCGGCGGGCTCGGCGTCGCGTGTGTCCGCGTCCGCCACGGCGGCAGTCGCTTCACCCCGGGGAGATTCTTCGGCGGCGGGAGGGGTCATCACGATCGCATGCGCGACGGTCGGCGCAGCACGATCCGCGAGCATCACCCGAAGCAGCGCGCCCGTGGTGTCCCCCGCTCCGTCCAGCGATGGGCGCGCCGCAGCGTCCGAGGCATGTGCCCCGTCGCCCTCCGTCGTCAGGTTGTCCCCGGTCGTCGCCGTCACCTCGGTCTCGTCGACCAGCACCGAGTCGAGCAGCGCCATCGGCGCCTCGACTGCCGGCAGGGGAGCCGGCGGGGCGACGGGCGCCGCGACCGCCGCGGCGAGCGCCGCGAGAAAGGGCCGCGACGCCGTGGGATCAGCCACCTCGCCGTCCACCGCAGGTGGGGCCGCCTGGACGGACAGCACTGCACCAATGGCGGCCGGCATCATGGCTTCGCCGCCGGCGTCAGGAGCCGTTTGCTGAGCGCCGCACCGCGAGCCTTGGGGAGCACCGCGATGAGGTCGCCCGCCTTGGCGACGTCCATCGTGCGAAGGATGCCCTCCAGTTCGGCGTCGCTCATCTGCCCAACCAGTGCGGCTGCATCCGCGGCGGGGAGGCGATCAAAGATCTTCGCCATCCGCTGCACTTCGGCCCCCGAAACGGCCTTCCCCGCCGGCGCAGCCGGTGTGGCGTCGAGCGGGACCGGCGTCATCGGCGTCGACGCGCTGTCGGCTGCGTGGGACTCGGCTGGTTTCTCGGCCGGCTTCTCCGCGCCGGTCGATTCGCCTTCCGGCGCCGCCCCTGCTGACTTCACGGCGTCCTGCTTCTCGCCACCCGAGGAATCCGCCTCTGCCGGCAGCGCCTCGGGCGGGTGCAGCATGCGTCCGGCGGCGGTGCCGAGGCCCAGACCAAGCACGAGTGCCACCGGCACGATCACAGCGATCTTCATGCGGTCTTCTCCATGTCGGAATCCTTCGGCGAACGGCGGGTGAGCTCATCGAGGTCACGCTGCTCCTCGCGCCCCGATTCGATCGCGTGGTCCGCCTCGCGACGCTCGCGCAGCTTCTCCAGCGTCCGGCGTGCCATCCGCGCCTCGGCGAAGAGCTGGTCCTCCTCCGCACGCCGGCCCTCCGCCTCACGCAATGCCGCCTCCACCGCCTCGAGGCGTGCCTCGGCCGCGTCCACGGTCAATCGATAGGCATGGTGCAGCCCGGCGGCCGCTGGGTGCGTGCCAGTCTGCTGTTCGACCTGCTCGTGCACCTGCTCGAGTTGCTCGGCCCGCGCCTCGGAGGTGGCCCGCTGCGTCGCCTCGTGCTGGAGGGCATCGCCAAGCGCCGAGGCCTGCTGCCGCTCGGCGGCAGCCCGCAAGTCGAGGATGCGCTGGAGCGAGAACTTGAACGGCTTCATGGTGTGCCTCCCTGCTCGATCAGCGTGGCGCGATGCGCCAGCGCGACCACGGCATCGCGCGCCAGCGCGAAGCGACTCGGTTCGTCGGGCCGCTGCTGCAGCAACGCCAGCATCTCGGCGCGAATCGCCAATGCCGTATCGACGGCGCGATTGGCACCCGGCTTGTAGGCACCCACCGAGATCAGGTCCTCGTGCGCGTGAAACGCCGCTTCCAGGCGAATCAAGGTGTTCGCAGCAGCGCGATGCTCCGGGTCGACCACGGCGTCGCGGACGCGGCTCACGCTTTCGAGGACGTCGATCGCCGGAAACTGCTTGGCCGCGGCAAGGCGTCGTGCCAGCACTACGTGGCCGTCGAGAATCGACCGGGCCGCGTCGGCAACAGGTTCGTTGAAATCGTCGCCCTCGACCAGCACGGTGTAGAGCGCCGTGATGCTGCCGACGCGGCCGTTGCCGGCGCGCTCCAGCAATCGCGGCAGCGCCGCAAAGACCGACGGCGG
Organism: Gemmatimonadales bacterium; assembly: GCA_038326215.1. GTDB lineage: Bacteria > Gemmatimonadota > Gemmatimonadetes > Gemmatimonadales > GWC2-71-9 > Palsa-1233. Next base: position 7,506 of record JBBQJU010000085.1, on the reverse strand, counting down.
GTACCCTTTCGTCGTCGGCGGCTCACCGACGGACAAGCCGACCTCCCGCAGCGCCATCGCGACGCGGGTGACCGAGTCCATCATCAACAGCACCGCCTTCCCTTCATCGCGGAAGTGCTCGGCAATCGTGGTCGCTACGAGTGCGCCGGTGGCGCGCACGACGGCGGCCTGATCGGACGTCGCCACGATCACCACCGAACGCGCCAAGCCGGCCGGGCCAAGATCGCGCTCGATGAACTCGCGCACCTCGCGGCCGCGCTCGCCGAGCAGGGCGATCACGTTCACGTCGGAGGACGCACCACGCGCGATCATCCCGAGCAGCACACTCTTGCCGACCCCGGAGCCCGCCATGATGCCGACGCGCTGCCCGCGCCCAAAGGACTCCAGGCCATCGAGGGCGCGGACGCCGGTGCTGAATGGCGTGTCGACCGGTGGACGCTCGAGCGGATTGGGCGGATCGCTGTAGAGCGAGCGGGAGACGGTCGGCCCCACCGGGCCGAGGCCGTCAATCGGGCGGCCGAGACCATCGAGGACTCGACCGATCAGCCCGCGCCCCGCCGCGACGTAGAGCGACCGTCCGAGCGGGGCCACCATCGCGCCCGGGTGAATCCCCTCGAGCTCACCGATCGGCAGCAGGAGGATGCCGCGATCATGAAAGCCCGCCACAACGGCCAGCACACTGCGTTGTGCGGTCGAGAGTCGGCACACCTCGCCCACGGCCACCGGCACCTGCGACGCCTCGACCACCTGGCCGATGACGCGGGTGACGCGCCCGAGTTGGACCAGACGCGGCAGCGTCTTGAGACGGCCGAGGGCCGATTCGAGCAGCGCGACGTCACTCATCGCGGAGCCGCTCATAGAGGTCGAGCAGCGCGCGATCGACGCGGCCATCAATCACCGACACGGCCGTTTCCACGAGGCAGGAGCCGCGGGAGATGGTGGCATCGGCGGTCCAGCGCAGCTCGAGTGCGGTCGTGGCAAGCGCCGCGGTGCCGCCGATTTCCTGCAACGCCGCGAGGTCGCCCGGATTCAACCGGACCACGACCGCCCCGGACGTCGGCGCGAGCGCCAACGCCTTGTCGACGAGTTTCTGGACATCGATCGGCGACTGCGTCAACTCACGCTCCACGAGGTGCCGTGCGATCGCGAGGGACAGTGCGTGGACCGTGGTGGCCAGTTGACTGCGGAGCGTATCGGCGGCCGTCTCCAGCGCATGCACCGCGGCGCGCGCGCCACCAACCACCTGTCCCAGCTCGTGCTCGCGCGCTTCGGCGTAGTCCGCCTGCCCCTGCGCATAGCCGCGCTGATAGGCGGCCTCTTCGACCGTCGGCCCTGCCGACACCACGCCGCCGACCGACGGCGCCGGGACGGTCCGGAGGTCCGGCGGCTGCCAGGCGAGTACGCCCGCCGCGCTGGTCTCAGGCGATGACTTCGTCATCCCCCCGCTCCACCTGGATTTCGCCGGCTTCCTGGAGGTCGCGCACCACCGTGACGATCGTCACGTGGGCGGCCTCGACGTCGCGCACCTTCACCGGGCCGAGCAATTCCATCTCCTCGCGCAATGCGCCCGCGGCACGCTCGGACATGTTGGCGAAGATGTGCTTGGTGAGGTCGTCGCTTGCCGCCTTGAGGGCCAGCGCGAGCGACTTGCTGTCGACATCGCGCAGCACGCGCTGCATCGAGCGGCTCTCCAGCAGGAGGAGGTCCTCGAAGACGAACATGAGGTTGCGAATCGCGCTCGCCACCGTGCTGTCACGACTCCCCACCGCATCCAGCAACACCGTCTCCCGCCCGCCCGCCAGCTGATTCAGCATCCGCGCGGCCGCGCCCGGCCCGCCCGCCGCCGTCATGGCCTGCGACAGCGTGAGATCGGCCCGCGCCCCGATCGAGTCCTCGACCATCTGCAGCACTTCCGGCGCGACGCGCTCCATCTGGGCGATCCGGAAGAGCACCTCGCCGGCCGACTCCGGCCCCATCGCCTCAAGCACGCCGGACGCGAGCTTCGGCGCGATGTGCGCCAGCACCAGGGCAACGGTCTGGGGATGTTCACCGCGCAACACGCTGTGGAGGACATCGGGCGACGCACGACGGAAACGCGAGAGACCGATCTCCTCCGGCTCCTTGGTGATCCGATCGAAGACCGAGCGCGCCCTCGCCCCACCGAGTGCGGTCTCGAGCATCTGCCGCGCATACTCGGCACCACCCTCCGCGTTCGACTCGACGGTCCGGAGCACGTCGCGATACTCGAGAAGCACGGCGTCCACCGTCTCCGACTGGACCATCCCGGTGCGGGCGATCTCGCGCGAGAGCTGCTCGATATCCTCGGGGCCAAGTTGCTGGAGGATGCGCGCCGACGCCTCGGCACCGAGCGCGAGACAGAGGATCGCCGCCTTCTGCGTCCCGCTGAGGGAAGCGAGGCGTGGGGAGCGCGTGGCGACCGCGCTCATCCCGTCGGCTCCGCGAGCCAGCTGCGCACCACGCGTGCCGAGGCTTCCGGCGCCGCGAGCGACTCACTCTGGGCCCGGGTGCGCAGCTGCACCGCCTCGGGCGTGGCCGCGATCGGCAGCACGGCCGACGAGTTGTCCTGCCCAGCCAGCATGGGCGCTCCGGAGGGCCGGACCCCGCCACCACCACCGCGCAAGGCGCGGAGGCCGAGGAAGAGCGCGACGATGATCGCCAGCACCGACGCGACCGGATAGGTCAACCGGCCCGCCGTCTCGATGATCGACGTCGTCGGGGCCTCGTCCTTCGTGACGGGAATCACCTTCTCGGGCGTCGGACCGCCAAACGGCACCGCCGCCACCGTCACCTGATCGCCACGCAGCGAGTCGAACCCGACCGCGGTTCGGACCAGCGTCTCGAGCTGCGCCCGCTGATCCTCCGGGAGCCCCTTGCCTCCGTCGAGCGCGCGCGAATTGACCATCGCCGAGACCGAGAGGCGGGTGACGTTGCCGACGCCGGCAATCAACTTTTCGACGGTGCGGGAGGTCTTGTATTCGAGGTTGATCACGCGGGGGCCGCCGACCGGCGCCGTCGCCGAATCGCCCCCGTCGCTGCGGCTTTCATTGCTCAGCACGCGTCCCTGCGGATCGTAGGCCTCGACCGTCCGATCGAGTTGATCGAAGTTGAGCCGCGCCGAGACCTGCACGCGCACGTCGCCGACACCGACGGCGGTCGTGAGCAGTTGCTCGACCTTGGCGCCGAGATGCTGTTCCACCGTCTGCTGCAACTCCAGCTGCCGCGAGGAGAGCGCCATCCCGCTGGTCGTCTCGCTGCCACCGAGGCCGGAGAGCGGCCGACCACTGTCGTCGAGCACCGCGACATCCTCGACCGCGAGCCGCTCGACGCTGTTGCTCACCAGCTGCGCAATGCCGCGCACCTGCTCCGGCGAGAGTGGCTCGGTGCCGCGGAGGGAGAGCACGACCGCCGCCTGCGCCGGCCGCTCCAAGCGGCGCAACGCCGACGACTCGGGGAGTCCGATATGCACCTGAGCCCGCTCGACGCCCTTCAAGGTGCCGATGGTGCGCGCCAGCTCCCCCTCCAGCGCCCGTCGGTAGGTGACGTGCTGGGTGAAGTCGGTCATCCCCCAGGAGGGCTTGTCGAACAGTTCGAGCCCAGGCCGCCCCTCGTTCGGCAACCCATCCTGCGCCAACAACACGCGCGCACGCGCCGCGTCGCCCTGTGCCACCATCAGCTGCGTCCCCTCACCCTCGAGCCGGTAGGGGATCGACGCCTTGGTGAGGGCATCCGTCATCTTGCCAACTTCGGCGAGCGGCAGCCCCTGAAACAGCGAGACATAGGTCGGCGCACTCGCCTGACGGCCAAGGAAGACCGCGGCCACCAGCAACACCGCCGCCAGCCCCAGCACCAGGAAGCGTCGATTCGCGTCGAGTCCACGGAAGGCGTCGAACATCCCGTCAGACCTGCATGTTCATGATGGACCGATACGCATCGGTGAGCTTGTTCCGGGTCTCGACCAGCAGCTCGAGCGAGAGCGAGGCCTCTTCGGCGGCCGCCATCACCTGATGGAGTTCGACAGGTTCGCCCCGGAGAAACGCGCCGATCATGTCTTCTTTCCGATCCTGCATGCCGGTCACATCACCGAGGGCACGCTTGAGGAGATCGCCGAACGGAGCATCGCTGTCGCTCATGCCGATCGGTGCCGCCGCGCTGGGGGCGAGCGGGGAGATGCCCGGGCGAATCGGAAGAATCGGACTGCTCATGGGTCAGGCCCTCACGTCGAGACGCTGGCCGATCGGGGCGTCGGCCTCGCGGGTCACGGCGCCCGTGGGCCCGTAGCCCAGCGAGCCAAGCGCGGCCGTGCTCAGGAAGAAGGCGCGCTCTTCCGCGGTAAGCACGCTCCAGAGCGGCGACGGCTTGGTGGCCGGTGCCAGCGCCGAAGACGGCGAGGCTGCAACCGGCGCACTGCCGCGCGCGGCAGGGGCCGCGGGCGGCGTCGGGTAGATCGGTGTCGCTGGAACCCGCGAAATCGTCACGCGTCGTGCTCCGAAAAGTCGGTCAGATGTCGAGGGCGCGGCGCAACATCGCCTTGGCCGACTGGAAGACGGTCGCATTCGCCTCGTGCAGGCGGCGCGCGATCATCAAGTCGACCGTCTCAGTGGCCAGATCGACATTGGGATAGTGGACGTACCCCGTGGCATCTGCGTCGGGGTGGCCCGGGTCGTAGACCATGCGGCCGGCGGTCTTGTCCGTCACCACCGAGGTCGTCATCGCGCCCGTCGCCGGATCGCCACCCGCCACCGCCACCTGCCGCTGGTACGGTCCGCCTTGGGCGGTCCGCGTCGTCTCGGCGTTGGCAATGTTGGTGGCAATGACCTCGATGAACTTCTGCTGACGCGACATGCCGCCAGCGCTGATGCCGAGCGGCCCGAGGAGTTGCCGGAACGGCCGCGACGTGATCGGGAAGCCGCCGCCTGGCTCAGCCACGGTCGCGCATCGCAGTCCGGAGGTCGCCGTAGGACTTCTGGAGGAGCTTGGTCGTGGCTTCGTACCGGAGCTGGGTATCAGCGAGTGAGGCCATGTCCTGCTGGAGGTCGGCGTCGCGCGCGGCCAGGGACGCATCCAGCTGGCCGGCGAAGCCGGAGGTCGCGCTCTGCTGCGCGGCGTTCGCTACCCGGGCGGCGATCGCCTTGTGGGTCGCGCTCTGTTCTTCGAGCCCGCCGCGCAGTTGGTGGGTGATGGTACCCTGGCCAAACAAGCCGCTGATCATCATCGCTCCAGGTGGTGGTCCACCGGCTTCTGATGCAAGCGTCATTCCCGGACGGAGCAAACAACGTAAAGTGTTTTGCTCCAACAGCTTACCAATTATCGCGGCGCGTCAATTCGGGGGAGTGCGGAAGAAAGTTCCCCTTGGCGCTCGGTCAACCTTGCCGAGGGGGGTTAGGCGGCGTTGGGGGAATTCAGCTTGTTGCGGAGGGTGCGTTCGGAGATGCCGAGGAGGCGGGCGGCGCGGGTGCGGTTCCCGCCGGTGGCGGCGAGGGCGCGCTCGATGGTGATGCGTTCGAGGTCGGCGAGGTTGAGGGGCATCTCGCCGTCGGCGGCCGGGGTGGATGGGCTGGGCGGGCTGACGCGGCTGAGCGCGACGCTCTGCGGCGACTCCAGCACGTGGAGGTGGTCCGAGAACAGCCCGGTGGACATCGGCCGACCGCGCGCCAGGATCACGGCGCGTTCCATGGCATTCGAGAGCTCGCGGACGTTGCCGGGCCACGAGTAGCTCTGGAGGTAGTCCATCGTGGCTTCGGGGACGTCGGGCACGGCGACGCCCAGGTGATCGGCGGCGGTCCGCAGGAAGTGCTGGACCAGCAGCGGGATGTCTTCTGGCCGTTCCCTGAGCGGCGGGGTCCGAATCGGCACCACCTGCAGCCGGTAGTAGAGGTCGGCGCGGAATCGGCCGGCGGCGATCTCGGTGCGCAGGTCGCGGTTGGTCGTGGCGATCAGGCGCACGTCGACCTTGATCGGCTCGCGGCCACCGACCCGCTCGAACTCCTGCTCCTGAATGGCGCGGAGCAGCTTCGACTGCAGGTCCAACCGCATCTCCGAGATCTCGTCGAGCAGCAGCGTGCTGCCGTGGGCCCGTTCGAAGGCACCGGCGGCGCGTGCGGTCGCCCCGGTGAAGGCGCCCTTCTCGTGTCCGAAGAGGGCGCTCTCGACCAGTCCCTCCGGCATCGCGGCGCAGTTGATCGTGATCATCGGTCGATGGCTGCGGGGGCTCTGATCGTGGAGGGCGCGGGCGATCAACTCCTTGCCGGTCCCCGACTCCCCTTCGAGCAGGACCGACGCGCGCGTCGGCGCGACGGTGGCGACCATCTCCTGCAGCTCCCGCATCGCCGCGCTCCGCCCGACCACCTTTCGGGTGGAGTGGATCCGCGAGATCTCCTGCCGATACGCCTCGTTCTCCTGCCGGAGCCGGGCATACTCGAGCGCGTGCTGAATGGTGATCTGCAGCTTCTCGGCGCGGACCGGCTTCACCACGTAATCCGTGGCCCCCGAGCGCATCGCCATCACCGCCTGCTCGATCGACGAATCGCCGGAGACGACGATGAAGGGAACCAGCGGATCGCGAGTGCGGAGGTGTTCGAGGAAGGCTTGCCCGTCGTGGTCGGCGAGCATCAGATCAGCGAGGACGAGGTCGATGCCTCCCCGATCGAGGCGGCTGACCGCCTCGGTGGCGGAGTCGGCAAGCACCGCCCCATAGCCGAGGTCGAGGAGAATCTGCTCGAAGAGGGCGGCGACAGCCGGCTCTTGGTCAACACAGAGAATCGTGGTCACAGCATCGGGGGCGTGTGCCGCAGGGTGGCGTCCTCGATTTCAGTGGGGGCGTCCGTGGGGCCGGACTCATACTCTCACCAAAATAGTCGATAAGTGATGGAGAGTCATCCTTTTGAGTGGGAGTCGCAGGGCCATGCGGATTACCAACAGCGTGATGCAGGAGCGGCTCCTCCGCAACCTCCAGGAACAGGGTGCGCAGTTCCTGCGTGCCTCCGATCAGGTCTCGACTGGACTGCGGAACTCGAAGATCTCCGACGACCCGATCGCGGGATCGCAGGTGCTCGCCAGTGACACCGCGCTGCGGGCGGTCGAGCAGTATCGCCGCTCGGTCACCTCGGTGCAATCGCGGCAGGCGGCCGAGGAAACCACGCTCGATCAGCTGGGCGATCTGCTCTCGCGCGCCAAAGAGCTGGCGACCGCCCAAGGCAGCAGCACGGGCAACGCGGCCACCCGCGCCGCGACCGCCGTCGAGGTCCAGAGTCTCATTGATCAGGCCATCTCGCTCGGCAACCTCCGCTTCGGCAATGACTACCTCTTCGGCGGCCTGGCCACCGATGCCCCGCCGTTCCAGTTGAATGGCACCTACGTCGGTACCGCGACCGGACGTCAGGCCGAAGTGGGTGATGGGATCTTGGTGGACACCGTGCACAGCGGTCAGCAGCTGCTGGTCGACAGCGGCGTCCTGACGTCACTGACCGCCCTCCGCGACGCGCTGAC
>JBBQJU010000084.1:0-9907 GCA_038326215.1 Gemmatimonadales bacterium | reverse complement strand
GGCAACGGCAGCTATGCCGTGAAGACCTTCCACGGCGCCAAGGTGACGACGCTGGCCGGCCCGGTCGAGCACGCGTCGGTGCAGAAGGCCGATGCCGCGGGGAAGTCGACCAACACCGTGGGTTGGCGGGTGAAGGGCGGCACCGCGTCATGCGTCGTGAACGGTGTGGCGGTCCAGAGCTTCGACAAGGCGGTGACCGTCGGGGCCGACAAGCTCACCTCGACCGACGGCATCTTCGGCATCCGTGTGACGCATAATGTCGATGTGACGGTGTCGGGGATGGGGATGGTCAAGGGCAAATAGTCCGCGCCGCGGGACAATCGTCCCGGCTCCAGCCGCGGCTGTCAGGCCGCGGCAACCGTCCGGACAGGATAGGCATCGCGGCGCGGTTGGATGCCGCGGCCTGACGGCCGCGGCTGGAGACGGAACCATCCGGGTGCCAGGCCAGCGACTGCGCGAATCCGGCCGCGGCTGGAGACGGAACCATCCGGGTGCCAGGCCAACGACTGCGCGAATCCGGCCGCGGCTGGAGACGGTAACATCGCCGCGCCGTGCCGGGAACGATGTGATCGGTTCACGACGCGCGGATCGGCGCCGGCGCGAAATTTTCAGTCACGCCGATGTTGCCTGTGCGTGCCATACTGGTGCATGAATCGTGGACACAGGATTCCGGAAATGGATTACGCCGCCCCGGGCTGCTACTTCGTCACGATCGTGACGGCGTATCGGCGCCCGCTACTCGGTCGCATCCGGAATGCAGCACTGATCCCTTCCCCAATCGGCGTGGCCGTTGAAGCGGCATGGTTGGCAATCCCGTTCTTTCGTCCCTGGATCACCCTGGGGACGTTTACGCTGATGCCGAACCACATCCACGGCGTCTTGTCGTGGCGGCGCGTACCACGCGACCGCAACGGATCGCTGTCCGTCGTGATGAACGGAATGAAGGCTGATGCCACTAGGCGCGCACGTGCCGCCCGGTTGCTCCAGCCCGAGGAGCGACTCTGGCAGCGCAGTTTCGATGTGCGGTTCATTCTCTCGCGAAAAGGATCCGAGCGGGTCCACCGGTACATTCTGAACAATCCGCGGCGAGCATGGGCCTAGCGCGGAGCTCCCCGCCGGTCGCGCCTGCCAATGCGCGGCTGGGGGGCATCACCGCATGCGTTGAGAGTCAAGCGGCGTCACCGCGCCAGCACAACTCCCACCCCGCCGAAGAACTTGCCCGCGTTCGGGTTGTTCTCGGCGAAGCGCGTCGTCAGCGCCATATTCGACCCCACCTGATAACCGCCCTCGCCGACCAGATGCAGCGGACCGACGTGCACGCCGAGGTTGAGCGCCGTGACGATCCGCATGCCGGAGAGTTTCGGCTCGAGGACGTCACCGACGGTGCCGGTGCCTGGATCGCGATAGGCGACCTCGCCCTTCCCGGAGAGCAGATCGGCGCCGGCCCCAACCGCGAACTCGAACCAGCCAACGCGCTTGCCTGTGAAGAGGCGGATGTTGATGGCCGACGCGTTGAAGGTCCACGCCGTGGTCTGGCCGTTGGTGGTGCCACCCATCTGCACCGTCGGCGTTGACCGCTTCATGATCGACAGTGAGACGGTCGGCAGCTTGGCGCTCGTCATGCCCGCCCGGATACCCCAATCGAGTGCCACCGTCGCGTCCTTGATGGTGCGGCTCCCTGGGACCGGGGTGAAGAGGTTGGTGCGATTTTTGGGGATGACGAGTGCCGAGAGGAGGAAGTCGAGTCCGACGACGCCCATTGGCATCTGCTTCTGCAGGATGCCCATCGCGAGGTCGACGCGTGGTGCGTACAGCTGCACCCGTTGGCCAACTGGTACGGTGTCGGTGTTGCCAGCCCACTTCAGATCAGGGACGACCGCCATCGCCGTGGTCGCGCGTAGGCCGAGGGCGACGTGCCCGAAGCGACCGATCACGCCGGCGCTGCCGAGCCGCGGATTGCCGCCGTTCATCAGCAGTGCCGCGAGCGGGTGGATCATGGTGATCCCGTCGAGCGCCGCGGTGCAGACCTTCGTCCCGGCAGCGGACAGGCCAGTCGGGCAGACCACTGCGGTGGTGTCCGTGGTGGTCTGGGCGCCGGCCTGGGCCACCGGCACCAGCAGGAACGCGAGAGCGGGCAAGACGAAACGACGCACGGCGACTCCGATCAGAGGTCGCCGTGCGAAATCGCAAGAACTGCACCGCCAGAGGGGCCGCTGTAACCCATTGCCATACAACGGATTGCGGCGACCCCGCTGATCGGGATGTGCGGCCATCCCTGCCGGAGCGGCAAGAATGGCCGGCCCCCTAACTGGGAAATCTTGACGGGGGCTAGATCGTGATCTCTTCGAGCGCAACCAACCGTTGTACGAGACGCTCAGCGGTGACCGGCTCCACCGCAACGCCATGCCCACAATCGCGCACCACCCTTCGGAAATGTCGGCCTCGCGGAGTGCCTGCCCACCGCTCTCAGCCGGTGCGGTGAACTCCCTCTGGAGCATGATGCTCAGCGCCAGATTGACGCGGGAGCCATCTGGCTGGACGACAGACCCCCCCGGAGGGCCTGCTCACCAACGTCCCCCCTGAAAACTTGGGCAGTTCAAAACTAGAGTAGATTGGCTTCGGCGGTCCCGACGACACATGAGGAGGGATCCATGAAGCGCTCGAAGTTCTCCGAAGAGCAGATCGCCTACGCCCTGCGTCAGGCCGAGAGTGGCACCCCGGTGGCGGACGTCTGCCGCCAGCTCGGCGTGAGCGAGGCGACCTACTACCTCTGGAAAAAGAAATACGCCCAGCTCGGGGTTAGTGAGCTCCGCCGCCTCCGCCAAGTGAGGATGAAAACCGCCCACTGAAGCAGTTGGTGGCCGACCTCGCCCTCGACAAGCACATGCTCACCGAGTCCCTCCGAAATAAGGCTGATGCCGACCAGCCGCCGGGCACTGGCCGAGTGGTTCCACACCACCTACTAGGTGAGCACCGTGCGGGCGTGTCGGCTGGCTCAGTTGAGCCGCACGGCGTGGTACCGACTGCCCCGGCGCGATCCCTAGGCGGTCCTGCGGGTGCGGATTCGCGAGATCGCCTTGGCGCGTCCGCGGTTCGGGTGCCAGCGCCTTCACTTCCTCCTGCGGCGCGAGGGTTGGGCCGTGAATCTCAAGCGGGTGCGGCGGCTCAAACGACTCGAGGGGATGCAGGTGCGCGCCCGCATACGTCGGCGCAAGCACCGCGGGCCGGCGCCGGCCCCCGTGGGGACGCAGGATCGGTGGAGCATGGATTTCGTGCATGATCAGCTGGCGGATGCGCGGGAGAAGATCGAAGTATGGCGATGCGATTGCAATCAAGTGCGACCGCATAGCTCACTCGGGCACCTGACCCCCAGCGAGTTCATCATCCAGGGTCAGGACAACCGGATCACTGGAGCCGCTGCACTCTTGCACTGAACGGTATCCAAATGGGACCAACGTCACCGAACGCCGTACTTCGCCAAGATGTCGATCGCCTCGGCCGACACCGTCCGATAGCTATTGGCGTTTTGATATATGACGATTGCCTGCTCTCCGGCCCGGGGAAGGTACAGCCGTCCTCTGCCTGCTTCCTCTGCATTCGGGTCAAGCTGCGCGAGGCTCTCCGGGCTCTTGAGGAACCGTTCCCAGCGAGGGGCTTCCCAGTACAGGGTCAGATCAACGAACTGGCGACCCGCTAGCTGAAGGGACCCCACTGCACCCGCGGGGATCACCGAGATTGCACTGACTACCGACAAGTTTTCCTTCCAGTCTGTCAGGTAGATCCGCTTGGGAGCAAGCCCTCCGTGAACCATGATGATCCGCGGGGCAATCCTCTGGAGCGAAGGCAACTCTGTTGCAGTGACGGGATTCGAGGCAACAGAACCGACCGAAGCGAATTTCGGCAATGCTGAGGCCGAGCCAACAGCCATCGCGATCAACATTAAGTGCTTCATTTTTCCTCCGGTGGGATGTGCCTGAGTTTCCGAACTGAATCGAGAGGGTAGCTGCAGCAACGAAAGTGCCACACCGTACCACAAATCGCAATGCGACGTTGCGCGCCGCAACAGCGAGGCCGCCCTGGCACCTCGCCGACCATCTGGTTTGTGCCTACGGGCACTTGGACGGGAGGTTGCATTCACCGAAATCATACCGACAGCCGCACCGTAGGTAGATCGGAATCCCTGTACCGATGTCCGTTGGACAGACAATGTCACAGCAAGCCGTTGTACCCGAACACCAGCATGCCTGGCAGTTGTCACAGACGCCAGGGGCGAAATAGCAGGGCGCCGGAGGTCCTGATGCGCCACCACAGTTTGCGCACTCCCCCCAGGGGAAATAGCAGTTGCTCGGCACTGTCATCGCCATGACCGAGGAGGTGGCCCGGAGGTCCCGGACGCCGGTGGCAGCAAAAAGCGCGACGAAGGAAAATCCCCGCCGAGTGAGAAGGCTGGCGCGAGACGGTACGGCACCGGAGTCAATCCGCTGCGCCGTGACCATAAGCGATTGTACAAGTCGAGCGATCACAATGTCTCCTCCTCAAACGGGTGGGGGCGGTCAGCTGAAAGCGAGGGTAGCCGATGCAGGGTCGCGGTGAACGTGGGTGCTCGCCTGGGCAACCATCACGAGCTGACGAAACTCGCTAGGCTGGACCGGCGAATCGCTCGCAAGCACTCTCCCGTCCGGGCCAATGACCATCGTCCATGGCACACGACGACACCCCCAGCGCATAGCGAGGTCCCATTTCGGATCCTGAACGACGTGAGCGAGTGGCGATCCAGGGGACGTTGGGAGGCGCTTGACGGGCCCCGGCCCAGTCAGTAGTAAGACGACCTCGCAGGCACTCGCCTCGGGCGCGTTCGCCATCCACTCGCCTAGTCCCATGACTGCGCCATCGCAACTTCCACAGCTACCAGAGACAATCTGGACGACCTGAATCCTTCCATCGGTCCGCCCCAGCCGCACGGACACACCACTGACGGCGAGCGCCTCGAGCATAGGCACACGCCCCCCGACCGGAACTTCGCTCGGGGTGCGGGTAGCGAGCAGCATCTGACCATTGACGCGATAGAGCGCAAACAATGACAGCCCCATGGCGAGAACAAGCACCCACAGCACGATGTAACTGACCACAAATCCAACAAGCATCTGAGCTCCTCGCATTACAAGTAGCACTGCGGCGTTGTGGTGCTCGCCCGTCAGGTGATCGAGCGGTACAAGATGGTTGTCGCCGCGGCGAACAAACATGTGTTTCGCACCACGCGCCATCCAGGGCGCGGGTGCCCGGACGTCGGTGACATCCCTGGTGGGAAGCATCCGCACTCGACTTCGGGAGCGAGGCGCAGAATTACGATGCTGACTGCGAGTAGGAAGAGCGTGAGTGTTGCGGTCCCAAGAGCTCCCACGAACCCGAACCCTCCAAGCATGCACACTCCGCCAACCAGCACCTCAAGTAGTCCCAACCCGCGAGATGCCACCACACGCACGTGGTTGCCCCCTTGTAGCCATCCGAGCGCGGTAAGGGCGGCATCGAGTGCGCCAGGGTGGAGGACTTTGTATGCGCCTGGGACGACCAGCATCATCCCGGTGACAACACGTAACCCCGAGAGCACGTCTACCGACGAGGTGATGAGCAAGCCTTCGTCTGGAGTGTTCAGTTGGATCACGCGAACTGCAGACCGTTGGCAACGCGCAGGAGCGACGATAGTCCAACGTCATTCCGTGCGAGCGAGAAGATTCCGACTTGTAGGCCAGGGAGTGCGAGGATAAGGAAGTGACCCTCGCCGGAAGCCCACACCGGCACCTTCCGGTCTCCCACCTCATCCTTCAGCGGGAAGCGCCACATTCCGTCGCAGTATTGTCCCGCCGCAGTGAATCCGCTTCCAACCGGCACCTCTACGGGCACGATTGGCACGCCGCCGCCAGTCCCGGCGAGCGAGCCACCAGCCCCTGGCGCGAAGTAGATCGCAAGCGGAAAATGTGCGCCGTCCTGCCGTGCCCCGTCACGGTGATACATCACAAATTGCCCTTCAACAAGCTCGTCGCCGTGCCGAAAGCCGTCCGCCGGGTCTCGAATTGACCACGAGTGTATGTAGCCTGGCGGAAGCCAACTTACCGTCGGCACACCGAGGGGGGTGGCAAGCGGCCCCCGGATCATTGCCGAAGGGCTTTTGCGCAGGAAGGAGGGCCCTTGCGCCCTACTCGCTGCCGAGGGGCCCGGGGAGTCTGGGCTACACCCTGCGGCTGCAAGGGCCGCACCGACAACTGCTCCAGAAAGGCGTTGAAGCCACGTCCGCCGATGATAGGCCTCGAGCTCCAGGGTCTGAGAGCCTTCGTCGGAAAGATCCACATTGGGCATGCTGATTCCTGCGTGGTAGGGGGAATGGTGATTTTCAGGACGCCAACACTAGAGCACGGAAAGCCCTGCGAGTGCCAATCCGGCGACTAACGAGACCGTCCGAAGCACCGGGAGAAACTGATCGATTGGACCGAGGCCGCGAGAGAGCCCAACGTGAGTAACGTTGTAGCCGGCCTGCTCCGCGATGATGGCCGATGTGGTACTCACAGCGGCTGTGAGCCACCTCGCCCCCGCAAACGTCAACATGCCCCAGAGGGGTAGCTCCGGCGGCACCAGCAACAGCACGATCACCAGCAGGTAATACCCGGCGAACGGGACGATCGTCAGAAACCCCATCCCAAGCACCACACCGAATTTCAAGGCGAAGAGTGCGCTACCCTGGTGTCCCCATGACCTGGGAACGACCCACTGGCTCGTTGGTACCCGGAGACTGACGCCGGCCAGCGGCAGGATGATGTAGGCGAGGCCGATGAGGACCCCGAGGCCCGCGATCGGTAAGCGCGCGGCCGGTATGAGCGTGCGCAGTCCGACATTCATGCCGACGAGCACCGAGCCCATGAGGACGGCCCCCATCGTCAGGCCAAGACCATACAGTGCCAGCTGCTTCACCCGCTCGGGAGTAGGGCTTCCGGCGCGCCCTACGACAGCGAACATTGCGTTTCGTCCGCATGGAGTCGCCTGACCGGAGAGGCCAGCGCCGAGGCCGACTGCCAACACCCCGGCCGTCGTAAGGAATGGCATTAGATCTCCAGCGGAGAGAGTCGGATGGTCCCAACGAGGTACCGATCGCAATCGGGCACTGCCGTGATGTCGTGAAGCGATCTGCGATGTATCGCTATCCGCTCGGCGAATCGGTCTCGCCACGCAAAGGTCGCCTCCGAGCCGAACCTGCCCATACGAACCGTGTGGCTGGACTCGTGCAGGTAGCTTACTCGCGTGCAGCTGAGAGGGGAATTGTGGGATCACACATACCACGGTAGAAGGTCCAGCCGAGCACGCTGCATATCCACCAGGGCAGTTCTTACCTAGCGCTCTCGCCGTGCCAAGTATTCCTCGAACCAGCGCAACACACCGATCCGTGACGCCCCTCCCAATCGGGCACCCACAGAACGAATCCTTGCCTCGACTGTCCGATGGTGGATCTTGAGCCGCCTCGCAATCGCGCGGCCCGACACGCCCTCCCGCAGCATCGTCAGCACTTCCAGTTCCGTTGGCTTCGGAACGACCAGCTCGTCTGCATCGGGGCGCTTGACGGGGGCGGCACGCCCTCTGCTCGGCGCCACGCGTCGCACACTCGGGTGGCGATAGGTATCGCCGAGAGCGACCGCATCAATCGCTCTGCGAATCTCCGCGAGTGTCGCCGACTTCGGGATGAACCCCTTCGCCCCCGCCTGCATCGCTCCCTCCATCACGGCATAGCTGTCGTAGGCCGTGAGGACGATGAAGTGCGTACGCGAGTACCAGCGCACCAGGTCCGGGAGTAACTCAAGAGCATTGTCCCGACCGAGGGCCAGATCAAGCAACACGACGGAGGGGCGCTGAAGCCGGATCGCCGCGGAGACCTCCGCCAGCACCCCCACCCTGGGCGGCACGGTATACCACTTCCGCAGCGCGTCCGCGAGGGCATCCCCGCTGGCAACATGGTCCTCGACGAGAAGCACCGTGATCGGCGAGGTCATCCGACCGCCTCCACCGGGAAGCGCACGACCACCTCGCTGCCCACGCCTACCGTCGACCGAATCTCGAGGCTTCCCCGCAACAGGGAGGCTCGCTCGCGCATGGAATGGAGGCCGAGTCCGGCGGCACTCCGTTCACCGAGGTCGCGGAACCCGACACCATCGTCCCTGACGGAGGCAATCACCTCGGTGGGCTGCCGCTCCACGACCACCCGGACCGAACCCGCTTGCGCGTGCCGGATCGCATTCCGGAGCGCCTCCTGCACGATGCGGAATGCCCCCAGGGCCACATCGGGCGGGAGGGTCTTGGTGTCCCCCGTGACCTCGAGCGAGAGCTGCAGCGGGTGCTGCGCCCGCAGTTCATCGAGCAGCGCCTCGAGCGCCGCCGAAAGGCCGCGCACCCGCACGAGGGTCGGATGCATCCGGTGGGAGAGCCCGCGCAGGTCCGCACTGACCGCTGCCACGGCCTCCCCATGCCGCACACGCTCGGCGTCAGCGGAATCCCGGAGCAAGCGCGCCACGCCATCAAGGCGTTGGACCATGTCGTCGTGAAGCTCCCGGGCCATGGCGGCGCGCTCCCTGTCCTGGGCCGCCAGCAGGCGGCCGGCGAACGACGCGCGACTGCGGAGCAGCCGACGCTGCTGGATGATGACCACGGCAGCGATGATGACCACCAGCAGGATTCCCACGAGCGAGATCGCGAAGGCCAGCACTAGGCATTACCCCCCTGTCGCGCTGGGCGCTGCGCGATCGAGTAGGCGAGGAGTCCGACGGCAATGGTCGCGAGGAGATTCTTGCCGGCATACAGGATCCGTGTCTGATCGATGCCGAGCGTGCCGAAGTAGCGCGCTGCCACCGCCAGGAGCGCGCTGGGCGCTCCGATCATCAGGAACGCCATTCCCTGCACGAAGAGTCGGTCGCCCGTCATATCCACGCGTCCGTACACCGCTCGCCTGAGCACCAGCCAGCCACCCGCAAGGACCAGCGCCACACCGTGGATCAGTCCGGTTGCCTTGGCGTACTCGCCGTACACCTCCACGGTGGAGAAGAGCACGACCTGGACGATCAGGTAGATGCCGACGGCC
This sequence comes from Gemmatimonadales bacterium, assembly GCA_038326215.1. Lineage (GTDB taxonomy): Bacteria > Gemmatimonadota > Gemmatimonadetes > Gemmatimonadales > GWC2-71-9 > Palsa-1233. Next base: position 792 of record JBBQJU010000084.1, on the reverse strand, counting down.
ATCTGGACGCGGCCGCGCTGCGCCCCCGCGGCGACAACGGCCGCAAGGGCCAGGGCGCCACTGAGCGGATACCAGAGCTGCGCCACGTACTGGGTGTTGCGGAGGATGATCCGCGCCGACTGCTCGAGCAGGGCGAAGCTCGCGGCAAAGACGAGCCACCATGCCACCAGCCGGCCCTGCCGCGTCAGCCCTCGCCAGCGGAGCGTGGCGAACGAGGCCGCCGCCACCTCGACGGCGACGTAGCTGTAGCTGATGACGGCCGCCCACAGTGGCCGGCCACTCACGCCGGTGGTGAACCCTGAGACAAGGGACTGGTGGGGTCGCAATCCGGCGGACAGGGCTCTGCCTCCTCGGCCAACCCGACCTGCTGGTCAGTGTCTCCGACCGTGGCGATCAGGTCGCGGCCGTCCTTGGCGGTGGCCACCATCACGTAGGTCCAGCTCCCATCAGCCTTCTCTCCCAGGTAGATGCGGATTCCTGCCGCGTCGGGTTGCGCGAGCAGACGGTCGAATGCAGCGCGCTCAAATCGCGCTGTCTTGATGGCATCGGGATGCCGCTCGCGCCAGCGGGTGGTCAACGCTGCAGCGGTATGCAAATCGATGGCGTGTCGGTCAGTGGGCATCTAAAGGATAGCTCCATTTTAGTGGGGGTGGTGCGGAGACCGGGGTGTTGCACAGAAACATGCCCCCCCCCCCCCAGTGGGGGAGGCGCGTGGGTGTGGGCACAACAGTGATTGTGGGGCGGCGCAAGGTGGCACCTGGGCCGGTGGGGGGGGGTGGGGGAGGGGAAGAG
>JBBQJU010000083.1:0-9907 GCA_038326215.1 Gemmatimonadales bacterium | reverse complement strand
GGGGGGGGGCGCAACCGCAGGCTTCTTGGGGTCCACCGGGCACTGAGCGGCGGCCGGGGGGGCGACAACAGCAAGCAGGACGAGCGCAGTCAGGGCGCGCATGGAGCATTCCGGGTTGGAGTACCCCTAGATTCTAGCGGCTCCACTCCCCCCAGACCACGCCGGGTGCCGTGTCACCACGCCTCTTCGCCCTGATCCCCGCCGCCGTCGCGATCAACCTGGTCATCGGGCGGATCGTCAACGAGCTGTCGTTGCCGGTCTACCTCGACACCTTGGGGACAATGCTGGTGGCGGTGCTGGCGGGCCTCCCCGGCGGCCTGCTGGTGGGCACCATCTCCCAGCTGCTGTCGGGGATGCTCTCCGGCTACCAGTGGCTCGCCTTCACCCCGTTGCAGTGGCTGGTGGCGCTCCTGGCGGTCGCCGCGGCCCGGAGCGGGGGCTTCCGTGGCTCGTGGCGGACGGCATGCTGGGGCATCGGGGCCGGGCTGGTCTGCGGCGCGGTCTCCTCGGTCATCTCCTACCTGCTGTTTCGCGGCGTGACGGCCGGCGGGGTCACCGCGGTCAGCACGCTGCTCCGCTCCCTCGGCGCCCCGCTCTCGGTTGCCGTGACCGCCGCCTCCCTTGCCACCGACGTCCTCGACAAGACCGCGGCCTTCCTTGTGGTCGGGGCACTGCTCCGGGCGTTGCCACGGCGGATCCTCGGTCGCTTTCCGCTCGGCGCCAAGGCGGTGGGCCGGTGAGCGGTGGCCTCGCCGCGCGGGCGCACCCGTTCACTGCCGGCAGTGTCGCACTGGCGATGGTCCTCCTCGCGGTGATGGTGCCCGCGCCGAACGGCCCGCCGCTGCTGTACGCCGCGGTCTGCGTCCTCGCCATCGTGACCGGCGTGGGGCGCGCGGTGCGCCAGGCGATGCTCCTCGCGGCGCCGCTCTGGCTCCTCCTCTTCCTGATGCACGGCGTGCTCGGTGAGGGGCCACGGATCGCGGCACCATGGGGTGGCACCCTCTCCGCCTCGGGGATGGCCTGGGCGATTGAGCAAGGGAGCCGACTCGCCGCGATCGTGACCGCGTCGCTCGGCTTTGCGGCTGCCTTCGATCCGCACCGATTCCTCCAGGCAGCGATCGCGCGGCGTTGGCCGTTTGCGGCGGCCTTTCTCGTCGTCGCCACCCTGGATGCGATGCGCCGATTCGGGGAGCAGGCGACCCGTCTGCGTGAGGCGCAGCGCACGCGTGGGCTCAAGGTCCGCGGTTCGCTCGCCACCCGCGCGCGCGCCATCCCCGCCCTGGTCTTTCCGTTGCTGCTCGCGTCGCTCACCGAGGCCGACGAGCGAGCGCTGGCGCTCGAGACGCGCGGACTCACCGCACCGGGACGCCGGACCGCCCTCGACCCTCCAGCAGATGGTGCGCTCGATCAGTTGGTGCGCTGGAGTGTGCTTGCCGCGGTCGTGCTGACGCTCTGGTGGCGGGTGGCCCGATGAGCACGCTCTCGTCAGCGGCACTCCGCTTCCGGTACCCGGCACAGACGCATTGGGCCCTCGAGGGCGTGACGCTTGCGATGGCCCCCGGCGTCGTGACCTGGCTCACCGGGGCGCTCGGCAGCGGGACGAGCACGCTGCTGCTGGCGATGGCGGGCCTCGCGCCGCGCCTCACCGGTGGCGAGCGCACCGGGAGCGTTCTGTTCGATGGTCGCGATGTCGCGACGATCGCCCCGCTGCCGAACGGCATCGCCTATCTCGGGCCGACCCCCGCACTGCAGTTGAGCGGCATCGCCGCGACGGTGCGTGACGAGATCGCCATCGGTCCGATGAATCTCGGCTGGCCCGTTGAACGCATCCGCGCCGCGGCGGACGACGCGATGCGCCGACTCGGGGTCGAGCATCTCGCCGATCGCGTGCCAAGCGCCCTCTCCGGTGGCGAGCTCCAGCGTGTCCTGCTCGCGGCACTCGCGGCGACCTCGCCATCGCTCTGGCTCCTCGACGAACCATTCTCGGCGCTCGACACCGCCGGTCGCACGCAGGTGCAGGGATGGCTACGGGATGTGGTTGCGGATGGTGCGACCGTCGTGATCGCCTGCGACGAAGCCGATACGATGGCGGAGGTCGCCGATCGATTGGTGGTACTGCACGATGGTCGCGTCGCGCTCGATGGGGTGCCGTCCACTCTGCTTGCGGGTGACGCGATCCTCGCCACCGGCGCGGCGACGACCGAGGCGGCGACGCTCGCGGCCGCCGCCCAGATCCCGGCGCCGCGCCCGCTACAGGCCGCGGCGTTGCTGGCCTGCGCCGGCCTCGTGGCGCCCGCACCAACCGACACGGTCCTCGCCGCGCCGGTCGCACGTGGTGCGACGCTACTCGCGTGTCGCGATGTGCACTTCGCCTACGACGGCGGCCCACCGGTCCTCTCTGGCGTGGGCCTCGACGTCCGTGCCGGCGAGGCGGTCGGTCTCTTCGGCGCCAATGGCGCTGGGAAATCGACGCTGTTGCGCTTGGCGATGGCGCTCGACCATCCGACGCAGGGGCATGTCGTGGTGCGCGGCCTCGAGACCCGAGGCCGTCACCCGGAGGATCTCGCGCCCGCCGTCGGCTTTCTCTTCCAGCAGCCGGAGCGACAACTCTTTTCGGCGTCGGTGCGAGCGGAGTGTGTGGTCGGCCCTCGACTCGCCGGGTGGAGCGACGCACGCGTCGCCGAGGCGGTCGCGGCCGTGTTGCACGAGGTCGGCTTGGACGATGTGGCCGACGAACATCCCTACGACCTCCCTGCCCCACGACGGAAGCTCGTGGCGCTCGCGGCGGTCTTGGCGACCGACCCGGAGCTCCTGCTGCTCGATGAACCGACCGCCGCGCTTGATGGCGCGTCGCGGGCGCGGATCGCGGTAGTCGTCCGGCGGCGGGTGGCGCGTGGTCGGGCGGTCGTGGCGATCACCCATGATGCGGCGTTCGCCCATGAGGCCCTCGACCGGGCGCTCTGGCTGCGCGAGGGAGCGATCGCGCTGGACGGGGCGACCCGGAGCATCCTGACCGCGGGAGGACATGCCCTCCCGGCGACGCTCCTCGCGGCGCTCGCCCTCGGCCTGCCGCCAGGCAAGGATCGGCAGGCCGCCGTGGCGGACGCGATCTCGCGGCGCCAACCGCGCTAGATTGCAACGATGCCCGTCCCACTCATCGCCCTGCTTGCCGCAGCCCTCCACGAAGCCGGCGCTTCCGGAAAGGATCCGGCCAGTCACGCCCGCGCCGTGTCGTTGTTGGCGCGCGCGGTTGGCGGCTCCGCGCTCACGCTCTCGATTGATGGTGACGGGCTGCTAGTGAACGGCATCCCCGTCCCGACGCAGGCGCCTGGGGTGCCGCAGGTCGTCGGAGTACTGACCCGACTCCGCCTTGGTGGCGTGACCATTCCGGCAGAGGTCGAAGCACCGAGGTGGCGTGATCTGGTTGACATCCTGGTGAAGGCGCCGGTGCTCTACCCTGACCCCGCCGGTTTGGTGGCCGCACTGACCTCGATCGCCCCCGGGGCCAGCATCCAGGCGCCCGCCACCACTCCCGCAGTAGATCCCGAAGCGATCCCGGGATCGCTGGTCGCCCCTACGGACGCCTGGGGTGGTGAATCGCTGCTCACCCTCGGGACCACCGGCGTGGAGCGGGCCGAAGTGTCGCGGCGACTCGACCCGATCCTGGAGCGGGGCCGTCTGGCGGCGGACGCGAACGATGAAGTCACCTTGGCCGCAGTGTTGCTCGAATTGGCGTTGCTCGACGTCTCGTCTGCCGATGCGGTCAGCGTACGCGCCGAGCGGCGGCGTCTCGCGCCGCCGCGAGTCCTCGAGTCGATGGCACGTCGACTCACCGAGCCGACGGCCCCCGCGGTGATCGTCAAGGCGCTGATGACCTTCGGTGCGGAGGCCGCAGACGCGATTGTCGAAGTGATGCGGGATGTCAACCACCGCACCGCCCGGCGCACCTTCATCGAGGCGCTCACCGAGATCCCGGACGCCGAGGGCACCATCCTGGCGGCGCTGACCGGCAGCGACCCGCAGGTGGTGTCCGATGTGATTGAAGTCGTCGGGCGTCGGCGGTTGGTCTCGGCCATCCCGACGCTGGCCCGCTTGCTGAAGCATCATGATGAAACCGTGCGCGCGGCGGCCTGGCGCGCACTCGAAGAACTCGACACCCCCGACGCCCGGCGCGCCCTGGCGCGCTGAGCGCCGTGCTCAGCGCGGAATGAGATCCGTGCCGCGCTCCAGGCGTCGCGCAGTGGCGGCCAGCAGTGCGGCCGCGTGTTCGATGTCGCTGAGCGCTGCCAGTTCATTGGGGGAGTGCATGTAGCGCAGCGGCACCGACACCAGGGCCGTCGCCACGCCACCACGCGCCGTGAAGATCGCGTCGGCATCGGTGCCGGTGTACTTGGCCGCGCCCTGTACCGTGAAGGGAATCCCCTCAGCGGTCGCCGTCGCTACCAACAACTCGAAGAGCACCGGGTTCACGGCCGCGCCGCGCGACAGGACGGGGCCACCCCCGAGCTTCACCTCCCCGTGGCGCTTCTTCTCGATCCCCGGGGAATCGGTCGCGTGGGTCACATCGACCACGATCGCCGCGTGGGCGGCGAGGGAGGTCGCCGAGGTCCGAGCGCCGCCGCCGGTGTAGGCGATCTCTTCCTGCGTGGTCGCGACCGCCGTGACCGAAAGGGCGGGACGATCGGCCGCCAGTCGGCGCAGCGCCTCGAGGACGACGAACGCCCCGATGCGATTGTCGAGGGAGCGCGAGACGATCCGGCCATTCGGCAGGTGCGTCACGGTCGAACCGAGCACGCCGGCGTCGCCGATCGCGACCAGCGCCAGGGCCTCCTCGCGCGAGGTGGCGCCGATGTCGATCCAGAGGTCGTGCGGCTTCGATAGCTTGTCCCGATCGACCTGATCCATCAGGTGGATCGCCTGCTTGCCGATCACCCCGGGCACGGTGCCGTTGCGCCCGAGCAGGACGACCCGCTGCCCGACGAAGACCTGCGGATCCCACCCCCCAATCGGCTCGAAGTAGCAGAAGCCATGCTCGTCCACGTGGACCAGCATCACGCCGATCTCATCGATGTGCCCGGCGAACATCACCCGAAGCGCGTCCGACGGACCGCTGGCCGGGTGCACGGTGGCGAAGGAATTGCCGCCGACATCGGCGTGGACATCGTCGGCGAAGGCGGCGGCCTCACGCCAGAGGCGGGCCGGGGCACGCTCGAAGCCGGACGGGCCGGGGGCGTCGAGCAGACGGGCAAGGAGGTCAAGGGAAGATTGGTTCATGGGGGGATAATAGATGGTGAACGGTGAACGGTGAACGGGAACCGCTTACGTTTGCATCCCATGGTTACCCGCTTCCGGACCACCCTCGCCTCCATCTGGACCTGGACCCTCCTCGCCCTGGCCCTCGTGGTGACGCTCCCATGCGTCGCGCTCTATCGGGCCGTGGCCTGGCCGTGGGACCGCTGGAACTACCGCGGCGGGCGCTGGTTCCGAAACATCGGCCCGTTCGTGGCCTTCATCACACCACGCTGGCGCTTCGAGACCCGGGGTCTCATGCCGGCCGATCCGCGGCACCCATATGTCGTGGTATCGAATCATGAGTCGTTCGCGGACATGCTGCTCCTGACCCACTTGCCGTGGGAGATGAAGTGGCTGAGCAAGGTCGAGATCTTCCGGATCCCGTTTCTCGGCTGGCTGCTCTGGGCGGCGATGGACATCGGGGTGAAGCGGGGCCGCGGCAGCAGCGCCAAAGATGCGATGAACGAGTGCAAGCGGCGACTGACGGACCACGTCTCGGTGATGATCTTTCCCGAGGGCACTCGCTCGCCAGAGGCCGAGATGCTGCCATTCAAGGACGGGGCGTTCCGGCTGGCGGTCGAGGCGGGCGTGCCCATCCTCCCGCTCGCGCTCTACGGGACGCGCTCCGCGATCGCCAAGCACGATTGGCGGATCGGGACGACGCACGCGATTGTCGAAGTGTTGGCCGCCGAGCCGACGGCAGGACTGACGATGGCCGATGTGCCGGCGCTGCGCGAGCGGGTGCGCGAGCGGATCCTGACGGCACGGAACCGACTGCGCGATGAGCTGGCGCGCGAGCCCTGACCTAGCGGCGTCTGGCGATCCGGACGGCTCGGAGGCCGGGGAGTACCACCGCGAGCGTCGCCAGCAGCCAGATGCCGAGCATCGGCCAGCGCCAGATCGGTCGCTGGTCAATCTTCCCCATGAACAACACGATCAGCGCCACCGCATCCACCGCGACGACGCCGATCACCATGCGAAGGACCGCGGCGCGGATCTGCGCCACCCGATCCTCAGTCGTCATCGCTCGGCGAAGACCGTCGCCTTCCCCTTCGCATCGAAGGTGTAGACGGTGTAGCGCTGCGGCGGGCCCTGCTCCATGCCCGGCGAGCCCACTGGCATCCCGGGCACCGCGATGCCCTTCACCCCCGCCGGCTTCGTTTCGATGAGCTTCCGAATCAACTCGGCCGGAACATGCCCCTCCACGACGTAGCCGTTGATGAAGGCGGTGTGGCACGACTCGAGTGCGGGCGTGACCCCATTCGCCCGCTTCAGGGCGGTGAATTCCTCACGGGCCTCGACCGTCACCGTGAAGCCCTTCGTCTTGAGGTAGTCGACCCACGCCGTGCAGCAGCCACACGAGGGCGACTTCACGACGCGGATGACGAGCGGCGCTGGGGCCGGTGCGCGGGTTGCCGCGGCAACGGAGCCTGCGCCGAGCAGGATCAGGAAGGCGGCGAGCGGAGCGCGGAGGCGCATCGGTTAGTCCCGGACCAGAATCAAGAACTTCGCACCGTCCCAGAACTCGGGCGAGGAGATGTGCAGGTCGCCCTTGACCTTCCCGTTGGACATCACGGTCGACGAGAGGAAGGAGGCGCTCTGCCGCGTCACGATGCGGTATTCCTTGTTGGGCTCCGGCACCGTGAGGACCGTGTCCCGACGGCGATCGAGACGCTGGAAGAGTTCCGGCTTCAGGTCGCGCGCCGGCTGAAGCGTCTTGCTGCCGAAGACCAGAAACTTGCTCCCCTCGGACACCAGGATGCCGCGCTTGAGCAGCTCCTCCTTGGTGCCGACCGCGTAGTAGACCACGTGGCTCTCGTCGATGACGCGAACCAGGGTGTCCTGCACCGCGCTCTTCTCGGTGGTCAACTGCGTCGTCTTCTGATTCAGCGTGTCAACCTTCGAGGTGAGGGTCGCGATCTGAACCTTCTGCTCCGAGATGAGCGCTTCCTGCTCCTGCGCGGCAGCACGGAGCTCATTGATCGACTTCTGGAAGGTGTCCAGTTGCGCAACGAGCTTGGTGCGCTCCGCCGAGAGGCCGCCGATCCGCTTCTTCTGGGCCTCGATCTGCTGATCGGCGGCATCGAGGCGGGCGATGACCTCGCGCACCTTGCCGAGCAGCACGGCGCGCTCTTCGGCGCGACCCGCGAGGGGACGGTCACCGCCGGCCACCGGCGAGACGCCAAGCGTCTTGACCCGGGCCAGGTCGGTGTTGATCTCCGTGACCATCTGGGTCGCAGCCAGGACATCGGCCACGAGGGAGTCTTTCTGTTCGGTGACCCGCTGCTGTTCCAACACGAGCTGGTCGTAGGACTTCTTGCTGACACAACCGCTCAGTGCGATGACGGCCGCGATGGCCAATCCGATCTTCCGCATGGCAACATCCTCTGTAAGGTGAACGACGGGGGGACGCCCCGCGGGCGGAACGATGCACAGGCGGGCGCTGGCGGGCCAGCCCCCCGGGGGGGCAGATTCCGTGGTTGCCCCTTTCCCGGGACCCGCCATGCGCCGTGCCTTGAGCCTGCTGATCGCCTTCCTCCTTGCCCTCCCCGGACCCTCCCCGGCCCAGGGACGTGGGCCCCGGACGGCGACTTTTCTCCATTTCAACGACGTCTACGAGATCGCCGCGATCGACGGCGGGCAGATCGGTGGACTCGCCCGCGTGGCGACCCTCGCGAAGCAATTCCGCCGGACCCTGCCTGGGCTGGTGACGACGCTCGGCGGCGATTTTCTCTCGCCCTCGGCCCTCGGCCTGGCAGAGATCGATGGCCAACGGCTCGCCGGCCGCCAGATGGTATCGGTCCTGAACGCGGTCGGGGTGAGCTGGGCCACGCTCGGCAACCACGAATTCGACGTGCGGGAGGGAGAATTCCGCGCCCGGATGGCCGAAGCCCGCTTTCCGGTTGTCATCGCCAACGTGGTCGACAGTAGCGGCGCGCGCTTTCCCAACACCGTGGCCAGCACCGTGCTGCGGGTGCGCACGCCCGGTGGATCCCTGCGGGTGGGGCTCTTCGCTGTCATGCTGCGGGACAACGCCCCGGCGTGGACCCGCTTCGAGGATCCGCTCGCGGCCGCCACCCGGGAAGTCGCCGCCCTTGCGGACAGCAATGTCGATGTGATCATCGCGCTGACCCACCAGACGCTTGCCGCGGACCAGCAGCTCGCCGAACAGCTGCCGCAGATCGCGCTGATCATGGGCGGCCATGAGCACGAGAACTACCTCATCCGCCGAGGCCCCCACTTCACACCGATCGTCAAGGCCGACGCCAATGTCCGCAGCGTGGCCGTGGTCCGACTGACCGTCGCCGGCCACAGCGCCCGACCGGTCGTCGATGTGCGCTTGGTGCCGATCGATGCGTCTGTGCGTGAGGATCCCGCCGTCGCGCGCCTCGTTGCTGGCTGGGTCGCCCGCGGTGACTCGGCCTACCGTGCCGCCGGAATGGATCCACGGGCCACCGTCGCCAAGGTGACCGAGGCGCTCGACGGCCGCGAAGCCACCGTGCGGGTGCGGCCGGGTCGACTGACGACGTTGATCGCCGAGGCACTCCGCGCCGAGGTGCCAGGGGCGGAGGTCGGCTTGATGAATGGTGGCTCCATCCGGATCGATGACGTGCTCGCGCCGGGGCCGATCACCCAGTACGACGTCATTCGTATCTTGCCCTTCGGGGGTGCGGTGAGCGGGACCACGATGACTGGTGCACTGCTCGAACAGGTGCTGCAGCAGGGCGAGACGAATCGCGGCACCGGCGGCTATCTCCACTCGGTCGGGGTGACGCATGAGGGCGACCGCTGGCTGGTGGGTGGTACCCCGATCGACCCGACGCGTCGCTATACCGTCGCCACCACCGACTTCGTGCTGACCGGCAAGGAGAAGGGGCTGGGCTACCTCGCCCCTGGCAACGCCGGACTGGGCCCGATCACCAGCTATCGCGATATCCGCCAAGTGGTGAACGACCGGCTGCGCGCGGTGTACGGCACTCCATGACATTCCTTCCCCGCTTCCCCCGGACGACGATGCGACCAACTGCCGCTGCCCTGCTCACCATCGCGTTGACCCTCACGACGGCCTGCGCACCGCCCGCGCCGCGCACTCCACCGGGGCTGCTGCCGACCCCCTCGGCGACGCCGGAGCGGATTGTCGCGCCGTCCGTTCCGACGCTCGACGGGATGCCCGCCGCCGTCCGCGTCGGCTTCAGCGTTCATCTCTCGGGGATGGTCCCGGTTGACTCGGCCGGCCGACTCGTCGGTACCGACCTCGCCGGCCAAGTCCGGCAGGCACTCGGCAACTTCGTCACCGTGGTGCGCGCCGCGCGCGGCGTGCCCGGTGATGTCGTCCGACTCACCGTCTATCTCCGCGATCCCTCGGCAGAAGCGGTCGAAACGGTGCGCACCGCCATCCTCGACGTCCTCGGCCGGGACGCGCCCCCAGCACTCACCGTGGTCGGGGTGAGTGCCCTGCCGGAGCCGGCGATGCGGGTGATGATCGAGGGCGTGGCACAACTGCGGAGTGAGTTTCCGGATCGGACGCGACGGCCGTAGGGGAAATAGCGAACAGCGAACGGCGAAGAGCGAACGGCGGTGTCGCGGGAGGATCATCCCTGGACACCGCCGTTCG
>JBBQJU010000082.1:0-10216 GCA_038326215.1 Gemmatimonadales bacterium | reverse complement strand
GCCGGCCTCGAGGCTGTCCGCCGGACCGGTGCCCCTACTTGCGGCGCAGTTCCACGCCCGTCGCCACGAAGCCGACTTCCAGCGCGGTGCCATCCCGATGCTGGATCAGCTTGGCGCCTTCGCTGATGAGGTGGTCGGCGTCCGCCTTCGAGTGCTTGGTGGTGACCACTACGCCATACGCACGGGCCGTCATCCCCGCGGCGTTCAACGGAATCAGGAAGCTCTCATCCTTGAAGGTGACCCGGACCCCGGTCTCCTCCGCGCTCGGAGCCAGCTGCATCCAGCAGCCTTCCACGGTACAGCTCTTCACGATCACGCCTTCGACCAGGACCGGGGCCTTGGTGTAGTTGGTCGGCATGGCCAATACGGCCGCCATCGGCACGGCGGCCGTGGTGGGGAGCGCCACGCCGCGCAGAATGACGGTGTCAGCGGGGGAGAGCAGGGTCGCCAAGGTGGCGAACGTCGTCAGTACCATGGGATCAATCCTCGGAAGCGTCAGGTGTGGTTGGTCAATGACAGCCGCAGGACGGGCCGCAGCCACCAGTCACCGTCGGCTCGCTGCCGCCGGTGATGGTGGTCAGCGGGCCGCGCCCGCCGGTAATCACCCGCTCGACCGGCTCGCCGCTGTCTGGGTCATGCGTGAGGGGTGGCTCGCTGATCGACTGCCGCAACTCGAAGCGTCGCGGCGTGGTGCCGGGGTCCGTCGGGCGAGTCTGGTAGAGGTACGTCGGCATCCTTCAAAGATAACGAACCGCTCGTGCTACTCGGCAGAAATCGGTAAGGGCGATCCGACCAACCACGCCGTCAGCATCAGCACGACGGCGCCGAGCAACAGCTCCGCGGCGATCGCTCGCCGCAACGCGGTGGCCGCTGTCGGGGTGCCCGCCGTCAGGGCCGGCGTGATCCGTCGCCAGTTCCACCAGCCGAGCAGCATGATGCCAACCACCGCGATCAGCTTCACCAGCAGCAATTGCCCCCAGGCGGCGTCGGGAAGGGCGAGCAGGTCGCCGTCGCTGTAGCGCCAGGTGGCGGTCACGCCGGACCCGACGACCAGCAGCACGCCGATCCGCGCGGGAAAGGAGAAGCCCCGGACGATCGCGGCGAGGTGTGGCAGCGCGTCGTCGGTCCGCAGTGAGGGGAAGACGACGAGGGCAAGGATTGCCAGCGTGCCGAGCCACATGCCGCTGCCGATCAGGTGGATGGCGTGGACCACGCGTCCGAGCATCCCTGGCCAGAGCTCGTCAGCGCCATGCCCCAACCCGCCCTCGGCGGCCACGGCGCTCACCAGCAGCAGCGCCATGACGACCGTGAGTCGCCGGGGTTCGCGCCGCCACAGCCACGAGATGGCGAGGAGCAGGAACGCCGCGCCGGACTGCACCAGCCACGCCGTGCCCCAACTCCCCTCGAGGAGGACGGCTGAGACCAGATCACGACTGATCGGAACGCCGGGGTCCGCGAAGGAGAGCAGTTGCAGCGCGCCGCGCATCAGCGAGCAGATGAGGAGGAACCACGCCAGCAGACCGGGCAGACGCTCGAACCAGCCGTCCATCGTGTCACGGCTGTGCAGCGCGGGTCGCGGGCCGTGTCGTCGCACCAGCGCCGCGGCGACCGGAATGCCGATGAGGAGGAGCAGGGTGCCGGCCATCAGTCCCCGCACCACGGGGAAGAGCAGGGGAAGCATGCCGGGCATCAGCTCAGTGCGCCGGCATGCACTCGGGGCACCTGCCGTACAGCACGATCTCGTGCGAGTCGAGCGTGAAGCCCGCGGGCACCATCGGTTGCAGTGAGCCGACGCAGCCGGGGACTTCAAAGACCCGGTCGCAGCGACGGCAATGGAAGTGGTGGTGGTGCGGCTTGCCGTGCAGTTCGTAGCGGGGCACTTCGCCGGGTAATTCCACGGTCACGAGCCACCCCTCGTCGAGCATTGCGCGGATGTTGCGGTAGATGGTGGCGATGCCCAACCGGCCGACCTCCGCGCGCGCCTGCTCCAGCACCTCGGCGGTGCTGAGTGGCCGGTCAGCGCGCTGGAAGGCTCGCCGGATCGCGCCGCGTTGTCTGGTGTTACGTTCCATGGCCGCTGACTCCTCGTGGTCCTACGGTGACGGGGCCGTGACGAAGATACGCCATTCTCCGGCCGACCCCAACCCGCGAGAACCGCTTGCCGATACCTCCGCGCACCCTGCTGACCGCCGCCATGCTCGTTCCGGTCCTCCTCTCGGCCCAAGCCGCGCCCCGCAAGCCCGTGCGGCTGGTGCTTTCGCTCACGGTGGACCAACTGCGTGGTGATTATCTCGACAAATTCAGTCGTGATTTCACGGGCGGTTTTGCCCGGCTGCTACGCGAAGGCGTCTACTACCCGAACGGCCGTCAAGACCACGCCGTCACCGAGACAGCACCGGGCCACGCGACCATCATGAGCGGCCGGTCACCGGCGAGCACTGGCATACTGGCCAACGATCTCGGGGTGGGGGACGCCAACCATCCCCTGCTCGGCTCAACCGCCGGTGGCGCCTCCCCGTGGCGGTTCCGGGGGACCACCCTCGTGGACTGGATGAAGGTGCGCGACTCCGCCACCCGCGTCCTGTCGGTCTCGCGAAAGGATCGGGCCGCCATCCTCCCCATCGGCCGACTGGTCGCGCCGATCTACTGGTACAGTCAGGGGAAGTGGACGACCTCGAAGTACTACGCCGACACGCTGCCCACCTGGTTGACGTCGTGGAATGCACGTGACCCGATCAAGGCGCTCGCCGGCACGTCGTGGCAGCTGGGTCGCGACCCGTCAACGTATGCCGAGCCCGATGATCGGCCCTTCGAGTTTGGCGGAAAGAACACGACCTTTCCGCACGCGATCCCCGCCGATTGGACGATGGCCTCGGGCGAAATCGAGAACAGTTCGATCATGGACTCGTTGACGCTCGACGTGGCGATCACCGGCACGCAGGCGCTTCGCCTCGGACAGCGCGACGGCATCGACTTCCTGTCGATCTCCCTCTCGACCCTGGACGCGGTCGGGCACCGCTACGGCCCCGGTTCGCGTGAAGTGCACGACCACATGCTCAATCTCGATCGCTGGCTCGGCCACTTCCTCGACTCGCTCGCCCGCACGGTGCCCCTCGACCAGGTGGTGATCTCCCTCACCGCCGACCATGGGGTGACGGAGTATCCGGAGGCGGGCAAGGGCGGTCGCGTGAGCATCACGCCGGCACTGAACGCCCTCAGCCGCAGTCTGCTGCAGCGCTACGGCCTTAAGCTCGGCGCCACGAACCAGTCAGGCTTCGTGCTCGCAAATGTGGCCGACTTGCGGGCACGCGGTATCAACGTCGACTCGATCAGTGCCGCGCTGGCCACGACGATCCGCGCGATGCCTGGCGTCAAGCGAGTCTTGACGCCGCGCGACCTCGCCCGTGCGCCGCGGAGTGACGCTGCGGCGATGATCTGGCGCCGCGAGGTGTCGTCCGAGGCGCAGTGGCTCGTGGCCGTCTCCCTGCAGCCCGACTGGATCTGGGGTACCGGGAAGACCTCAACGACGCACGGCAGCACCAACACCAACGACATGTGGGTGCCGATTCTCTTTCGCGTTCCAGGGGTACCCGCCGCGCGGATCACCACCATCGCGCGCACCATCGACATCGCACCCACCCTCGCCGCCATCCTCGGTGTCCGGCCCACCGAGCTCGTCGAAGGACTTCCGCTCCCCGCTGCCCGTGGCCCTCGCCCCCGGAGATAATGCATGCTGCGTCGCCTCCCCCGCTGGTCGCTCCTGCTCCTCACCTTCCCGCTCGCCGCCCAGGCGCCGGCCGAGGATGCGGCGCTTCGGCATGCGCGCCAACTGCTCGCCGATCGTCCGATCTTCGATGGGCACAACGATCTCCCCTGGGAGATCCGCGTCAATCCCCAGAGCAAGATGGATGTCCGTCAATACGATCTCCGCGTGCGGGCCCCGGGGCACACCGACATCCCGCGGCTGCGTGCCGGCGGCGTCGGTGCACAGTTCTGGTCGGTCTATGTCCCCGGCGAGATCAAGGATTCCGGCTACGCGCGCGTGCAACTCGAGCAGATCGACATCGCGCGCCAGGTGATTGCGCGCTACCCCGATGCGCTTGGCCTCGCCCTCTCCGCCGATGACGTCGTGCGGATCCGCCAGTCCGGGCGCATCGCGTCACTCCTCGGCATGGAGGGCGGCCATGCGATTGAGAACTCCCTGGGCGCACTGCGGATGTATTACGCGCTCGGCGTCCGCTACATGACGCTGACGCACAACGTCACCCTCGACTGGGCGGACGCCGCGACTGGCCTGCCCACCAATGGTGGACTCACCGATTTCGGCCGCGACGTGGTGCGGGAGATGAATCGGATCGGAATGATCGTCGACCTCAGCCACGTGGCGCCGAGCACGATGTCGAATGCGCTCGACGTCGCGACGGCACCGGTGATCTTCTCGCATTCGTCGGCGCGCGCGCTGCTGGATCACCCGCGCAATGTGCCGGACTCGATCCTCGCGAGGCTGCCGAAGAACGGCGGCGTGGTGATGATCACCTTCGTCGGCTCGTTCATCTCGCCGACCATCCGCGCGTGGGAACAGACGCAGCGCGATTCAACCGGCAGCATCGCGGACAAGGAGGTGCGTCGGGTGGCGGTCGAGGGGTTCCTGCAGCGGCATCCGAAGCCACGCGCGAGCATCGCGGAGCTCGCCAACCATATCGAGCATGCGCGGCGGGTGGCCGGGGTGGACCACGTCGGACTGGGAAGCGACTACGACGGGACGAGTGAGCTCCCCGTCGGGATGGAGGATGTCAGCGGCTTCCCGCAGCTCTTCGCCGAGCTGATCCGCCGCGGCTGGAGCGACGCCGACCTCAAGAAGCTGGCCGGCGAGAATGTGCTCAGGGTGCTGCGAGTGGTGGAACGTGTCCGGGACCAGTCCGCCGCAGCGCGATGACGCCGAAGGCGAGGATGGCGATCGCGATGCAGAACCACTGCACCACGTAACTGAAATGGGGCCCCTCGTCGAGCGCGGGGGGCTTCACCCCAATGAGCCCGCCGGGGCCGGCGGAGTCCGCCTCCAGCAGGAGATAGGCGGCGGGCGCGCCCGCGAGGGTCGTGGTGGCGAAGCCCCGGTCAAGTCGGCGGTAGGTGGGCTGGCCCGACCGCGTGAGCGGTCGACCGCCGTCGGTCGTCTCGGGGATGCTGAGCAGCACCCCGCGAATGGTGACGCTGCCCGCGGTCGGCAGGGGGACCTGGGCGGGTGGCGTGGTGGCATCCGGCGAGGCGACGAATCCGCGGAGCACCCAGAGCCGCCCGGCCCCGCTGTCGAGCACGAAGGGCGTCACCACTTCCAGCCCTGGGGCTTTGTTGTTCACGCGGCCGCGTAGCAGCACATTGCCGCGGGGGTCGAACTGGCCATGGGCAACCGCCACCCGCCCTTCGAGTGGCGTCCCGTCGCGCAGCGCCTCCGCCATCTCGAGCGGGGGCAGTGCGCGGCCGGCCAGAAAGAGGGCGTTGGTCGCCCGGCGCTCCTGCAGACGGGAGAGTTGCCAGAAGGCGAGCCGGACCGCGCCACCGGCCGCGAGGAGGATGGTGGCCGCCAGCAGCGTGCGTCGAGTTGAGGACACCAGTGACCCTCCGAGAGGACAGTTTGACCGGCGCGGGTGCGCCCCGGATATCGCCAAACCATTGTGGCGGTAGAAGATATCGCAGTGGCACAGCCCCTGCTCCTGACTGAAACGTTCCTGCCGCCCACAGCGGCATCGCAGTATCGACACGATATGCTCTGGAGAGCCGACGATGCGTCGTCCCATGCCCTTGCTTGCCCTGCTCGCCCTCGCGGCCGGCACCGTTTCTCCCCTCGCCGCGCAGCGGTCCCAGCGCGATCGGGGCATCGTCGAACTCGCCCCCACCGCCGCCCGCGGCGGGTTCTACATCGGCGGTGGGCTCGGTGCCGGTCGCGAGTCGTACAAGTACAGTGACGGCCTCAACTACACCGATGGCCTCACCAAGCCGACCATCTCGCTCCGCCTCGGGGGCACGCCGAACGCCACGACCCGCGTTGGCGCGGAGATCTTCGCCTGGGGCAGCGACGTCCCGGAAGGCACCGAGAGCTTCTCGGCCTTCCTCATCAGCGCCCAGCTCTACCCCATGCGTGAGGCCGGGCTGTATCTGAAGGGTGGTGGCGGGATCGCCCGCAGCGGCATCGACTACAACAACGGCTCGAGCAACTACGAGACTGGTTTCGCCTGGAACGTGGGTGCCGGCTACGACATCGCCCTGTCGCGCGCGGTGGGGCTCGGCCCAATGGTGGACTACTATCAGGGCACCTTCACCCGGCGGAATGAGCCGACGCTCACGGAGCGGGTGATGAACATCGGCATTCAGGTCACCTTCCAGACCGGCGGCCGAGGACGTTGACCCCCGGGGCGGCGGTCACTATGTTCTGCCCGTTACGCCCTGATGGTGAAACTGGTAGACACGCTATCTTGAGGGGGTAGTGCCGCAAGGCGTCGCGGTTCGAATCCGCGTCAGGGCATCGGATGAGCCTGCCACTGTAGCTCAGGGGTAGAGCACTCGATTCGTAATCGAGCGGTCGTCAGTTCAAATCTGACCAGTGGCTCTGCTGTCGATGCACAAATCCTCGCAACACCCGCAACGGCGTCTCCATCTGAGACGCCGTTGTGCGTTCAGGGCCTTGGACCCATCGCCGCCGCGATTTCCCCATAACTCTGGTCCAGCCGGTCCAGCTCGGCCTCCCACGAGAGCGCCTCGGCCGTCTGGCGGGCCCCCTCAGCCAGATACGCCCGGAGCGTCGGCGTCGTCGCCAGGGTCTCCATCGCTCGCGCCATGGCGGCGACGTCCCCCGGAGGATACGCGAGGCCGTTCTCGCCGTCGCGCAGATGGTCCGCCACGCCCCCTGCCGGTGCCGCGATGACCGGCTGCCCGCTCGCCATCGCCTCGAGGATCACCAAGCCGAGGGTTTCGGTGTGCGAGGCGAAGAGGAAGCCGTCGGCACTGGCATAGAGGGCTGGCAGGGTGTGGAGCCGGTCGAGGTTGCCGAGAAAGGTGACGCCGGCGGGGGCTGCGGCACGGAGCCCAGGTAACGCTGGGCCATCGCCCGCCACGATCAGGTGGATCGGTCGGCGCCCCGTGAGGCTCGCGGTTGCGAGCTGGTAGGCCTCGAGAATCCGTTCTACACCCTTCTCCGCGGCGAGTCGCCCGACGTGGAGGAAGACGAAGGTGTCGGGATCCAGACCGAGGCGCGCGATCACCTCGGGATCCCGGTGCGCCTCGTTGAACTGGGTCAGGTCGACGCCGCGGCCCCACACCTCCACGCGATCGACTCCCAACTGCGCCAGTTCGTCGCGTGCCACGGTGCCCGGGGTGTAGACCCGGGCGCTCCGTCGGTGGAAGCGGGCCAGGAACCGTTGCACCGTCGGGCGGAGTCGGGGGACGCCGTACGCTTCGGTATACCGCGAGAAGTCGGTGTGGTACGAGGAGACCGTCGGGATGGCGTGTCGGAGTGCCTCACGTTGGCCGGTCCAGCCGATCATGAACTCGGTGGCGGAGTGGATCAGGTCCGGCCGGAATCGACGAATCACGCCGCGGACGGCACTGCGGCACGGCGCTGCCAGTCGGATCTCCGGGTAGCCGGGCATCGGGATACTGCGGACCGTGACGCTCAGTGTGCGCGAGCCCTCATGGGCGACATCCCCAAAGACATCGGATGCCTCGGCCGGGTAGCGTGGCGAGATCACGGCCACCTCCCACCCCCGGCGGTGCAGACCCTCGACCGAGAGCGCGGTGACCACGGAGACACCGTTGACCTGAGGCGGATAGGTGTCGGCACAGACGAGCAAGCGAAGGGGACGAGTCATGCCTCCGAGTTTGGCAGCGCGCCGCGACGAACCGATGACGATTCGGTCACGGCTTGGTGCCGATGCACCGGATCGGCATCGGATTGCGACGAAGCTTCGACCGCATCGTGATCCGATCGTGCTGATTGGCGCCGACATTCATGCGTGTCACACACCGCGCTCTTTTCTCGAGGAGGTCTGCCGTGTCCGCACCCAGTGGCGTTGAACGTGTGATCCTCGTCGTGCTCGACGGCTTGCGCCCCGATCTGATCACCCCCACCTGGCTGCCGTGCCTGAGCGCGCTCGCCGCGACCGGGAGTCACACCTTTGCCGGCACGACGGTGCAGCCGAGCGTGACCGCCGCCGCGCTGGCCTCGCTCTTCACCGGCGTCGAGCCGGCGGTGCATGGGATCGTGGGCGAGACGACCCTCCGCCCGCGGCTGGGCCATCGACTGACCTTGTTGCCGCGCGCGCTTGCCCGGGGCAGTGTGCCGATGGTTGGGCATATGCGCGCGCTCCCCTGGGGCACGCGCACCCTCGGGACCTTGCTCGCCGCCCAATTGGGAATGCGGACCATCTTCGGCGGCGACGACGCCGAGGGTATCCTCGAGCGTGCCCTGCCGACAGTCCGCGCTGCGAAGCGCGGCGTGACCTACCTGCACTGGCCCGATGCGGATCTGGCGGGCCATGCTTGGGGCTGGATGTCACCCCACTATCGGGCCGCCGCGAGAAATCTGGATGCTGCCATGGCCCGCTTGCTCGAGGCAAGCGGCGTCCTCGATGATCCAGCAGCGGTGCTGATCGCGCTCGCCGATCATGGCGGTGGGGGGCAGCGGCTTGACGACCACGACAGTCCGCATCCGCAGGACGTCACGATCCCGATCATGATCGCCGGCGGCCAGGTGCGCGCCGGTCAACTGGCGGTCGGCAGCTCGCCGTTGGATGTCTGTGCCACCGTCCCGTGGCTTTTCGGCCTCACCCCGCCGAGTGGATGGACGGGGCGTCCGTTGCGCGAGGCCTTCACGTCGGCACCGCGTGTCGCGATGCCGTTCGAGGCCGCGGCGGCATGACCGTCCCGATGCGGCTCATGCAGCAGCTGGACGGCCATGACCGTCGCCTGCTCGGCCGATGGGCGCTCGGCGAGCGGGCGGGCAACGTCCACCGTCGCGGATGGATCGTGGTCACCCACGCTGGCGGTGCCGCGGTGACAATTGCCAGCGTGTTGATTCCGCTGCTCCTCGCGCCGTGGCCCCGGGCGATCACCGTGCCGGCCGCGATGGCCCTGACGATGTCGCACCTGCTGGTGCAGGCACTCAAGCGCATGGTCAATCGCGAACGACCCGACGCGACCGCACTGATCCGCTGCCCGGATCGATTTTCCTTTCCCTCGGGGCACGCCACGGCGGCGTTGGCGGTCGCGCTGAGCTATGCATTGGCGTGGCCCGGACTCGCGCCCCTGCTGGTACCCGCAGCGGTGCTCGTCGGGTGGAGTCGCGTCGCGCTGGGCGTGCACTATCCGGGCGATGTCGTCATGGGCCAGCTGATCGCCGTGGCTACCGTGGCCGGGGTCGCCTTGGTGGCGTGAGGCGTGACCCAGTGATGCGCAAGTCGTGTCGTACGCGTCACCGCGATGTGACGCATGGTTGTCATCTTGCGACCCATGCGAATCGCGATCTTCTCCGAAGTGTACCGGCCGATGGTGAGCGGGGTGTCCCTCGTGCTGCAGCGCTTGGTGGCCGACCTCGAGCGGCGGGGACACCAGGTGCGGGTGTACGCCCCTGCGTATCCGCTGGAGCCGGGTCATCCGGACGATGCCAACATTTGTCGGACGCCGTCGCGCCGGCTCTTCCTCTATCCGGACGTGCGGTGGGGCTTCCCGGAATGGTCGGCGATCCGTGCCGACTTCGCGGCCTTCCGCCCCGATCTCGTGCACGTGGCCACGGAGTTCGCGATGGGCGCCACCGGGGTGCGACTCGCGCGCGAGTTCGAGATTCCCGTGATCGCCTCTGCACACACCGACTACGAGCGCTACTCGTCCCGCTACCATCTCGACTGGTTGATGCCGGCGGGTTGGCAGTATCTGCGCTGGTTCTACGGCCAGGCGACACGCGTGCTCTGCCCCTCCCGCCCCTATGAGCGGCACCTGCATCTGCGCGGCGTCCGCCACACCGCGATCTGGAGTCGGGGTGTCGACCGGACACAATTCACGCCGAACCAACGGGACGCCTCAGTACGAGACGCGTTCGGCATCGCCCCTCACCAAGCGATGGTTCTGTACGTCGGCCGGCTCGCGGCGGAGAAGAATCTCGACCTGCTGCTTGAGGCCTGGCGGCACTTGGGAGGGCGCCACGATGATCCGCGGCTCGTCTTGGTCG
>JBBQJU010000081.1:0-10277 GCA_038326215.1 Gemmatimonadales bacterium | reverse complement strand
TTACCGTTCACCGTTCACCAGCCACACATGCCGGCTGACCGGAGGCCTCGCATCCCCACCATCCTCGCCCTTGACCAAGGCACCACCAGTTCCACGGCGCTCGTCGTGGCGCCGGATGGTCGCGTCCTCGGTCGGGCGACGCGGGAGATCCCCCAACACTTCCCCTCGCCGGGTGAGGTCGAGCACGATCCCGAGACGCTGCTGCAGGCCACCGTGGCCGCGGGCCGAGACGCGATGGCGATTGCCGGCGTCCCGGTTGACGCCATCGGCATCACCAACCAGCGCGAGACGCTGGTGCTCTGGGACCACGCCACCCTCGTGCCCATCGGCCGGGCGATCGTCTGGCAGGATCGGCGCACCGCCGCGCGCTGTGCCGAACTTCGGGCCACTGGGCATGAAGCCGAGATCCGGGCACGCACCGGACTCCTCCTCGATCCCTACTTCTCCGCGACCAAACTCGAATGGCTGCTCCGCGATCCCATCCTGCGCGCGCGTGCCGAGGCGGGACGCCTTCGGGTCGGGACGGTGGAAAGTTGGTTGGTCGTGCGGCTCACTGGTGGGTTGCACGTCTCCGATCCGACCAACAGCGCACGCACGATGCTGGCGTCCCTGATGACGGGCGAGTGGGATCCCACGCTCCTCGAGCTCTTCGGCATACCAGCCCAGATTCTCCCCACCATTGTCCCCTCGTCGGGTGTCGTGGGCATGGCGACGTCGGAGTGGTTCGGCCGGGAACTGCCGATCGCTGGGTTGGCGGGCGACCAACAGGCGGCGCTGTTTGGGCAGGGGTGCGTCACGCCGGGGAGCGCCAAGATCACCTACGGCACCGGCGCATTCCTGCTGCGGTTCGCCGGGACCGACGGCCCGACGCCGCCCGCGCCAGGAGTCTTGGCCACCATCGCGGTCGGCGCCTCGGGGCAGCGCGCGTGGGCGCTCGAAGGCAGTGTCTTTGTGGCGGGCGCCGCCGTGCAATGGCTGCGGGATGGGCTCGGCCTGCTGGCCACGGCGAGTGACTCGGCTGCGTTGGCCGCGAGTGTGACCGATACTGGAGGGGTGGTGGTGGTTCCCGCCTTCACCGGCCTCGGCGCGCCTTACTGGAATCCCGAGGCGCGGGGGATGGTCACCGGGCTGACCCGCGGCACCACCACGGCCCATCTGGTGCGGGCCACCCTCGAATCAGTGGCCCACCAGACGGTCGATCTGGTCGAGGCGATGGGCGGGGTCAATGCCCTCCGTGTCGACGGGGGCGCGGCGGCGAACGATTGGCTGATGCAGATGCAGGCCGATCTCTTGGGTGTCCCGATCGAGCGGCCGTCCGCGGTGGAACTCACCGCCTACGGCGCGGCCCGGTTGGCGGCGCAGGGGATCGGCGGCTTCCTGCCCTCGGCCGCCGAGCTCGGCGGGGGGAGGGTCTTCGAGCCGCGTGAGTCGAGTGGGTGGCGCGGGGCACGGCGTGCCGAGTGGCGGCGGGCCATCGGGGCGGCACTTCACTGGGCCCACGACCAATGACCGAGCGCCGGATCTCGACAGACTGGGTGGCACGCTGGTGGTCCACCGGGCGGGGCACCTTTCGCCGAAACGGGGTATATTCCGACATCTCCTTGGGGAGTACTGCACCATGAAGCCAAGCACCAAGTTCGCACTCGGCAGTGTTGCCATCGTCGCGGTGGTTTCTCTCCTGATGGTCGAGGGCGTGAAGCAGACGGGGACGTATTTCCTCACGCCATCGCAGCTGGTCGCGAAGGCGGCGCAGGATCCGTCGCTGCACGACATCGGCGTCAAGGTGAGCGCCAAGGTGGTGCAAGGGTCGATCAAGCGTGACCCCGCGGCGCAGCGGGTCGACTTTACCATCAGTGACGGGACGCGCTCCTTCCCCGTGACCTACACCGGGTTGGTGCCCGACACCTTCACCGACAAGAATGAGATCGAGGTCGTCGCCGAGGGGAAGTTCGGACGCGACGGTACCTTCCACGCAACCGTCCTCGTCGCCAAGTGCGGTTCCCGCTACGAAGCGCAGTGGGACGAGATGGCCAAGAACAAGACCACCTGAGCGGGGCCCGATGACTTATCTGGGACAATTCGCACTCTGGGCCGCCGTACTGGTGGGTGCCTGGGGTGCGGCTTTGGCATTTTTCGGCAAGTGGGAGGAGCGCCCCGCGCTCGCCACCGCGATCACGCGGAGCAGTTATGCGCTCTGCGCCGCCCTGCTGGTCGCGGCGGTCGCGCTCTGGAAGGGGATCTTCACGCACGACTTCAACATCGAGTACGTCGCCGCCTACACCTCGCGGAATCTGCCCGAGTACTATCTCATCTCGGCGTTCTGGGCAGGGCAGAAGGGGTCGCTCCTCTTCTGGGCGGTGGTGCTCTCGATCTTCGGCGCGCTGGCCCAGGCACTGACCTCGCAGCGATTCAAGGCGATGCTTCCCTACGTCGCGGGCATCGTCAACATCGTCGCGATCTTCTTCGTGATGGTCATGCTCTTCGGCGGTGCCAACCCCTTCGAGCGGCTCGCCTTCACGCCGCCTGACGGTCGCGGCCTCAATCCGCAGCTGCAGAACCCGGGGATGATCATCCATCCGCCGATGCTCTACCTCGGCTACATCTCGCTGACCATTCCGTTCGCCTTCGCGATGGCGGCGCTGCTGGCCAAGCAGCTTGACGCCGGCTGGATCGTCGCAATGCGGAAGTGGGCCCTCACCTCGTGGCTCTTCCTGTCGGTCGGCATCACGATCGGGATGTGGTGGGCCTACGTCGAACTCGGCTGGGGCGGCGTCTGGGCGTGGGACCCGGTCGAGAACGCCTCGCTATTGCCGTGGTTGACCCTCACCGCGTTCCTGCACTCGGTGATGATCCAGGAAAAGCGCGGCATGCTCAAGCGCTGGAACATGGGGCTGATTGTCGGGACGTTCCTGCTGACGATCTTCGGCACCTTCATCACCCGCTCTGGGGTGATCGCGTCGGTGCACTCCTTCACCCAGTCGGCCGTCGGCTACTTCTTCCTCGGCTTCCTGATGGTGGCGGCGATCCTCTCGTTCACGCTGCTCTACACCCGCTGGCCGCTGCTCCAGCCCGAGGCGCAACTCGAGTCGATGGTGAGTCGTGAGGGGGCCTTCCTCTACAACAACCTCGCACTCGTCGGGATCGCCTTCTCGGTCCTCTGGGGCACGCTCTTCCCGATCCTGTCGGAAGCGGTGCGCGGCACGAAGATCACGGTCGGACCGCCCTTCTTCAACAAGGTCAATATCCCGCTCGGGATCTTCCTGCTCTTCCTCACCGGGGTCGGGC
This sequence comes from Gemmatimonadales bacterium, assembly GCA_038326215.1. GTDB lineage: Bacteria > Gemmatimonadota > Gemmatimonadetes > Gemmatimonadales > GWC2-71-9 > Palsa-1233. Next base: position 6,992 of record JBBQJU010000081.1, on the reverse strand, counting down.
CGCTGATTGCATGGCGCAAGGCCTCGGCGGCGAACCTCCGCCGTCAGTTCATTGCCCCGCTCCTCGGTGGCATCGTCGCGCTCGGCGCGCTGCTCGCATCCGGGCTCCGCTCGCCGTGGGCGCTGATGTCGCTCTCCGTGTCGGCCTTCGCGCTGGTCACGGTGATCCAGGAATTCGCCCGCGGGATCCGCGCCCGGATGACGATGCACGCCGAGGGCGCACCAGTGGCGCTGATGCGGCTGGTGGCTCGGAACCGTCGGCGCTACGGCGGCTACGTCGTCCACGTGGCGATCATGGTCTACTTCGTCGCCTTCACCGGGCTGGCCTTCTCGACCAAGACGACGGTCGACCTCCAGCCGGGGCAGACGGCGTCGCTCAAGTCGGCGTACGGCCACACCTGGACCTTCACCCATCTCGGGGTCTCGCAGTACGAAGCGCTGAATCGGCGCGTGTCGGCCGCGACGCTCGAAGTGGCCAAGGACGGCGTGAAAATGGGGACGATCAAGTCGGAGAAGCGGCAGCACGTCGATTCCTTCGGCAATCCGACCTTCGAACCGTCGACCGAGGTTGGCATTCGCTCCGACCTGCTCGAGGATGTGTATGTCGTCTACGCCGGATCGCCGGACGGCACGGAGCGCGCCTCGTTCTCGCTGCTGATCAATCCGTTGGTCAGTTGGTTCTGGATCGGCGGGGGCATCCTGGTGTTCGGTGGTCTGCTCACGATGTGGCCGGGTGGCCCGCAGGTGAAGACGGCGCGTCAGCGTGCGTCGATCCAGGCGGGGTACACGGTGCCGCTCGCCGGAGTGGCGGAATGACCGGTTCGCGTCGCCAGTTCCTCGGCGCAGCGGTGGCAGCGGCCGGGAGCATCGCACTGCGCCCGCTCGCGGCCCAGGACCAATCGCCACTCCGGACGCCGGACACCACCACGGTGCGCGGCGACCTGCTCCGAGATCCGGACGGCGTCGGGCAGCGCCGTGACACCGTCACGGCGATCGACAATGACGCCGGGATCATCGCGATCGAGCGGCAGCTCAAGTGCACCTGCGGCTGCACCCTCGACATCTACACCTGCCGGACCACCGACTTCACCTGCACCTACTCGCCGGCGCTGCACAAGGAAGTCGTCGCCATGGTGCAGGACGGAAAGAGCGCCGAGCAGGTGGTGCGCTTCTTCATCGACCGCGAAGGCGAGAAGATGCTGATGGCGCCGGCTGCCCAGGGGTTCAATCTCGCCGGCTACCTGGTGCCAGGCTTCGGCATGCTGGCCGCGGGCCTTGCCCTCGCCGCCTACTTGTCGCGGCGTCGCGACGTCGTCGCGGTGGCAACCGCGGGTGGTGCGTCGACGACCGCTCCGGACGCCGAGTCGCTGGCCCGGTTGAAGCGCGCGCTCGATGAGGTGGATTCGTGAATCAGGATACCATGGCGCAGCTGGTGGCGATGGTGATGGTCGGCTTTGCGCTCTTCTGGTTGGTCGCGCAGCCGCTGATTGCCCCGGGGGTGGTGTCTGCTCCGATCATCGAGCCGCCCGATCCGGAGGAGACGCCGCGCGGTCAGGCACTGCTGGCGCTCAAGGAGATCGAGTTCGATCGCGCCACCGGCAAGCTGTCCGACGAGGACTACGCCGAACTGCACGCGCGCTATTCCAGCCGAGCGCTCGAATTGATCGACGGGCCCGCCGTCGCAACCGCCGTCAGTGCGGACCCGGTTGAGGCCCTGCTCACGCAGCGCCTCGTGGCGCGCGGTGGTTTCTGCGGCAGCTGCGGCGCCCGCCGGATGTCCGGCGGACGCTTCTGCGGCAGTTGTGGCGCCGCGCAGCTCGCCTAGCGCTCAGGGCCGATACACGGTCCCGAACCACCCATAGGTTCGGGTGCCGTCTGACTTCAGCACCCAGTTCGCCCCGCCAGGAACCCACCCCGCCACCGACGTCTCGACCGCATTGCCGATCAGGTCATCGCCGGTGGTGATGATGTTGCGCACCGCGCTGTAGAGGTTGAAGAGCGACGGCGCCGCCCGCACCCCCTTCACATACCATGGATCGACCTTGCCGCTGGTGACGTTCTTGTAGGCGGCGTCGACGGCCGAGAGCAGCTGCGTCACGCGGTTGCCGTCGATCCGGGCGACACACGGCTCGTCATCGTCCTCGTAGGCAACGATCCGGATCGGAGCGCCGGGATGGGCCGCCTCATACCGCTGCCGATCCTGTTCGGAGAGCAGCATTGCGTTGCCGCTCCAGTCCGCGCCATTCTGGTCGTAATACGAGTAGCCGCCGGCATGCTCGCCGGTGCACGCCAGCTGTTCCGCCTCACTCCCCGCCACCAGTCCGTAGACGTGATACTCGTACTCGGGCTTCCCCTTGAGCCAACTCTCGAAGGACTGCTCGAAGTGTGACATCGTCAGGTAGAGGCCCGCGGTCGAGGAGAGGTTGCCGGTCGTGGTGCTGCTGGTGGTGCCGCAGAGGTCATAGCAGGAGGCCGCCAGCAGTGGCCGTCCGCCGGTGAAGTCCGTCTCCTGCGGTACCAGCGCGAGGACTGGCGTGGCCGGCGGCGCGTCGGCATTGAGGACGAGGCGATGGCCCTGGAGGTCAAAGGCGATCGGCGCTTCGCCGTCCTGACCAATCGTGGCCACGAGCAAGGTGGCATCGCCCTGCCAGGCGCGCCGATGCGCAGCAACCGGGAGGTAGATCTCGAGGGGGCGCGCGGCGTCGAGGTCGCCGAGCAGGTCGGCGACCGACGTGGCGCCCCCGCGTGCCAGCGACGCGAGGAGCAGTCCCTGATCGGCGCGGGCGAGCGCCTGGAACTGGAGCTTTCCCTCCGGCGCGTGCGAGGCATCGAGGCGGCGCTTCAGGGCGTGGCGCGTGGCGGGATCGTTCAGGGCGACCGCGAGCCGCAGCGCGAGGCGCTCTCGCGGCGACACGGCGACCGTGGTGGTCGCCGCGGGAGGGGTGGTGGCGGCCGGCGAGGCTGCCTCCTCAGCGTGGCAGGCGGCCAGGCCGAACAAAAACGCGGTGCAACAGAGCAGGCGACGGGACATCGGGTCCTCCTGGGACCAAAGGACAGACCGCAATCCGGCGGAGTGCCGAATCGCGGTCGTCACGATCGCGGAGGAGGGTCGCCCGCCGAGTGGCGGAACAGTGCGGGACGGGGCAGCTTCGTGCGCTCAGACCTCGAGGCGTTCGAGGCGGCGAATGGCGAGCCGCATCGGCACCCAGCCGGCGACCACGCAGCAGGCGGCAGCCCCACCAAATGCCAGCCAGCCACCGAGACTCACCCCGGTTTCTTCGCCGCCGGCCGCAGCGCGAAGTTGCTCGACGACCGGAATCGCTTCGAGGGTGATGACCGCCCCCAGGAGCGCCACGGCGAGGAGCATGAACACCAACCCGCCGAACGAAGTCGGAATCTGGGCCGCGTTCTCGGTGTCGTATTGCGGGAAAAGGGTGCCGATGCCGAGCGCGAGCCCGCCCACGGCGAGCGTGTAGCCCATCACCGTTCCCACCGAGACCAGCATCATGAAGGGCGAGGCACGGAGCAGGGTGTTGGTGGAGAGTGTCAGCCCCAGCGCCAGCACCAGCAGCGGGACGACGCCCACGAAGTACTTGCTGCGCAGCATCGCGAGCGGGTCGAGTGGTGAGGAGCGCAGCAACCACATCTGCCGACCCTCGAGGGAGACCGCCGGAAAGATGAAGCGCGCCGCGATGGCCGCGATCACGAAGCCGGCCAACCCCTGATTGAGGAAGGCGATCAGCGTCACCAGCAGCACCGGGACTTTCTCGCCGGTGAAGAGCGGTAGTGCCTGGATGTTGAAGAGGTACATCAGCACCAGGACGCCCAGCAGGATCAATTGGCTCCACTGCGTCGAGTCGCGGAAGAAGGTGCGCAGGTCCTTGAGCATGAACTCGCGCCGCATCGGGGGCATGCCGACGAAGAGGCGGCGCAGCGCACCGTCCCACCGCGTCCCGCGGACGAACTGGTCTGCCCCTTCCTGGGCTCGGGCGAAGCCCTGCACGTAGAGCCGCCGATGCAGCGCCGCGCCGATCACCACGAAGGCGGCCGCGGTGGTCCACAGCAGGAGGATCGGCAGCGGGTCGCTGATCCGCGTCAGCCAGTTCATCACCATGCTGCTCGCCCATTCACTCGGCAGCAACGGGTGCGAGGGCGACCGCAGTACCGCGAGGAAGTCGACCAGATTCTCGAAACCCTCAGGACGCGCCAACTGCTCCGGGCGCATGACCCGCAACATCACCACCAGTCCGCCCGCCGTGAGGAGCGACACCAGCCCGAGAATGTCGCGGGCGCGACGCGCGGGGAAGATGTTGACCAGCAGCAGCGTGGCGGCGGTGCCGATGACGCCGGGGATCACCAGCAGCGGCACCAGGGCGCCGAGGGCCACCAGCGGAAAGAGGAATCCGCCGTCCCAGACGACCGCATACGCGGCGAGCAGCGGGACGGCGAGGAGCACCACCATCCACGAGGAATGCACCACCGTCTCGCCGAGTTTCGCGAGGTAGAAGCGCCCCCAGTCCAGCGGGGCGGCGACCAGCATGTCGAGGTCGCGCGCCAGAAAAAACGTCGACAGGGCGGAGACGAGGTTCGACAACAGCAGGATCGAGAGGAAGGCGAGGAAGGCCATGCCGAGGAGCTTGCCGGCGAGCAGTGGCCCGATCTCCTGGACTTCCTGGAAATACTTCACGGCGCGGTAGGAAAGCCCATAGGCGGCGGCGAGGAAGAGCAGCCCCGCAACGCCCAGCACCACACCGCGCCAGCGACTGACACCCTCGGGACGCGTCCGCAGGCGGGCGAGCGCACTCCGCCACTTCGGCGAGGTGAGGGTGGCGAGACCGGGCTGGGCCCCGGTCGGCTTAGGAGAGGAGCGCGTCAAGGTCGTGGTCCACGTGCTCACCGGTCAGTCGAAGAAAGAGTTCTTCCATCCCCGCTCCGTCAGCGGCGGCATCGCGCCGCAGTTCCTCCACCGTGCCGCAGGCCACCAGATTGCCCTTGGAGATGATCCCGACGCGGTCGCACAGCCCCTCCACGATCTCCATGGTGTGGGTGCTCATCAAGACCGTGCCGCCCAGGTCGGTGTAGCGCCGGAACAGCGTCTTCAGCAGCTTGGCACTCTTCGGGTCGAGGCCAATCATTGGCTCATCGACGACGATCACCTCGGGGCGATGCACCAGGGCGCTGGCGATGATCAGTTTCTGCCGCATGCCGTGGCTGTAGGACTCGGTCAGTTCGTGTTTCCACGGGCCGAGGTCGAAGAGGTCGAGCAACTCGTCAATGCGGCCCTCGAGTTCCGCCCCATCTTGTCCGAACAGGGCGGCCGTGAAGCGGAGAAACTCCGCCCCGGTCAGCTTGTCATAGACGAAGGGCCGATCGGGAATGAAGCCGAGCTTCGCCTTGGCCCGCATCGGGTGGCGGAGGATGTCCTCGCCGCCGACCTCGATGGTGCCGCCCGTTGGCGCGAGAATGCCGGCGATCATGCGCATCGTCGTCGTCTTGCCTGCGCCGTTCGGCCCGAGCAGTCCGAACAGTTCGCCGGGCTCGATGTCGAGGTCGATGCCGTGGACGGCCTCGAAACTGCCATAGCGCTTGGTGACGCCGCGCAGACGAATCACGGAACCTCCTGAGAGTCGGGAACCACCGTGACGCGCAGCTGGAGGACGCGCACGAGCACCTGCCACGGCTCGGCGGAGCCGCTGCTGCCAAGCCGAATGAGGGACGCCCCGGCTCGGCGGCGGCCAAACGCCGGATCGACCGTTGTCCAGCTGCCCTGATTCCGCACCTCGGCCCAGGCGTGTGACGCAAAGCCATCGCCCTCGGGCCGGACACCAATCGCCAAGCGGGCGTCGAATCCGGCGGCCTTCGCGGCGGCGACGAAGAGGCGCGCCAGCCCCTCGGCCTGCGCCCGTCGGGTCGCGAGCGCGGCGCCCGCGTCGACCGCCGCGCTCATCGAGGTGTCGAGCGTGACACGCGCCGCAATGGCCGCCAGCAGTCGCTCGAGGCGCAGGTCGCGATCCGCCGGTGGCGACGTGCCCAGCGCCCGATCCACCAGCGCACGGATCGCCGGCAGGGAGTCGGGGGCGAGCGGGTCACGCGGGATCACTTCGCCACTGGCGCTGTCTGGAGTACTCCAGTCGGTCATGATGGCGAGCGTGTCGCCACGAAGCTGCTGGCGGCCACTCGCCAGCGGTTGCAGGAGCGCGAGGTCGAGCGGGCGGCCATCGCGCCGGGACAGCAGGTAGCGCCGCGGCGCGTCGCTGCTATCGGGCGTGGCCAGCCTGGTGACCCGCGGATAGTGTGTCCGCAGTTGCACTGCCCGCGAGGCGCTGCGATTCCGCAACGTGCTCGCGGCCAGATCGAAATCCGTTCGGCGCCAGGAGAGCCCGAAGGCGGTTTCAATACCAGCCAGGCGGCCGCGCGAGTCGATCCACCAGCGTTCGGCCGCACCATCCGCACGGAGCAGGACAGCGCGGGTGCGGGCGGAATCGCGGTGGGCCACGACCAGCTGGCCCGAGGCCGGGTCGAGGACCGCACTATCGGCGAACACGGCCACGGAGTCGCGACCGGTGGTCATCTCGATCGGCATCAGGGCACCGGGCCAGCCGACATATCCCGGCAGGGTCCGGCGGCGCTCCGGGGCAAGGCCACCGGTCAGTGCCAGCCGGTAGGGGAGGATCGCCGTGGCCGTCGGCGCCACCGTGACAGGAATCCCGCCATCGGTCCCGATGGTCCCTTCACGGACCACGCTGAGTCGCCCATCGCTCAACGCGGCGACCCAGGAGGCCTTCACCCCCCCCCGCGCGGTCCGCGTAATCACCGAGGTCACCCCCAGCGCTGGCGAGACCTTGGTCACCGTGTAGCGGGAGGCTCGCAAGACGCCAGAATCAGCCGGTGTTTCGATCGCGAACGTTTCAAGGATCTGATAGCCCGGGGAGAGGGTATCGACGGTGATACCCGCTTGGCCAACCTGGGTGTCCCCGCTGTACAGCGCGAACC
>JBBQJU010000080.1:0-10368 GCA_038326215.1 Gemmatimonadales bacterium | reverse complement strand
CCGGCGATTCCGCCGCGCCGGTCATGATTGATCGGACGGGGTAGCAACTCAGACTATTGGGGACCCTGCCGATAGTAGGATCAATGGCCACACGCTCCGCGACCCGTTACTGTGGGGGTCGGTCGGGGACGCGGCCAGGGCGCTTCACCAGGGAGAGGAGGACGCAATGACGATTGACAGTCTTGGCCGCTCCGGAACACCCCAGCCCGATCCCCGTCGGGCCGATGCGGCGGCGAAGGGAGCTGCGGTCGCGGCCACTGGCGTCGGCACCGAGCGTCCGCGCGCCGACACCGCTGCGGCCGACACCGTGCAGCTGTCGGCCGAAGCGATCGCGCTCGCCGCCGCCGACATCCCGAAGGCGGAGATTGAGCCGATCCGGCTCCGGGACATCACCCGGAAGATCGCCGAGGGGCAGTACGAAGCCCCGCCGACGTTGGCCATGCTCACCGACCGGATCATGAAGGAACTGCTCGGCGGCGCATGACCGCGACAGGACCGGACCGACGGACACCGCACGGCGGGGCTGATGCCCCGCCGTGTTGCGTTTAGAGCCGGATCGTCAGCCCGTCCTGGAGCGTGTTCCGATAGGCCCGCCACGCCGGCACCAGCCCGACGAGGATCCCCGCCACGACGACGCCCACCAGGTAGAACCACTCCAGCGTCTGCGGCGCGGTGATCGGGATGTAGACGCCGAAGTGCTCCTCGGCGATCCCCTGCCCCACAAAGAGCAGCCCGTAGACCAGAGCCACACCCACGACCGCGCCGACGAACGCCAGCAGCCCCGATTCCAGCACCAGCAGCGCCGCGATCCGTCCCGGCCCCGCCCCGAGCGAGCGCAGGATCGCCATCTCGCGCCGACGCTCCTGCAGCGTGCTGTAGAGCGCCACCAGCATCCCCAGCAATCCAACCAGCAACACTGCGCCGGTGATGATCCGTGCGCCGTCCTCGGCGTACCCAATGGCGTGCCAGAGTTCGGTGAGCGCGACCGCTGGCAGGATCGCCGTGAGCGGCTCGACCCGATCGGTATTCATCTGCCGCTGCAACATCAACGACGCCGCCCGCGCCTTCGTCCCGAGCAGGAAGGCGGTCAGCTTGTGATCGTGACCCGCATGTTCGTCACCACTCGCAGCGGGCGCCTCGGCACCAGGCATCGCCTGCGCAGCAGCTGAGGGGGGCGGCGGCTCGGCGCCGGGCATGGCCGTCACCGCGGGGGCCACCGCGGGTGAGGGGGGAGTGGCTCCCGGCCGCTGCAGCGGCGCGAACTTCGGCTGCGCCCAGCCATTGGGCGACTCGGTCGGCATCCCCTCATGCATCCCCTCAATCCCTTCGAGGGTGATGAACAACGAGCGATCCACCGGTGTCGAGGTGCGGCCGAGAATCCCGACGACGGTGAACGGATGCTCCTCGTGATCGGAGATGCCCGTCCCGCGCAATCCGTGCGTGAGCACCACCTTGCTGCCGAGCGCCAGCTGGTGGGTCTTCGCCACCTCGATGCCAATCACGACGTCGCGGTCCCCTTCGAGCAGGCGGCCTTCGGCGGCGGTCACTCGGCCATCGTTGCGATACTTGTAGTGCTCGAAGAAGGCCGACGTCGTGCCGACGACGCGATAGCCGTAGTAGGAATCACCGAGCGAAATCGGGATCGTCCACGCCACCGCCGGGTGGTGCGACCAGCGTTGGTACGTGCTCCACTCCACCGAGCCCGCGGGCGCGCCGAGGCCGAAGATCGACGAGAGCAGCAGCTGTTGCGAACCACCGCGCGCACCGACGATCAGGTCGGTGCCGCGGATCGTCCCGGCGAAGCTTTCCCGGATACCGCGGCGCACCGTCTCGACGCCCACCAGCAGCGACACCGAGAGGGCGATCGAGAGCACCGTGAGGATGGTCGTGAGCCGCCGATTGCGGAGCGAGCGGAGGGCGAGTTGCAGCGTCAGCATTTCAGCGCCCTCCGGCGGTGTTGAGGGTCGGCAGCGACAGCACCCGATCGAAGCGGGCGCCGAGCGAAAGGTCATGGGACACGAAGAGCAGCGTCGCCTTCGCCTCGGCGCAGCACTCGAACAACAGTTCGAGGAAGCGATCGCGCAGATCGGTGTCGAGTGCCGAGGTCGGCTCGTCGGCAATCACCAGCTCCGGCGCGCCGATCAGCGCGCGTGCCGCGGCGACACGCTGCTGCTGCCCCACACTCAACTCAGTCACCGGCGTTGTCAGATAGCTGCCGAGTTCCAGTCGCTCCGCGAGACGGCGTGCCTCGCCCTCGATCGTCGCTGGCGTGCCGGGCGTTGCCTGCGCGATGCGGCCACGCCGGATGGCGTGCAGCCGGCACGGCAGGGCGATGTTTTCCAGCACCGAAAGGTACGGGATCAGGTTGAAGAGCTGGAAGAGGTAGCCGATGTGACTGCCGCGGTAGGCGTCACGGCGCGAGGGATGCAGACCGGCGAGGTCCTGACCGAGGATCGAGACCCGACCCGACGTCGGGTTCAACACGCCGGCCGTGAGTCCGAGCAGCGTCGTCTTGCCCGAGCCGCTGGGGCCGTGGAGAAAGACGCGTTCACCGGTGGCAATGGAGAAGTCGGCAAGACGAAGGACCTCGCGCCCGGGACGGTACCCGAACACGAGGTCCTGAATGGCGACCGCCGTGGGGCGATCGCTCACTTCTTGACGGGCGGCGCGTAGGGCTTGCTGTCGATCCCTTCCATCTCGTAGTAGCTGGCGCCGTAGACCGACTCGGTCTGCTTCAGGTGCAGGACGCCCTCGAACATGACCGGGTCCCACCAGCCGATCTTGACCGTCTTGCCACCCTTCATCTTGACGTAGACCATCTGGTTCGGCGGCGGCGGCGGCGTGTGCACGCAGGCACCGAAGTACGGCACCAGGAGGAACTCATCGGATTCCTGCATGTTGTCTTCGAGCGGCACGATGAAGGCGGCGATCTTCACCAACTTGCCGTCGAGGGCCTCAAGCGACGCCGGCGCCTTGCCGGTGTTGAGGTCGAGCCCGCCGAGAATGCGCCAGTCGACCAGGACGGGATCGACCGCGAAGGTCTCGGCCGCCACGACCGCCGGCGACCCCGTGAAGACGATCGGGGCGACGTGCGAGGGGCCAAAGGCCGCCACGGAGGCGAGCAGGAGCGAAGACAGGATCATGGCGGGACCTCTCTGAGAACCAAGTCGCAACAACAGCAATTGACTATGATACGTATGAAGCAAGGAATAAGTTGCTTTGTTCCTCCCCCAATTCCAACTGATCGGAGACGTCTTCATGGCCCGTTTGTCCGTCGGCCTCGGTCTGGTTCTTGGTATCGCCGCGTGCAGCGGCTCCAAGGCCCCAGCCACCACCCCAGCTCCTGCCGCGCGTCCTGCCGCGGCCCCTGCCGCTCCGCCGGCCCCCACCCCAGCGGCGCCCGCGCCCGGTGCCCGTGGTGCCGGCGGCGTCGCTGGGGCAGCCGGAGCCGCTGGTGGCCGCGCTGGCGGTGGCCGCGGTGGCCCGCCGGTCGACAGCACCAAGTTCGTCCGCGCCACGCCGCCGGATGATCCGATCATCCAGAAGATGTTCGACGAGGGGATGACCAACGGTCAGGCCGGCAAGCTGGCGCAGGTGCTCTTCGACTCGATCGGCCCGCGCCTCACCGGCTCGCCCGGGTACATGGCCGCCGCCAACTGGGCCGTGAAGACCTACGCGTCGTGGGGCATCCCGGCCGAGAAGCAGCAGTACGGCACCTGGAACTCGTGGCGCCGCGGGCACACGCATATCGATATGATCTCCCCGCGCGTGCGCAGCCTCGAGGCGACGATGCTTGCCTGGAGCCCGGGCACCGGCGGCAAGGATGTCATCGGAGATGTCATTCTCTTCCCGGAAACCAAGTCGCCGGAAGAGTTCGCCGCGTGGGCCGCCGCCAATGCCAAGGGGAAGTTCGTCCTCATCTCGGCGCCGCTGGCGTCCTGCCGTCAGGCGTCGCAGTGGACTGAATTCGGCCAGCCGGGTGCCGTGCAGCAGCTCGCCGCGCAGAACAACGCCGCGCGGGCCGCCTGGGCCGACCGCACCAAGCAGGGCGGCAACATCAACGTCTGGACCAAGCAGTATGGCGTCGCCGGCGTGATCGGCATGAACTGGTCGCAGTACCCGGGGATCAACAAGATCTTCGGGTCGCCGAAGCAGACCGTCACCACGATCGATGCCAGCTGCGAGGACTACAACCTGTTGTTCCGCCTGGCGCAGAACAAGCAGGGTCCGAAGCTCCGCGTCAACGCGGACGCCGAGTTCCTCGGTGAGCTGCCGATGTACAACGTCGTCGGGATGATCAAGGGCTCCGAGAAGCCGAACGAGTACATCCTCCTCTCGGCCCACTTCGACTCGTGGGACGGTGGCTCGGGCGCGACCGACAACGGCACCGGCACCATCACGATGATGGAAGCGATCCGCATCCTCAAGAAGGTGTACCCGAACCCGAAGCGCACCATTCTGATCGGGAACTGGGGCAGCGAGGAGCAGGGCCTCAACGGCTCGCAGGCGTTCGCCGAGGATCATCCGGAGATCGTCAAGGGCATCCGCGCCGGCTGGAACCAGGACAACGGCACCGGCCGCGTCACCTCGCTCGGTGCCGGCCCGGTCACCAATGCCAATGACAACCTGATCTCGTGGCTGCACGCCGTGCCGTCGTCGATCAGCGGCTGGGTCCGCCTCGGCGCCACGGCATCGCCGGTCGGGCCGAGCGGCTCGACGGATGGCTGGACCTTCCAGTGCCGCGGCGCCCCGGTGCACGGCATGGGCGCGCTGGGCTGGGACTACAGCAACACCACTTGGCATACCAACCGCGACACCTATGACAAGGTCGTGATCGACGACCTGAAGAACAACGCGACCCTCGTCGCCATGCTCACCTACATGGCCGACAAGGATCCGAACCTCCAGGCCCCGCAGCTGATCAGTGTGAATCCGGCCACGCAGGCCGCGATCACCTATCCGATGTGCGGTGCGAACAACGGCTCGAAGTCGATCCGGAAGAGCACCGATTCGGCACGGTAAGGCCTAGGTCGCAGGTCGTGCAGCAGTCGAACGGGGGCCCCCAGTCGGGGCCCCCGTTCTGCTGCGGCTGCCGCGGACGATCCACGACCTACGATGCACCACGCTCCAACACATTCATCAACTCCTCGCCTGCTTCCCACCGCCGCAAGTTCTCCAGAAACAACGCTACCCATCGCTCGTTCTCGCGGTCGCTCGTACTCGCCGAGTGCGGAGAGACGAGGACATTGGGCATCGTCCAGAGTGGCGAGTCGGCGGGCAGCGGCTCCTCGGCGAAGACGTCGAGCGCGGCGCCGCCGAGGTGGCCACGGTGGAGCGCGTCCACGAGCGCCGGTTCATCCACGAGTGCGCCGCGGGCGATGTTGATCAACACGGCCCCGCGCGGGAGGAGGGCCAGCTGCGCCGCGCCGATCAGCCCTTCGGTGGCGGGCGTGTGCGGGGCGATGAGCACCAGATACTCCGCGTCGGGGAGGACAGCGTCCAGTGCGCTCACCGGATGGTACGCGTCCAACGGCGCATCGGGATAGCGATCACGTCGCGGGGTACGCCCCACGCCCACCACGCGCATGCCGAAGGCGGTGCAGAGTCTCGCCACCTCGCGGCCGATGGCACCCAGGCCGACGATCACCACGGTGCGGCCTCGCAGGTCAGTTCCGGCGAAGCGTTCCCACCGCCGCTCGCGCTGCTGTGCCACCATCAGGTCATGCCGCCGGACATGCATCAGCATCGCCATCAGGCAGAACTCCGCCATTGGCTGGGCATGCACGCCACTCGCCCGGGTGATGATCGTGTCGGGAAGCCGCGCGTGATAGCGGTGCCTCGCCACCAGCGGCCCGATCCCGGAACTGCTCGCCTGAATCCAGCGGAGCTGCGGGGCGAGGTCGGGAAGCTCCTCCAGAGCGGTCCAGTCGAAGTCGAGGAGAATGTCGGCCTCGGCGAGGAGTGCGCGCCATTCTGCCTCCTGCGCCAGAGTACGCTTCAACGCCGCCCCGACGTGGTCCGCCGCGTAGCGTGGGCGGGGGAGCAGGTCGGGCCGGTAGATCACCCGACCCTCGGGGTGGGCCGCGACAATCCGCTGCACGAGCGCCGGTTCGAGCCAGGAGGCGATCAGGATGGTGGAGATACGGACACGCTCCGGAGCGGGTAAGGGCTGAAACGTAAAACGGAGGCCTCCAATGGGGGCCCCCGTTTGTTACGACGCACGACCGACGAGCTACTCTTCCTCGTCATCATCAAACGAGAAATCCTCGTCGAAGTCCTCGTCGAGATCATCCGCGTCCTCATCCTCATCATCCTCACTCTCTTCGCCGTCGAGCTCCTCGTCCTCATCCTCGAGGTCGAGATCGTCTACGTCGAAAATCTCTTCACCATCTTCGTCAAACCGGCGGCGCATCACCGCAGTATCCAGCGACGCCTCCCAGGACGTCTCCCACGACGACATGATGTGCTCCTCCACGTGACCAGTTCCGGGTGATGACCTGTTGGGCCGGGTGACTACCATTTACGAGACGTCGACGCCCCGGTTCGCCAAACGCTGCACCTTCTTTCGTTCGGTGGCCTGCAGGCTCCGCTTGCGGAGCCGGATGTTTTCCGGGGTGACCTCGATCAGCTCGTCCTCTTCGATGTATTCGAGGGCGTATTCGAGTGTGATCGGGCGCGGCGGCTCGAGCTGGATATTCTCGTCGGTCGACGTCGTCCGCATGTTGGAGAGCTTCTTCTCCTTGCCGACGTTCACATCCATGTCGCCGGGGCGCGAATTCTCGCCGACGATCATCCCTTCGTAGACCAACTCGCCCGGCGCCACGAACATCTGCGCCCGCTCCTGCAGGTTGGCCAGCGCGAAGCCGACGACCGGCGCCTCACGATCGGCCACCAGCACGCCGCGCTTCCGACCGCTGAGCGGGCCTGCCCACAGGCCGTACTCGAGGAAGCGGTGGTGCATCATGCCGGTGCCGCGGGTGTCCGTCAGGAACTCCGAGCGGTAGCCGAAGAGGCCGCGCGACGGGATCCGGAAGGTCAGCCGGACCATCCCCTGCCCCGGGTTCCGCATCTCGGTCATCTCGGTCTTCCGGGGGCCGAGCTTCTCCATCACGACGCCCATGTACTCCTCGGGGACGTCGATCGTCAACTCCTCGTACGGCTCGAGACGCTCGCCGTCGGGCCCATCCTTCAGGATGACGCGCGGCCGGGAGACCTGAAACTCGTACCCTTCACGGCGCATCGTCTCCATCAAGATGCCCAAGTGGAGCTCACCGCGTCCAGCCACCGAGTGGGTGTCCGGCGAATCGGTCGGCTCGACCCGAAGCGCGACGTTCCGCTCCAGCTCCTTGAAGAGACGGTCGCGCAGCTGACGCGAGGTCACATACTTCCCTTCGCGACCGGCGAACGGGGAGTTGCTGACGATGAAGTCGACCGAGATCGTCGGCTCCTCGACGGCGATGCCGGCCATCCGCTCCGGGTACTCGACCGAGGTGAACGTCTTGCCGATCTCGAGGCTCTCGAAGCCCGAGAGCGCCACGATTTCACCGGCCTGCGCCACCGGGGTTTCGATCCGATTCAGGCCATCGAAGGTGTACAGCTTGGTGATTCGGCCCTTCTCGACGCCCGGCTCGTCCGCCACCATCCCCGGCTCGCCGAGGGGGAGGAGGGAGACCTGGTCGCCGACGTTGATCCGACCACGCTCGATCCGACCAATCGCGATCCGACCGATGAACGACGAGAAGTCGAGCGTCGAGACCAGCATCTGAAACGGCTGCTCCGGGTCGCCCGACGGCGGCGGCACGGTCTTCAGGATCGTCTCGAAGAGCGGCTCGAGGGTCGTGCCCGGCACGTCGAGCTCATGGGTGGCGGTGCCCGCCCGGCTCGACGTATAGAGGAAGGGGCAATCGAGCTGCGCTTCCGTCGCGTCGAGGTCCATGAACAGCGACAGCACTTCATCGTGGACGCGCATCGGCTCGGCGTCCGATCGGTCGATCTTGTTGATCGCCACGATCGGCTGCAGCCCAAGCGCCAGCGCCTTCCGGGTCACGAACCGCGTCTGCGGCATCGGCCCTTCGGCGGCGTCCACCAGAATCAGCACGCCGTTCACCATGCGCAGGATACGCTCGACCTCGCCACCGAAGTCCGCGTGGCCCGGCGTGTCGACGATGTTCATCTTCACGTTGTGCCAGGTGATGGCGGTGTTCTTGGCGAGAATGGTGATGCCCCGCTCTTTCTCGAGCGGGTTGGAATCCATCACGCGCTCTTCGACATGCTGGTTCGCCCGGAAGGCGCCAGCTTGACGAAGCATCTGGTCCACGAGAGTGGTCTTCCCGTGGTCCACGTGCGCGATGATGGCAAGGTTACGAATATCCACGACAAATCCTGTCCACGAGCCCGTCAGGTTACCTCAGGGCGCCATAATACCCGACGAGGGTGGGGGCCGCAAGGCAATCAGTGGCGATGCGCCAGACCGCCCCGGAGGGGGGATACAGTGTGGTGCTCGTGACCGCAGGCCTCCGCGCCACAGGCCTCCCCCGTCTCGAGCTGGATCGTGACATGTCCGATACCCAGCTCGGCCATCGCCCCCTCCATCTGCCGGAGGACCGCCGGGTGGTCGGCAAGCTCGGTCGCTACCGCGTGGGCGCTCATGGCCACGAGCCCCTTGGTGACGGTCCAGACGTGGACGTCATGGACCCGGGAGACCCCCGGGGTGGCCAGCAGGCGCTCCTCCACCTGGGAGACCTGCATATGCTCGGGGACCCGGTCGAGGAGGATGGTGCCGCTTTCGCTGACCAGCCGCCACGCGCTCCGGAAGATCAGCACGGAGACGAGGACCGAGATGATCGCATCGGCCGGGAGCCATCCGAAGAAGTGGATCACCAGCGCGGCCACGATCGCGCCGACCGAGCCAAGGACATCGCCCATGATATGGAGGTAGGCGCCACGGACGTTGAGGTCGTGATGATGATGGCCATGCAAGACACGGAGCGACACCAGATTGACGATCAACCCGATGGCTGCGACGCCGCCGAACAGCGTCGCGTCGATCTCTCGGGGCTGATGGAGCCGGTCCCACGCCTCGAACGTGATCCCGATGCCGATCCCGAAGAGCGCCAGCCCATTCACCAGTGCCGCGAGCACCTCCCAGCGGAGATTGCCGAACTCATGCGCCGAGCCCTGCCGTCGCTGCGCCACGCGCGCGCCGAACCACGCCAGCGCAAGCGCCGCCACATCGGTCGCCATGTGGCCCGCATCGGCGAGCAGCGCCAGCGAATTGCTGAGGACGCCGCCGATGATCTCGACCAGCAGAAACGCTGCCGTCAGCGCGAGCACCGTCGCCAGCTTGCGACTGGTCATCCGTCCACCCGTCGCCGCACCGCCTCGGCGTGCCCGAAGAGTCCTTCCGCCTCCGCCAACGCGATCACATGCGGCGCGTCGGCCAGCAACTGCGCCCGCGAATAGCGGATCAGCGAGGTGCGCTTCACGAAGTCGTAGACGCCGAGCGGCGAGGCATAGCGCGCCGTGCCGCCCGTCGGGAGGACATGGCTCGGCCCGGCGATGTAGTCGCCCACCGGTTCGGGCGTCGAGTCGCCGATGAAGATCGCGCCGGCGTGGCGCACCATTGCGGCAAGCGCATCGGCGTCATGCGTGACGATCTCGAGATGCTCGGCGGCCCGCAGGTTGGCGACCTCCGCGAGTGCCGCGCGATCGGCGACCAGTACGACCAAACCGTTCCGCGTCAGCGAGGCACGCGCCACCTCGGCCCGCGGTGCCGTCGCCAACGCCGCCTCGAGCGCGGCGGGGATGGCATCGGCCAGCTCGCGCGAGGTCGTTGCCAACCAGGAGGCGGCGTCCTCGTCATGCTCGGCCTGCGCAATCAGATCGGCGGCGATCACGTCGGCACGCGCACTCTCGTCCGCGAGGATCAGCACTTCGGTCGGCCCCGCGACCATATCGATGCCCACCTGCCCGAAGACCTGTCGCTTGGCCTCGGCCACCCACTTGTTGCCGGGGCCGACGATCTTGTCGACGCGGGGCACCGTCGCCGTCCCGTACGCCAAGGCCGCCACCGCATGGGCCCCACCGAGTCGGAAGACCCGGGTCACCCCGCTGATGGCCAGCGCCGCCAGCACGGTGTCGTTGATGCCGTTCGGGGGCGTGACCGCAACCAGCTCCTTCACCCCGGCCACAACCGCCGGAATGGCATTCATCAGGACCGACGAAGGGTACGCCGCCTTGCCGCCCGGGACATAGAGCCCGGCCGCGTCGACCGGGGTGACCCGCATCCCCAGCAGGCTCCCGTCGGGGCGCTCCTCGGTGAAGCCAAGGTCGCGCTGCTGGAGGTGATAGCGGCGGACCTGCTCCGCC
>JBBQJU010000079.1:0-10392 GCA_038326215.1 Gemmatimonadales bacterium | reverse complement strand
GGTCGAGCGCAAGTCGCTGCTCGACCTGCTCCCCTCCGACGCCTTGCTCATCGAGGATGCCTCGCACCCCGACGAGGAAGAGGTCGAGCGCGCCTGGCGTGAAGCGGAGCACCATCTGGAGATCGCCCGGCGACTTGGCGAGGAGACGCCGCCGCGCAGCGACCTCTTCCTCGAGCCAGCGGTCTGGAAGCGCCGCCGCGAGTCCTTCGCACGGCTGCTGCTGCGCGACGATCCCGCTGACGTGCAGCTCGGCTTCTTCCCGCCGGAACGGGTGGATCGCGACCTCGGCCGGTTGCGCGGCCTGCTGGGACACGGCACGCCAACGCTCATCCTCTGCGACAACGAGGGGCAGCGCGAGCGACTCGACGAGCTCCTCGAGGAGCACGGCTTCCGCCCCTCGGGTACCACGCTCGTCGTTGGCGCGCTCGATGGCGGCTTCGTGATGCCGACGCTGCGCGTGTTGACGGACCACGAAATCTTCCGTCGCGCGCGCCGTCTGCGCCGCACACGCCGCTACCGCCAGGCGGCGCCGAATACCGTCACCGGGGCGCTCTCGCTTGGCGACTACGTGGTGCACCTCGAGCACGGGATCGGTGTCTACCGCGGTATCCAGACGTTGACGATCGATGGCGGGATGATCGAGGTGGCGATCCTCGAGTACGAGGGCGGCGACCGGCTCAACGTCCCGCTCTATCGCCTCGATCAGGTGGAGCGCTACCGCGCCGCCGGCGATGATGGCGACCGTCCGCCCCCGAAGATCCACCGCCTCGGCGGCACGATCTGGAAGAAGGTCCGCGAGAAGACGCGCCACGCGATCCAGGCGATGGCCGCCGATCTGCTCGACCTCTATGCCCGCCGCACGGTGCACGCCGGCTATCCGGCGCCACCCGACACCCGCTGGCAACGGGAACTCGAGTCGTCGTTCCTCTACGAGGACACGCCCGACCAGCGGAAGGCCACCGAAGACATCAAGCGCGACATGGAGCGACCGCTGCCGATGGACCGGCTGCTGGTCGGCGATGTCGGCTACGGCAAGACGGAAGTCGCCGTGCGCGCCGCGTTCAAGGCGGTGCAGGGCGGCAAGCAGGTGGCGGTGCTCGTGCCCACGACGATTCTCGCCGAGCAGCATTTCCGCACCTTCGCCGACCGGCTCGCCGACTATCCGGTCACGGTCGAGGCGCTGTCGCGCTTCCGCACCGCGAAGGAGCAGAAGGAGACCGTGCTGAAGCTCGCGGAAGGCGGCCTCGACATCGTCATCGGTACGCACCGCTTGCTCTCGAAGGATGTGCTCTTCAAGGACCTCGGGCTGCTGATCGTCGATGAGGAGCATCGCTTCGGCGTGAAGCACAAGGAACGGCTCAAGCAGCTGCGCCTTGCCGTCGACGTGCTCACGCTGACCGCCACGCCGATCCCGCGCACGCTCCACCTCTCCCTCGCGGGGCTTCGCGACATGACGGTGATCGAGACGCCGCCGCGCGACCGCTCACCGATCCTGACCTTCGTCGAGCCGTGGGACGATGGGCTGCTCGAGGAAGCGATGGCGCGCGAGCTCGACCGCGGCGGGCAGGTGTTCGTCGTGCACAACCGGATCGAGACGATCGAGACGATTGCCGCACGCGTCCGGGCCCTGGCTCCCCGGGCGACCGTCGCGGTCGGACATGGGCAGATGGCCGCCGATGATCTCGAAGATGTGATGCAGCAGTTCGTGGTCGGGAAGGTGGATATCCTCGTCTCGACCATGATCGTCGAGTCCGGGCTGGATGTGCCGAATGCCAACACGATGATCGTCCACGACGCTCATCGTTTCGGATTGGCACAACTCTACCAGCTCCGTGGACGGGTCGGTCGTTCCCACCGTCGGGCCTATTGCTACCTGATCGTCCCGGATACCATCGATTCCTCGGCCGAGGAACGATTGAAGGTGCTCGAGCATCATACCGATCTGGGGGCGGGATACCGGATTGCGCTGAAGGATCTGGAGCTGCGCGGGGCGGGCAATCTCCTGGGGTCCGAGCAGTCCGGTCATGCCCATGCCGTCGGCTTTGACCTCTACATGCGCTGGCTGGAGGAAACGGTCACCGCGATGCGGGGCCGGGGCGGGGGCGATGCGCCCCAACCGCCCGATGTGGTCCTGGACGTCCCGGCCCACCTCCCGGATGCCTTCATCCCGGATGACGAGACCAAGCTGGACCTCTATCGCCGACTGGCGCGGGCGTCGGCACCGGGCGACATTGATGAGTTGCGGGCGGAACTGCGTGAGCGGTTCGGACCCCTCCCCGCCGAGGCCGATGCGCTGCTCGACATGGGCCGTTTGCGGGCCATCGGCGCGGTGCTGGGGTTGCAGCATGTGCTGGTCCGCGGGGATGAAGCTCGACTCACCTTCCGGCAGGGGGCGACCCCGCGGATGGCCGGGCTCACGCAGGCGCTGGACGATGTCCAGCTGGCCGCCGAGGTGCGCCGTACGGTGCCTCTGTCGTTGCGGCTTGTTCGGCTCGGCGGGGAGGGGCTGGTGCCCTCCCTCGTCCGCGCTTTGCGTCAGGTGGCGGTGTAAGCCACCGACGATCTTCCACACAATGAGGAGTCCGATGCGTCGTTCAATGGTGCTGGTGGCGGCAGTCGCCATCCTGGGGAGTGGGTGTGGCGATGGCGGGGCGTTCACAGCGCACCCTGATGTGGTCGCGAAGGCGGCTGGGCAGGAGCTGGCGGCCTCGCGCGTCGCGGACATTCTGGCGACCGCGAAGGGGCAGGCCCCGACCACCGAGGCGGCGGACTTCATCGCTGGGCTCTGGGTAGACTATACGCTGTTCGCGCAGCGCGTCGCGAAGGACAACTTCGCGGTCGACTCGGCCTTTATCGCGGAGGCGCTCTGGCCTGAGCTCTCCTCGCTCCGGGCGACGCATTACCACGACTCGCTGGTTGCTCGCCGGACCAAGGTCGACCCGAAGACGGCCGACTCGATCTACCAGGCGGGCGTGACCCGGGTGCACCAGCACATCCTGATCCTGACGCAGGACTCCAGCGACGCCTATAAGGCGAAGGCGAAGAAGCGGATCGAGGCGCTGCTGGCCCAGGTCAAGGGCGGTGCCAACTTCGCCGCGCTGGCGAAGGCCAATTCGCAGGACCCGGTCTCCGCGCAGGATGACGGCTTCCTGCCGCCAGCCGAGGCGAAGGCGTGGGCGCCAGAGTTCTCCGAGGCAGGGTGGAAGCTGAAGCCGGGGGAGATCAGCGGCGTCGTGACCACGGCGTACGGCTACCACATCCTGCGATATCCGCCGGCCGAGGAGGCGATCCCGCGCTTGTCGACGTCGGTGCAGCAGCTGCAGATGCGGACGATGGATTCGACCTACTTCGCGCAGCTGAACAGCGAGTTCAAGCTCGAGGTTGCGCCGGATGCGGCCGCGAAGATGCGGGCTGCCCTCGCGTCGATCGATGACCAGCGCAACGATCAGGGCAAGCTGGTGAGCTACAAGGGGGGCAACTTCACGGTGCGTGATTTCCTCCACTGGACGATGGGCGCCTCGGCGGACCCGACGATGGGCCGGCAGCTGATCGGGCAGATGAAGGCGGCGCAGGACAGCCAGCTGGTGCAGTTCGTGAAGAGCCTCACCGAGAGCTCGTTGCTGCTGCAGGACGCCGAGAAGAACAAGATCGAGGTCACCCCGGCCGAGTGGACGGAACTCAAGGCCAAGTTCATGGCCGGCATCGACTCCCTCCGCGTTGGGATGCAGCTGACGCCGGACATGATCGATCCCAAGGCCAGCGAGTCGGATCGTGCGAAGGCGGCGGCGCTCAAGGTCGATCAGTTCTTTGACCGGATGACGTCGGGCCAGACCCCACTCCGCATTCTCCCCGGAATGGTCACCTGGACGCTCCGCAACGAGGCGAAGTACGGGGTCAATCAGGTGGGCGTGAAGCGCGCTGTTGAGCTGGCGACCGCCAAGATCGGGCCAGTCCCAAGTGCGCTCCCGCCGAACGGGATGCCGCCGGGCGCGGTCCAGCCGGCGCCGGGGCCGGCACCGGTGCCGGGCAGCACGCCCGACCCGAAGACGCCGTGAGGCACTGGCTCCCTGCCGTGACGCTCGCCGCATCCCTTCTCGGGGGTGCGGTGAGTGGGCTGTCTGCCCAGGTGGGCGAGCCGGTGGATCGGATCGTCGCGGTGGTCGGGACGTCGCCGATTCTCTTCTCGATGGTTGAGGAGCGCTTTTTCCAGAATCAGTCGACCCGCGCGCCCGGGATGCCCCGGGACTCGGTGGGTATCCTCGCCTACAAGCGCGCGCTGGTCGATACCCTCATCAATGAAGAGCTGCTGTTTCAGGAAGCGGTCAAGGACACCACCATCCAGGTGACCGATCAGGAGGTCGCCGAGGCCGTCGACGGCGTTCTGACCCGGCAGCGTCGTCAGTACAAGACGCAGCCCGAATTCGAGGCCGAAATGCGCGGGATCGGCTTCAATTCGGTTGACGACTATCGCAAGTGGTTGATCGAGCAGCAACGAAAGGAATTCTATCGCGAGCGTTTCTCACTCGCGCTCCGGCAGAAGGGGACCTTGAAGGACCTGATGCCGACCGAGAAGGAAGTCCGGGCATTCTACGACGCCTATGCGGCCGCGGGGCTGCTCGGGCTGCGACCCGCGGCGATTTCGCTGCGCCAGATCATCGTCTCGCCGAAGCCGACACCGGAGGCCGACGCGAAGTCGCTGGCGCTGGTGGACTCGATCATCGTCGAACTCCGGAAGGGCGCGGACTTCGCCACGGCCGCGAGGCGCTTCGGAATGGACGGGACCCGCGAGACTGGCGGTGATCTCGGCTTCTTCCGTCGCGGCAAGATGGTCCGCGAGTTCGAGGAGGTCGCCTTCCAGCTGAAGCCGGGGGTGGTTTCCAACGCGGTGAAGTCGCCGTTCGGCTACCACGTCATTCAGGTGACCCGCGCCCAACCCACCGAAGTGCAGGCGCGCCATATCCTGATCATTCCCGAGGTCGACTCGACTGGCGCCCTCGCCGCGAAGGTGAAGGTCGACAACATCGCCGCGCTCGTGGCGGCGGGGGCGTCGTTCGACTCGCTGCAACGGATCTATCACGATCAGTCGGAAGAGCGGGATATCGCCGGGATCTACGTCGACTCGTTGCCCGCGGCGTATGCGGCGGCGCTGATCGGCGTCGACTCCGGCCAGGTGTCACGGGTCTTTTCCCTCGCGGTGGAGGGGCAGCCGCTCCGCACCAAGTGGGGTATCGCCAAGGTCACCGAGCGCGTGCCCGAGGGCCCCGCGACGTACGATTCCGTGCGTGAGAATATCCGCGGGCGGCTGTCCCGCGAACTCGGCCTCGGTGCCTACATGGCCGAGCTGCGCCGCCGCACCTTCGTCGACATTCGCTGGCCGTGACGCGCCGGCCCCGGCTCGCCGTCACCCTCGGTGACCCGCGCGGGATCGGGCCGGAGATCGTCGCCGCGGCGCTCGCCGATGGCGTCGATGCCGAGATCACTCTCCTCGGCGCGCGCGAGCAGGTCGAAGCCATCCCCGCAGATCATCGCATTGCGACCGGCCCCTGGCACCCCGGCACGGGGCCGGCGCGCGCCGGCGCGGTCGAGGCCGGGCTGATCACCGGCCGCGCGGTCGAGCAGGCCGCCAAGCTCGCGCTCCGTGGAGCGGTCGACGCCATCGTGACCGGGCCGGCGGAGAAGCATGCGCTCCACCTGGCGGGCTTTCCCTTTCCGGGGCACACCGAGTGGCTGGCGCAGCTGGCCGGCGGCGTCGAGGTGGCCATGATGCTCGCCTCCGATCGACTCCGCGTCGTCCTGGTGACCACGCACGTCCCGCTCCGGGATGTCCCGCTGCTGCTGACCACCGAGAAGATTGTGCGGACCGGCGAGGTCACCAAGCGCGCCCTGCGCGAACAATTCGGTATTGCCGAGCCGCGGATCGCACTCTGCGCCCTGAACCCTCATGCGGGCGAACAGGGGCTCTTCGGCGATGAGGAGCCCCGGATCATGGTGCCGGCGGCCGAGCGGCTCGGCGCGACCGGACCGCTGCCGGCCGACACGGTCTTCGTCCGCGCCATGCGGGGCGAGTTCGATGCGGTGCTGGCGCCGTACCACGACGTCGGGATGACGGCGATCAAGGTTGCCTCCTTCGGCAACGCCGTGAACGTCACCCTCGGCCTGCCCTTCGTCCGCACCTCGCCCGATCACGGCACCGCGATGGACATCGCCGGAACAGGCCGGGCCGACGCGGGGAGCATGCGGGCGGCGATTGCCCTCGCCCTTTCTCTCGCCCAACGGAGCCCGCTGCGATGACGCTGCGCGTGTCGATCCTGATCCCGGTGTACAACGAGGCCCGGACCCTCGAAACGTTGATCGACAAGGTCCGCGCCGTGCCCGTCGACAAGGAGATCGTCTGCGTGAACGACTGCTCCAGCGATGGCTCCGGCGAGATCCTCGACCGGCTCCTCGCCGAGGGGCGCGTCGACGCGGTGCGACACCACCCCGTGAACCGGGGCAAGGGCGCAGCGATTCGCACCGCCATCGAGGCGGCGACCGGGGATGTGATCGTGGTGCAGGACGCCGACCTTGAATACGATCCCGCTGAAATCCCGACCCTGCTCGGCCCGATCGAGCACCGCGGCGCCGACGCCGTCTTCGGCTCCCGCTTTCTGGGTGGCCCGCATCGCGTGCTCTACTTCTGGCACTCGGTCGGCAACGGCCTGCTGACGCTGCTGTCGAACATGTTCACCGACCTGAACCTCACCGACATGGAGACCTGTTACAAGGTCGTCCGGGCGCCGCTGATGAAGCGGCTCATCCTCACCACCGATCGCTTCGGCTTCGAACCCGAACTCACCGCGCGCCTGTCACAGGCGCACGCCAAGATCTGGGAACTGCCAATCTCGTATAGCGGTCGGACCTACGAGGAAGGGAAGAAGATCGGCTGGAAGGATGGCGTGGCGGCGTTCTGGCACATCATCAAGTTCAACCTCTTCCCGCCGGCGAACACCGGCGTGCGGAAGAAATATCGGAGCGTGTACGACGTGGCGGCGAGGCCGTAACGGCGAGCAGCGAACGGTGAACCGCGAACCGCGACGGCGTTGATGGCGTGTCCGCCGTTCGCCGTTCGCCGCTCCCCGTTCGCCTTTACTCCAGCATCCCCATCAACCGCAGGTGCGCCTCCAGCTTCAACTTCTGCGACGCCCGGTTGGCCACCAGGACGGCGGTGCTCTGCAGGATGATCTCGCGCTCGGTCAGGCCGTTGGCCTTGAGCGTGTTGCCGGTGTCGACGAGGTCGACGATCCAGTCGGAGAGGCCGAGGAGCGGCGCCACCTCGACCGAGCCCCCCACCATGATGACTTCCACCGCGCGGCCCATCGCTGCGAAGTGCTGGCGCGCGAGGCGCGGGTACTTGGTGGCGACGCGCGGCGTGCGCCCATGGGGCAGGCTCGGATAGCTGGTGGCGATCGGGGCGGCGACAACCAGGCGGCACGCGCCGAAGCCGAGGTCCATCGGCTCGAGGACGTCGGCATCCGATTCGCGCAGCACGTCCGTCCCGGTGACGCCAAGGTCCGCCGCGCCGCTCTCCACGTAGACCGGCACGTCGCCAGGCTTCACCACCAGGATCTCGAGCGAGGGATCACTGGTCGGAATCAGGAGACGGCGGCCGGTATCGCTCGCCACCGTGATGCCGGCTCGCGTCAACCGCTCCACCGCGCCGTCGTACAACCGCCCCTTCGCCAGCGCGAGCCGCAGGATCCCGCTCACGAGAGCACCTCCGCGAGGGCGTCGAGGTCGAGCGAGACGCCCACGGCCGGCATCGGCCGCCCGAAGCGCCCCATCAAGTCGTCGTAGCGCCCACCCGCGCCCACCGCGTGGCCCGCGCCGCTCACGAACACCTCGAAGTGAATGCCGGTGTAGTAGTCGAGCCCGCGCACTTCACCGAGATCATAGACCACGTGCTTCCGCTCGTCGTCGGTGAGCGCCGCGTCGAGGGCCAGCAGCTGCTCGAGCCCGGGGCGGACCGCGGCCGGGGCGCTCGGCAGCGCGGCCTCGAGCGCGTCGCGGCGACCGATGATGAACGGCAGCGTGGCAAGCTCCGCCGCCGGTGAATCAAGCCCCGCGAGATGACGGGCCAGCGAGGCGCGATCCTTCCGATCAACCCAGCGCCGCACGTCGTTGCGTTGCTCCGGTGGCAGCGCCGCGAAGCCGGGGGCGAGCACGCCGACATGCCCGAGGTTGACCTGGTAGTCAGCCGGCGCCAGCGCGGCGAGCAGGGTGAGCGTGAGCCGCACCAGTTCCACGTCGCTCGCCGCCCCGGCCATGCCCAGCATCTCGGCGCCGACCTGCAGGATCTCGCGCGGCCGGCCGACCCGGTCGGGTTCCTGCCGATAGACCTTGCCCGAGTAGGAGAGCCGAAGGGGCGGCGCGACCTCCGCGAACGACGTCGCCGCCACGCGCGCGACCGCCGCGGTGAAGTCGTAGCGGAGCGCGAGGAGTCGTCCGTCGTGATCGGGGAAACGCAGCAGCCGCGGGGCGATCTCGGGACCGCCGGCGCGGAGGAAGACTTCGTCGTATTCGAAGGTCGGCGGAATGCATTCCTCGAAGCCGGCCGCCTCGAGCACCGTCGTGGCCGCCCGCTGCAGGGTGCGACGACGGCGGACCGCAGGGCCGGTGAGATCGAGGGTCCCTGGCGGGAGCGGGGCGATTGAAGAGCGTGTCATCATGGGGTCAATATGACCCGGACGCGCTCCACTCGCCTCCCCGCCATCTCGGCGATCTCGAATCCGTGGCCGCCGATGGTCACCCGGTCGCCCACCCGGGGCAACCGCCCGAGTTGTCCGAAGAGGAAGCCACCCATGGTGGTGTAATCGCTCTCATCAAGCTCGGCCTCGAAGCGGTGATTGAAGTCCCCGACCGTGGTGCTTCCTTCGATCACGACGGAGCCGTCGGCCGTCGCGGCCAGCGCAGCGGCTTCAATCGGATCATACTCGTCGAAGATCTCGCCGACGATTTCCTCGAGCAGGTCCTCCATCGTCACCAGCCCCGCCGTGCCACCGTACTCGTCGAGCACCACTGCGAGGTGAATCTTGAGTCGCTTCATGTCGGAGAGGACGTCCTCCACTTCTCGTGTCCCCGGGACGAAGAGCGGCGCCCGCATGATGCTGCGCAGCGAGGTGCCGGGCGCTTGCCGCACGGCGCGGAGGATGTCCTTGGCCAGCGCGACCCCGACGATCTCGTCGAGCGATTCGGTATACACCGGGTAGCGGGAGCGTCCGGCGACGGCGACCTCGTCGGCGGCGGCCTCAACGGTGCAGTCGGCCTCGAGGGCACTCATTTCGGTTCGCGGGGTCATGACGTCTTCAGCCGTCTTTTCGCTGAACTCGAAGACGCCCTCGAGGAGACGGGCCGGCTCCTTGCCAAGGGAACCGCCCTCGCCGGACTGCTCGACCAGCATCCGGATTTCGTCGGACGAGTGTAGCCGTTCGTGACCATCGACCGGGGCGACCCCGCCCAATCGGAGCAGGCGGTTCGCCGTCCCGTTCAGGATGTGGATCGGGCCGTGCATCACCCACGCGAAGCCGATCAGCGGTGCCGTGACCCAGCGGGAGACGTCTTCCGGGAACCGAATGGCCAACGACTTCGGGACCAGTTCCCCCAGGACGATGTGCAGGGTACTGATCAGCGAGAACGCGATGGCCACCGCCACCGTGTGCGTCGCAATGGCCGCCACGTCGGCAGGGAGGACGCTGAAGAAGCGTTCCAGCAGCCCGGCCAGCGCCGGCTCGCCGATCATTCCCAGCCCCAGCGAGGCGAGGGTGATCCCCAACTGGGTCGCCGAGACATAGCGGTCGAGGGATTGGACCGCCTTGAGGGCCAGCGTAGCTTTGCCGTCGCCCGCCTCGGCCATCTCTTCGAGGCGCGTCCGACGGGCGCCGACCAAGGCAAATTCGGCCGCGACGAAGAAGGCGTTCAGGGCCACGAGGGCGATCACCGACAGCAGCCCGACGCCAATTGAGGTCCAGCTTGTGGAGGGTTCCATTCTGTCGAAGGTTAGCGCGTCCGGGCATCCGGAGCGAGATGGGGCGGTGATCCGCCGGTACGACGCCACCACCGCCCCCCTCGGGATGGCGGGGCTGTCGGCATACCTGCCGTCGTTCGCCACGACCGATCGGAGCACCCAGGAGGCGGTGGGGGCCATCGTGGCCGACGTTGCCACCCGGGGCGATCTGGCGCTCCAGGAATACACCCTCCGCTTCGACGGCTCCTCCCTCGGCCCCTCCGAGTGGGAACTGCCACTCTCCACCTGTCACGCCGCGCTGGACAGGATCCCGAGCACCGTTCGTGTCGCCTTGGAACGGGCCGCCGAGCAGGTACGACGCTACCACCTGCAGCAGCGAGATTTCGGCTTCA
>JBBQJU010000078.1:0-10400 GCA_038326215.1 Gemmatimonadales bacterium | reverse complement strand
CCTCACCACCACCGTCCTGACCGTGGCGGGCCTCTGGGCCGCCACCCGCCTCCCCTCCGCGATCTACCCGGAACTGCGCTTCACGCGCGTGGCGATCGTGGTCCAGGGCAGCTCCCTCGGCCCGCGCCAGGTACTGTTCTCGATCACGCGGCCGATCGAGGAGGCCGTGAGCATCGTGCCCGGTGTTGCCCGGGTGAACTCACGCGCCATCCGCGGCGGTTCTCAAGTCGATGTGACCTTCGTGCCCGGTACCGACATGGTGGTGGCGCTGCAGCAGGTCCAGGCACGCGTCAACCAGGTCAGTGGCGACCTGCCGCTTGGCCTGACCGTGGACATCGAGCGGCTGTCGCCCTCACTCTTTCCGATCCTCTCCTACAACCTTGAGGGCGGTGACCCGGCCACCCTCCTCGACATCGCGCAGTACCAGTTGCGTCCGCTCTTCTCGCGCGTGCCCGGCGTCGGCCGTGTGGACGTGATGGGCAATGATCGCCGGGAAATCGAGGTCCTCGCCGATCCTGCGCGACTCGCCGCCGCAGGACTTACCTACGACCAACTCGCCGAGACGATCCGGGATGGGATCGCGGTGGAGGCCGTTGGACGCGCCAGCCGCAATTATCGGCAGTACCTGATCGTGACCGACAACGAAGCCCGCACGCCCGAAGACATCGGCAACATCGCCCTCCCGGGGGGGATTCGGGTGCGCGACATCGCCACCGTCAGGCCGGGCACGGAGGACCACGTCCGGATCATCACCGGTGATGGGCGTCCGGCGGCCCACCTCAACATCACCCGGCAACCGGATGGGAGCACGCTGGCGATCGCGGACAGCGCGGCCTCGTTGGTGCGCGCCATCACGCCCACACTCCCCGCGGGAGTGCGGTTGGTGCCGGTCTACGATCAAGCCGCACTGGTTCGCGACGCGATGGCCTCCGTGCGTGACGCCATGCTCATCGGGGCAGCGCTCGCGGTACTGGTCCTCCTCTTCTTCCTGCGCCACGTGCGCGTCACCGCGATCAGCGCCTCGGCCATCCCGCTGACCGTGGCGATCACCGTGCTGATCATGTGGCTGATGGGGCAGACCTTCAACCTGATGACCCTGGGTGCCATGGCGGTCGCCATCGGGCTGGTGATTGACGACGCGGTTGTGGTCGCCGAAAACATTGTACGCCATGCGCGACTCACGCCCGACCGCGCCATCGCGGTCCGGGACGCACTGCAGGAACTGATCTGGCCGGTGACCAGCTCGACCATCACCACCGTGGTCGTCTTCCTGCCACTCGGGCTGCTCACGGGGGTCGAAGGGCAGTTCTTCACCGCCCTCTCCATCACCCTGACGATCGCGGTGCTGGTGTCGCTGGTGCTGGCGATCACGCTGATTCCACTCCTCAGCGCGCAGTACCTCCAACCGCAGGACACGGAGGAGGCGCGCCAGGGCGTCTTCGCCGCGATCGGGCCAGCGCTGGACCGCCTCTCGACCGCGTATCAGCGTGCCCTGGCGCGAACCCTGCCGCACGCGCGCTGGGTGGCGGGAGGCGCCCTGCTGTTGGTGGGACTCGGCGTCGGCACGCATGCCCTCGTCGGCACCGGTTTCCTTCCGGCGATGGACGAGGGGGCTTTCGTGCTCGACTATTGGACCCCTGGCGGGACCGCGCTCGCGGAGACGGATCGGCAACTCCAGGTCATCGATGGGCTGCTGATGGGCACCCCGGAGATCACGGCGACCTCGCGCCGGACGGGGGCGGAACTCGGGTTCTTCGCCACGGAGCAGAACAGCGGCGACTTCGTGGCGCGACTCACCCCGGTCGGGCAGCGCGACCGCAGCATCTTCACGGTGATGGACGAACTGCGTGGCAAGTTCGAGGCAGCCGTACCGCGCGTCCGGATTGAGTTCATGCAGATTCTCACGGACGTGATCAATGACGCCGCGGGCGTCAAGCGCCCAGTCGAGCTGAAGCTGTTTGGCCCGGACCTCTTCAAGTTGGAGCAGTACGCCAAGACCCTCACGGCCACCATGAAGGGGATCGCCGGACTCGAGGATCTGTACGATGGCGTGAGTGAGCCGAGCGCGGAGATGGCCATGCGTATCAACGGGGTCGAGGCTGCGCGAGCAGGATTGACTACGCCACAGATCGCCGGGGCCGTCCGCGGGGCCCTGCTCGGCATCAAGGCAGGAGAGATGCGGCTCGATGACCGGGCCGTCGGCATCCGTGTGCGGGCCCCCGACACCGTGCGCGAGAATCCCACGACCCTAGCGACCCTCCCCATCCGCGCTTCGGGCGCGAACGCAGTTACGCTGTTGGGAGCGGTTGCCCAGTTCACATCGGTGGAGGCCCGTGCAGAGCTCCTCCGAGAGAATCAGCAGCAGATGGTGATGATCGGGGCAGACGTGAGTGGACGGGCCCTCAGCGACGTGATGGGCGACGTCCGCTCGGCCATCGCCGCCACCCCGCCACCGCGCGACGTCCGGCTGGAGATCGCTGGGACTGACGCGACCCAGCGCGCGGCCTTCACGGCGCTGTTGGCGGTGCTCGCCCTGGCGGTGCTCAGCGTGATCGCGGTGATGGTGATCCAGTTCCGGGCCTTTGTCGAACCGCTCGTGATTCTCCTGGCCGCGCCGCTCTCCTTCGGCGGGGCAATGGGACTGTTGCTGCTCACCGGCGTCCCGCTGAATGTCTCCTCCTTCATGGGCCTGATCCTGCTGGTCGGGCTGATCGTGAAGAACGGGATCATCCTGCTCGACTTCACGCAGCATCGCATGCGGGATGGCGGTCTCCCGCTCGGGGAAGCGATCCAGGAGGCGGCGCGCGTCCGCCTGCGCCCGATCCTGATGACCACCCTCTGTACCCTGTTCGGCTTGCTGCCATTGGCCCTCGGCCTCGGTGCTGGCAGCGAACTGCAGCGTCCGCTCGCGCTGGCGGTGATCGGTGGCCTGGCGCTCTCGACCCCGATTACCCTCTTCATTGTCCCAACCCTCCTGGTCGCCATCCGCGGCTGGGGCTATACCCTCCAACGGAGTGACCTCACATGATGCAGACGGTGCGCAGGATGACGACCCTCGCCCTTACCCTCACCTTCGCCGCGTCGATGGCGGCCTGCAGTGGCAAGGAGCAGGAGAACGAGGAGAATGAGGGGCCGGAAACGGCGGAAACGACCGAGGTGGCAACGACGGCGGCAGACTCCGCGATGGAGGCAGACTCGATGGCCGCCTGGATGGCAGAGGCGAAGATCACCGACGCCGTGGCACGCGAAACGGCCATGAAGGAAGTGCCCGGCGGCATGATCAAGGAAGGCGGCCTCGAGCGCGAGGACGGCAAGCTCATCTACTCCTTCGATATCGCGGTGACCGGGAAGGAAGGGATCGAGGAAGTCGCGATTGACGCGATCACCGGCAAGGTCCTTTCGAAGGTCCACGAGACGCCAGCAGACGAGGCCAAGGAGGCCGCGGAGGATGCCGCCAAGGCAGCGGGCGCGAAGAAGCCGGGTAGCTGATCGGCGACCCCCGCGCCGGCAACGGTGCGAGCAGCGTTACGCGGCGATCCGGGTTCCCCTCCCCGGGTCGCCGTTCGTCGTTACGGGGGGTAAGTTTCCCGGCTTCCCCGCCATCCCTATGCCACCTCGGAGTCTCGCCGCATGCGCGTTTCCTTCTCCCGCCTCGCTCTGGCCGCTGGCCTGCTCGCCGTCGGCCCCCTCTCGGCGCAGGAGCCGAAGCCGGCCGCCAACGCAGGCCCTAAGAGCTGGGCCGATTCGACCATCGTGGCGGAACGCTATGTGACCCCGCCACCGGCGGTCGCCCGGCTGGTGACCGCACCGCGAGAGAACGCCGTGGCGTATACCACGCCGAGTCCTCTGGCGCGGCGCTGGTTCGTGCGCTCGGTGAGCAGTGGCATGCCGACGCTAGCGATCATGGGAAAGCCGTACCACAATCTGGGCGGGTTCCAGGTCGACATCCGCGGCAACCGCAGCCGGAGCATGACGACCGGGAGTCGCGCAGGCATCGAACTGTATGACCGGACCAGTGGCGCGACGATCCCGGTGCAGATCCCGGCCGGCGCACGCGTTGGCACCACGGCCTGGTCGCCTGATGGCAGCACGCTGGCCTTCCTGGCCCTCTTCGACGATGCGACGCAGATCTACCTCGCCGACCCACTGACCGGGCGGTCCCGGCCGCTGACCAAGACCCAGCTCCTCGCCACCCTGGTGACCTCCTTCGAGTGGACCGCCGATGGCAAGTCGATCGTGACCGTGCTGCAACCGACCGGTCGTGGTCCCGAGCCGAAGCCGCCCGCCGTCGTGACGGAGCCGATCATCCGGATCAACGAAGGGGCGAAGCTGAAGACGCGCACCTATGCCGACCTGCTCGAGAACAGCTACGACAAGACGTTGGTCGAGTATTACAGCGTGGGGCAGCTGGCCGTCATAGATGTGAAGAGCCGCGTCGAACGGAAGATCGGAACGCCCGGGATGATTCGCACGCTTGACGCCTCGCCCGATGGCCAGTACTTCCGGATCACCTATCAGGAAAAGCCGTTCTCGTATGTGCTGCCGGTCTCGTCGTTCGGCTCGCGCGAGGTCATCCTCGATGGCACCGGGAAGGTTGTCCGGGAACTCAGCAAGCGCCCCCTTCGTGAGAACGAGCTTGGTGACAGCACGGCCAACCGGCCTGCGCCCGCAGGCGCTGCTGCGGCAGCCGACACGGCCAAGCGCAATCTGGCGTGGCACCCCTTCAAGCCGGGGATGCTCTATGTGCAGCAGCTCCCGGCCCCCGCTCGTGCGGCACGCGCGCCGGGAGACACGACGTCGGCACCGGCTGGAGCGCGTGCAGCGGGAGGCCGTGGCGCGACGGGTGGGGCAACCAATGGTGCGGCGCCCACGCGCCCCGACCGCTTGATGCATTGGGCGGCGCCATTCGATTCCACCTCCGCGACGCTGGTGTACCAGAGCGACAACCGGATCGCCAACGCCCGCTTTTCCGAGGATGGCACCCTCCTCTTCACCACCGAGACCGGGACGCGCGGCACGTTCGAGTACGCCGTCTTCCTCGCCGACAGCAATCGCAAGGTGGCGCTGGTGACGCCCGCGCCGCGCGCCGCGGGTGACACCGCGAGTGCGGCGGGCGGGCGCGGGGCAGCCGGTGGCCGTGGTGGCGCCGGCAGCGCCGCCATCGTGACGCGTCTCGGCAGCCGAGGGGCGCCGGTCGTGATGCTCTCCACCGACCGGAAGGCGGCCTTCGTGCAGGGCAGCACGACCGATTCGACCACCAAGATCGCGCGGCCGTGGGTCGATCGTGTCGAGCTGGCAACCGGCACGCGCACACGGCTGTACGAAGGAAAGGGCGACGTCACGGAAACCATCTCGGCCGCGCTCGACGATGACTTCGCCACGGCGATGACCCAGCGCGAATCGCCCACCGCCGTGCCGCAGTCGTATCTGCTGACATTGGCGACCAAGGAGGCAACACAACTCACCAAGAACGACGAGTTGATGCCCGAGATCCGGAACGCCATCCGGAAGACGGTGACCGCACGGCGCGCCGATGGGTACACCTTCCGGGTGAAGGTCACGCTGCCGGCCGACTGGAAGGAAGGGACGCGGCTCCCGGCGATGTTCTGGTTCTACCCGTCGGAATACGCGACGCAGGACGCCTACAACCGCGGCACGGCAGCAGCAGGTGACCCGCCAACCCGTTTCCAGACCTTCGGGGCGCGCTCGCTCGCCTTCCTGACGACCGTGGGGTACGCGGTGATCGAGCCGGATGCGCCGATCTTCGCGTCCGATGGCCAGCTGCCGAATGACAACTACGTTGCCGACCTGCGGAACGATCTCGCCGCGACCATCGACGCGCTCGACTCCCTCGGCTACATCGACCGGCAGCGTCTCGGCATCGGTGGGCACTCCTACGGCGCGTTCTCGACGGTGAACGCCATGGTGCACACGCCGTTCTTCAAGGCCGGCATCGCGGGCGACGGCGCGTACAATCGGACCCTCACGCCGAACGGCTTCCAGAGCGAGCAGCGCGACCTCTGGCAGGGGCGTACCACGTACCTCGAAATGTCGCCGTTCCTCTACGCCGACCAACTGAATGGCGCATTGCTGCTCTACCACTCGACCGATGACCAGAACGTCGGGACCGACCCGATCAACTCGACCCGGCTCTACCATGCCTTGCAGGGGCTCGGCAAGACGGTCTCGCTCTATATGTACCCGTACGAGGACCATGGCCCGATCGCCAAGGAAACGGTCCTCGACCAGTGGGGTCGCTGGGTCGCCTGGCTGGACAAGTACGTCAAGAACGCCAACAAGCCGGCCGAGGAGAAGAAGAAGATCGCGACCGACGAGGAGTGAGTCAGGACGCACCTTTTTCGACCGATACGTCACGGGGCGCACGGGGACTTGCGCCCCGTGACGTCTTTCGCCTCTTTCCCCTGATATGACTCCGTTGAGAAACAAGATCCCCGCCCTGCCCCCCCGTCTGGAGGGGCTCGCCTCGCTGGCCACGAATCTCGCCTGGAGCTGGCACCGCTCCGCCCGGGCGCTGTTCCGTCGCATTGATGACGCCGTCTGGCGCGACTCCCATCACAACCCCATCATCGTGCTCCAGAAGGCCCCGCCCGAGCGCCTCGAGGCGCTCGCCCGCGACGCCGATTTCTGCACGCATTACGATGAGGTCATGGAATGGCTGGCTGTCGAGCGCTCCGCCCCGGCGGGGTGGTTTCTTGACGAATATCCGGGACTCGATGCCTCGCGCCCGGTCGCCTACTTCTGCGCTGAATTCGGCCTGCATGCCTCCGTGCCGATCTATTCGGGTGGCCTCGGTGTCCTTGCGGGCGACCATTGCAAGA
The DNA here is from genome assembly GCA_038326215.1 of Gemmatimonadales bacterium. Taxonomy (GTDB): domain Bacteria; phylum Gemmatimonadota; class Gemmatimonadetes; order Gemmatimonadales; family GWC2-71-9; genus Palsa-1233. Next base: position 3,561 of record JBBQJU010000078.1, on the reverse strand, counting down.
CCGCCTCGGACCTCGCCATTCCGCTTGTCGGCATCGGGCTGTTCTACACCAAGGGGTACTTCGACCAGCGCATCCGTCCCGACGGCTGGCAGGAAGACAGTGATGACGCGGTCGATCCGGACACCACCCCGCTGGTGCCCGTCACCGGCGCCGATGGCTCGCCGTGGCTGACGGTGCTCGAGACCTTCGGGCGGCCGATCCACATCCGTGCCTGGACGCTCTCGGCCGGACGGACCGTGCTCTATCTCCTCGACACCGATCTCGAGGCGAACCATCCCGACGACCGCGAGCTGACGTCGAAGCTCTATGCTGGCGGCCTGCCGATGCGGCTGCGCCAGGAATGGATCCTCGGTGTCGGCGGTGTCCGCGTACTGCGCGCCCTCGGCATCACGCCCGGCGCCTGGCATGCGAACGAAGGACACGCCGCGTTCATGCTCCTCGAGCGGATGCGCGAGCAGATCCTCGACGGCACCTCCTTCGACGATGCCGCGATCGCCGTCCGCGCCAGTTCGATCTTCACCACCCATACCCCGGTGCCCGCGGGCCACGACGCCTTCGAGGTCGCGCAGGTGCTCTCCTGCATGGGGATGGAATTCCTCAACGACTTCGGCGCGGACATCGAGCGGGTACCGCGACTGGGTATTCATCCCGCGCGCGAGCCGGGCCAGTTCCAGATGACGGTCCTCGCCATCCGCCTCGCCGGGCATGTCAACGGCGTGGCGCAGCGGCATGGCGTCGTCTCGCGGGAACTGTGGGGCGACCTCTGGGGCGACCGCCCGGTCGAGCAGGTGCCGATCGGTGCTGTCACCAATGGCGTGCACCTCGCCACGTGGATGGCGAACCCGATGCTGCGACTGCTCGACATCCACCTCGCCCCGGATTGGAGCGAGCGGCTGGATGAGGCGGAGACCTGGGATGCCGTGCTCGGTCTCGACGCCCGCGAACTCTGGCACACGCACGAGGAGCTCAAGAGCTCCCTCCTGCGCTACATCCGCGAGGAAGCGCGTCGGCGGTGGACGGGCAATTGGCACGAAGCCGCGCAGGTCGTGGCCGCTGGCACATTGCTCGACCCCCATGCATTCACGATCGGCTTCGCACGCCGCTTTGCCACCTACAAGCGTGCGAATCTCCTCTTCCGTGACATCGATCGACTGAAGGCACTGCTTACCGATCAGCGGCGTCCCGTGCAGCTGGTGATCGCCGGCAAGGCGCATCCGCAGGACACGCCAGGCAAGGAAGTCCTGCAGGAGCTCTACCACTTCGCCCGCGATCCGATGTTCGAGGGGCGCGTCGCGTTCCTCGAGGGCTACGACATGCACCTGGCCCATGTGCTGGTGCAGGGCGTGGACCTCTGGCTCAACGTCCCGCGGGTGCCGCTCGAGGCCTCCGGTACCAGTGGGATGAAGGCGGCGCTGAATGGCGTGCCGCAGCTGAGCACCCTCGATGGCTGGTGGGAAGAGGGCTACACGGGGCGCAATGGCTGGGCGATCCCGAAAGCCGCTGAGGGCGAGGACGCCGATGTGGCCGATGCGGAGCAGCTCTACCGTCTGCTGACCGAGGAAGTCGTCCCGCTCTACTATGACCGGGACGACCGGGGTGTGCCGCGCGGCTGGGTCCAGCGGATGAAGTCGGCCATCCAGGTGGCTGGACGCCGCTTCTCGGCGCGCCGCATGCTGCAGGACTACGCCAACAACTACTATGCGCCGATCCTCCGAGGGGACCCCTTCCCCGACGACCCGCCACTCGGATGATCGCATGACGACCCTGCCGCTGCTCGAGCTGCCCCCGATCGAGGGGACACCCCCGATGCTCGTCCACCTGAGCGCCGAGTACTATCCGTACGCGCGCACCGGTGGTCTGGCCGAGGCGGCGTGGGGCCTGCACCGCTATCAAGCCCGGCGCGGACTCGAGACCGCCGCCATCGTCCCGCTCTATCGGGTGGCGCACCAGCACCTGAACGCGATGGAGCAGGTCGGTGCGCCCTACACGCTCGACTTCGGTGGCCGGCAGGAGCTGTTCCGGCTCTGGCGCGATCACGACCCCGCCTCCGAGACGCCGACGTATTTCATTCAGCACGACGGCTTCTTCGATCGGGCCGGGATCTACGGCGAGGGCGGTGCCGACTATCCCGATAATCACCGGCGCTTCGCCGCCTTCGCGGCCGCGGCCGTCGCCGCGCTCCCCCGCCTCACCGACGGACCAGTGGTCCTTCACGCCCACGACTGGCATGCCTCGCTGGCCGCGGTGTACCTCCGTCGCTGGTTCGGTGGCAATCCGTGGTTCGATCGGATCCCGGTCGTGCTCTCGGTGCATAATGGCGGCTATCAGGGGCACTTTCCTGCTGAGGTGATGCCCGAACTGGGGTTGCCCTGGTCGCTGTTCACGCCGGACGCGCTCGAGTGGTATGGCAAGGTCAATCTCCTCAAGGGCGGCCTGACGCACGCCGACATGGCGACGACGGTCTCGCCGTCGCACGCCGTCGAGCTGCGGACGCCGGAGGGCGGCTTCGGCCTGCAGGGTGTCTTTGAGGCGATGGGTGATCGCTTCACGGGGGTGCTGAACGGCATCGACGTCGACGCATGGGACCCGCGCACCGACCGGCATCTCGCGGCGCGCTACTCGCCGGACGACCTCGCCGGCAAACGCGCCTGCAAGACCGACATGCAGCGACGTTTCGGACTCCCGGAAAATCCCTTCATCCCGGTGATCGCCCTCGCCGGACGGATGGTGACGCAGAAGGGACTCGACATCGTCGTCCGGAATCACGCCCTCTTCCAGGTCGCGGCGCAGTTCGTCTTCCTCGGCGGCGGTGACCCGCGCTACGAGGCTGCCCTCAATCAGCTGCGCGCCGCGATGCCGCACCGGATTGGCGTGGAGAGCAAGTTCTCCGATGAACTCGAGCATGTGCTGATGGCCGGTGCCGATCTCTTCCTGATGCCGTCGCAGTACGAGCCGTGCGGGCTGACGCAGATGCGCGCCCAGCGCTACGGCACCATCCCGGTCGCGCGTCGCGTCGGCGGGCTCGCCGACACCATCGACGATGGCATCACCGGCTTTCTCTTCGATGCCTACGAGGATCGCGCAGTCGTGGGCGGCGTGTGGCGTGCCCTCACCGAGCAGCGTGACCACCGTGCCTGGCAGGAAATGCAGCGCGAGGGAATGGCGCGCGACTTCGGCTGGGACCGCGTGGCCGAGAAGTATCTCTCGATCTACACCAGCGCGATCACCCATCGGGCGGGTCGCCCGGGATGAACCTCGGCTTCGTCCTCACGCTGCACTCCCACCTGCCGTGGGTACTGCATCATGGTCGCTGGCCACACGGCAGCGACTGGATCTGTGAGGCCGCGCTCGACACCTACCTCCCCCTCGTGGGCGCCCTCCGTCGGCTGGAGGCGGACGGGATCGCTGCACCGATCACGCTGGGGATCACCCCGATTCTCGCGGCGCAGTTGGCACATCCGTCGTTCCGCGAGGAACTCGACGCCTACTTCGCCCATCGGTTTACGACGCTGACCGAAGCGCCTGAGTCGCTGCGCGAGACCGGCGATGACGAACTCCTGG
>JBBQJU010000077.1:0-10451 GCA_038326215.1 Gemmatimonadales bacterium | reverse complement strand
AGGCCGATTCGGCCCTGACCCGCGAAGGATTCCCGCAGTTGGCCAACAACGGCGTCCCGTTCATCTATCTCGACAAGGATGTCCGGAACGGTGTGCGGTACTTCTACGCCGTGACCGCCTTCGACGTAAACTCGATTCGTTCGGCGCCGTCGCAGTTGGAGTCGGCGAAGGTCTCCAAGTCCGTTGTCGTTGGTGCGCCACCGAGCAACGTCGTCAACACCGCGACGATTCAGCAGGGGATGTTCGGACGCACCGGGTTGTTGACGGATGCGACCGTGCCAACCCTCGGCACGGACGGCCGCTTCTCCAAGAAGTTCCCGCCGTCAAACTCGGCGACCGTCTCGCTGGCGGCCTTCGCTCCGCAGCTGCTCAAGGGCTCGGGTGAAGTGTCGATCCGCTTTGACTCGGCTCAGGTCACGGCCGTTACGGCCGCGAGCAGCGTCGGCGTGACGGATTGGTACACGATCACCAGCGCCGCCGGGGCCTCGGTGGTCTCGCGGGCCTACGTCAAGTCCGGCACCGCCGGCGCCACCTTCGCGGTCACCGGCACCTTCGACGCTGTGGCGCCGGATGCGCAGCTGGCGGCGCAGTACGGCGGCGACGCCTCGTTCAAGATCCCTGGCGCCTTCTCGGTCTCCGTGGGTGGAGGTGCCTACTGGACCGGTATCGCCGGACGTGGTTGCGCCAATGCCGCCAGCGGTTTCCGCTCGGGCCAGTGCTACTACAATGGTCCGCGCTGGTTCAACGGCGATCAGGAAACCAAGGCCAATCCGCGGACCGTCTCGCCCGCTGTGCAGCTGACGGGGTTGTCCACGGCGGCGTCCTTCGCCAATGCCGGTGAGTTGGCCGGTGTGGTCGCGGCTCACAATCCGGACTCGTATGGCTACCTCAACGGTGTCGCGACGCGTGACATCGAACTGTATATGTCGCCATTCGTCACCGCGGCCGACTATCGCCTCTATTGGGGTGCCGCTGGCCGAGTGGACTCGGTGGTTGACCTGACCCACAACACGCGCGTCCCCTTCGACGCGCGCGCGGTCAACAGCTGGGGCATCCTGAATGGCGCCGACGTACCGGCCGCCGGATCGCAGGACCTCCGCGCCGAACTGACGGCGACCGACTTCGGCTGCATGCGTGGTCCTCGTGACTTCGCCGCCTCGACGTTCGGGTGCACCAACGCCGCCGTCCCCTTGGTCAATACCGCGGTTCCCGGTCCGGTGGCCTTCTTCGTCAACGCGGTCGCCAACTCGCGCACGGTCGCGCCGGCCTCGAGCAACGGCTTCGGTCTCTACATCAAGGGCCGGATCTTCATCTTCCAGCTCACGGGTGGCGCAGTGCCGGCGGCCGGGACGCAGTGGACGATGCGCGACTACACTGGCGCGGTCAGCGGCGGCGCAGGTGCCGGCGGCGACTTCGGGGCCTATGCCTACACGCCAGCGATTGCCCGGCCGTTCAACGCGCCGGGTGCCGCGCAGAAGTTTGCCTTCAATGTGTTGAACGAGAAGGCAGCGGTCGACGATGCGGCGCTGGCGAGAGTCCATACCGTGCCAGATCCGTATTACGTGACCTCGGCGTTTGACCGCCAGGTTGCCTCGAAGGTGATCGACTTCGTCAACGTGCCGACGGGCGCGCGGATCCGGATCTACACGACGAGTGGTGTGCTGGTGCGCATCCTCGACGCCGATCCCGCCGCCGTCACGGGTACCCTGACCTGGGACGTCCGTAACCGGTCGAACCAGTACGTGGCTTCGGGTGTGTACTTCTATCATATCGAAGCTGAAGGGAAGACCCGCGTTGGCCGGATGACCATCGTCAACTTTGCGCAGTAACGGTCGCCCGTAGAACCACTGCCCGCACCGGGCAACCGATTCACTCGAGGTGTGGTGGCCAGCTTTGGCCGGCCACCGCACCATAGGAGACGAGACCAGATGATCCGGCATTCCGTCGCACGCGTTGCTGCCCTCGCCCTCCTGGCGGTCAGCCCCTCGATCCTGAGGGCGCAGGCCACCAATGAGGGGAGCAAGGACAACACCGGCTACGGCACCACCTCCGCAGAGTTCCTCCTTATCGGAGCGAACGCGCGGGGCATGGCGCTTGGTGGCGGCTACATGGCGCTGGCGAACGACCTTGGCGCCTTGTTTGCCAACCCCGGTGCCCTCGCGCTGCTCAAGCGCGCAGGCGTCCAGGGGTCCCAGCTCAGTTACGTTGCAGATACGAAGCTCAATTCCGGTGCAGTCGCCACGCCCTACGGCGGCGGCTCAGGCGCGATCGGTTTCTCGATCGGCAGCTTCGGATTCTCTGACCAGAAGGTGTACACGCCGCAGCAGCCCAATGGTACCGGCGAGTTCTACAGCGTCAGCGAGACCTACGCCGCCGCCACCGTGTCGAAGAACTTCTCCGACCGCTTCTCGGTCGGTATGACCGCCAAGGGGGTCTTTGACCGCCTCGGCCAAGTCAGCGGCAGCGCGCTTGCCGTGGACTTCGGGACGCACTTCCACTCGCAGCTCGCCGGCAAGCCCATTCGCTTCGCCTTCGCGCTGACGAACCTCGGCACCAACCTCAAGTACGCTGGCGACCCGCTCAAGGTCACCTCCGTGCGCGACACCCTCCCGGGCGATGGCGACGTCACGTCGCAGCCGGTGCCGTCGCAGCGGTTGACCTCGCCGTTCGCCCTGCCGACCAAGTTCGGCGTGGCCCTGGCGTATGACTTCATCTCGACCTCTGACGCGCGCCTGACGGTCGTGTCCGAGTTCAACCAGATGCGGTCCAACAAGGCCTCCTTCTCGGCCGGTGGCGAGTTTGCGGCCGAGCGGATTGGTGGCTCGCCGTTCGGGGTGGCTGTCCGCGGTTCGTACACCTCCAACCCGTCGCTCTCCTATGAGGCGGCTGGTGTGGTGTTCGACAAGCAGAAGGACGACAAGTCGCAGGGCCTCGCGTTCGGTGCCGGGATCAATCTGGCGTCGCGCGGCGGCTTCGCCCTCGGCGTTGACTACGCCTACAAGAAGATGGGCGCCCTCGGCGACGTGAACTTCATCACCGTCTCCCTCGGCTGGTAAGGTCTTAATGCTCGCCTTTCCCCGGTGGTTGAACGCCGTCGCTGCAATGGACGGTGGGCAATGCTGACCACAGCAGTCATCTTGGCTGCCTTGGCGGCCGGGGGAAGCGCGTCGCAGCGTGATCCGGGCATTGAGCTCGGTGTCACCAGGTTCTACCTGCCGGCAACGGGCGAAACGCAGGTCTTCGCCATGGCCGGGGTGCCGTACCTCTTTGCGGCTCCGATCGGGAGCGGCAGCGATGCCCACTTGACCTATACGGTCACGGTGCGCGTCGTTGACGAACGGGGCACCGTCCTGACGACGGAGTCGTTCCAGCGATCAGCACCTGCGCTGGCTCGTCAGGCAGGGGCGTCCGGTGTCGAGCAGTTCCGGTTCCTCCTGAAGCCCGGCAAGTTCCTCATGACGGTGGCCGCCCGCGACTCCCTGACGGGACGCGAGGTGGCCGATTCGATCCGGCTCGAAGGCTACGCCTCAGCGCCAACGATTTCCGACATGATGCTGGCCAACGAGATGCGCCTGCTGGATAGCCGCGACACGACCTCGATGCCTGGGGAAGTCGCGCGTGGCAATTTCAGAATTCGTACGGCGCCGCTGGTGCGTGTCGATGTGGTGAATTCGAACATTGCGTATATGCTCGAGGCCTACACCGCCACACAGGCCTCGTCCGAATTGCGAATGGTGATTCAGACCCGCGACGGCAAGACCATCGTCTCACTGCCACCCAAGAAGCAGCAGGTCCCCGAAGGTGGGGGGTTGCTCAGGGCGCAGTTCTCGGTGGAAGGGCTGCCAGACGGCGAGTATGTGATGCAGGCGTCCGTCCTCATCGATGGCAAGACCGCCGTCGCCAGGACGCCGTTTGTCGTCTCGCCGGCCGAGGAAGCGCTGCGTCGCGGCCTCGCCTTGGCCCAGGCGAATCGTGGGACCGATGAGGGCTTCTTCTCCGCCTTGCCGGATGATTCGCTTGATGCCGCCGCCGCCGTGCTGTTCATTGCTGGCGCCACCTCGCGAGAGATGAGCGTCTACAAGGAAGACATGTCGTTGGCCGCCAAGCGCCGCTTTCTGATCGATTTCTGGGCCGCGCGCGACAAGAACAAAGCGACGCCCAACAACGAAGACCGGATCGCCTTCTATCAGGCCGTGGCCACCGTGAACACGCTCTATGGTGAACGGGGTCGGGTCGGCTGGAAGACGGATCGTGGACGGATCCACATCAAGTTCGGCCCCCCGGATGAGCGGCTGCAGAAGCCCTCGGATGGACGGGCGCCAAATTATGAAGTGTGGCGCTACAGCAAGGGCAAGCCGGTCTGGTTCATCTTCGCCGACCGGGGCAACCAGGGATTCTTTACCCTGATGAAGTCGAACGAGCTGAAGGAGCCGGGCCTCCCCGGTTACCTCGAAATCCTGACGCTCGAGGTCGCCGACGAAATCGGCCGGTGGCTGGGTGTCAATCTCGAGAATGTGCCCTGAACCGGGGCGCCACAGTGTTCACCGAAGAGTGTATCATGCACTCTGCTCTCTCCTGAGGAGTTTCCTTATGAAGCAACTGGTTCGTGGGGCGATCGCCATCCTCGCGCTCTCCGGTCTGTCGGCCTGTGTCGACGACCCCCTCGCGCCCCTCAACGGGGACGCTGACCAAATCCAGGCTAACCCCACCGTCATGGTGGTGAAGCAGGGTGACTCGTCGGCGGTCCTGCTCCGGCTGATCAACAACAACAACGCTGCCACGCCGACCAAGTTCGACATCTCGGCCGTTGGCGCGGGCATCATCGTCAACCTCGACCGGTTGTACCGCCCCGAGTTCATCAACGGGTCGGACACGCTGATCGTGCCTGAGATCAAGTCGCAGCAGCGTTACTTCATCCGCGGCATCAGCCCCGGGGAGTTCAACTACACTGTCGCGTCGTCGGGCATCACGGGGACCTTCAAGGTCCGCGTCGAGCCGAGCAACCTCGGCGCCGCGCTGTCGCGCACGACCGGTGTTGCCGGCGATGACGTCACGATCACGGCCCCGGCCAACACCAGCTTCACGCCGACCGCCACCGTGACCTTCCCCACCGGCGCGATTGCCATCAAGTCGCGCGCCGCCAACAACAAGAGCATCGTGATCACCGCCGGCCCGGGTGTCACCGGGGCCGCCACCGTGGCCGGGCTTACCCTCGACTACTTCACGGCGCTCCCGGCGCTCACGCTGGTGACCACGAACACGCTGACCACGCCGGCGCTGACGGCTGCAGTGACGACGGTATCCACCGCGACGCCGAGCACCGGCGCCGCCGTGACCGTCACCCTCGGTGGCAGCCTGCGCTTCCTCGGGAATGCGGTGATCAACATCGGTGGGCTCCCTGCGGCGATCACGGCGCTCAGCGCCGACTCCTCAGTGGCAACGATCGTCCCGGCGCTTGGATCGACGGGTGCTGTCAGCTACACGGGTATCGCGCTTTCCTTCCTGACCACGGTGCCGCTCGCATTGCCCAGCGATGGCAAGACCATCGCACCGACGGCAACGTTCGGCGGTGTGACGTTGGCTGGTGCCGAGGCCTTCGCCACGGCGCCGACGATTGCCCTGCCGACCCTCGTTGGTCGCAGCACGGTGGTCACGGACAATGGCGCGGTCTGGGGTACTCCGGCACTCTGCACCGGCGCACCGATCGGCGGCGACAACTGCCGCTTCTACACGATCGTGGTCCCGGCTGGCCAGACGTTCACCCTGACCGGCCGCTGGAACACGACGGCTGACATGGGTTTCTATCGCTTCACCTCGGCGCCCGCGTCCTCCGGTACGATCGCCGACGCTCTCGGGCAGTCGGCGACGTCCCAGGAAGCGGGTACCTTGGGTGCCAACCTCGCCGCTGGTACCTACTACATCGGTGTCGGCTACTATGGGTTTGCGTCATACGGCGCTGGTGCCGTGGCACGCCCGACGATCGTCGAGATGCGGATTACCCGCACCAACTAGTTCCATCGCAGGCCAAACGCATCGCCCCCGTCCGGGAAACCGGACGGGGGCGATGTCGTTGCGGCGATGAGCGAACGGCGAACAGCGAGTGGCAAACAGCGAGCGGCAGCTCAGGATGAGAGTGGTCACCGAACGATTCACCGTTCGCCGTTTGCGGTTCGCCGCTAGTGCTGGTGCCGCAGCGCCGCCAATGCCTCGGCCATGTTCTCGCCACCGCGCCACTGGAGCTGGAAGAGTCGGGCGTATATCCCTCCCTGCCGAAGCAGCTCGGCGTGGCTCCCCTCCTCAACGATCTTGCCGGCGTCGAGGACCACGAGGCGGTCGGCCCGTTGCACCGTGCTCAGGCGGTGCGCGATGATCAGCGTCGTGCGCCCCACCAACAGCCGCTCTAACGCCATCTCCACCAGACGCTCGCTCTCGTTGTCGAGCGACGAGGTCGCTTCGTCGAGCACCAGTACCGCGGGATCCTTGAGGACGGCGCGCGCAATGGCGATCCGTTGCCGCTGACCACCCGAGAGCTTCACGCCACGCTCGCCGACCACCGTTTCGTACTGCTCGGGCAGCTGCACAATGAACTCGTGGGCGTTGGCGACCTGTGCCGCCGCTTCCACGTCGGCCGCCGAGGCGTCGGGACGGGCATAGGCAATATTCTCCCGCACCGTGCCGCTGAAGAGGGCGGGCTCCTGCGGCACAATGCCGACGGCATGCCGCAGATCGGCGAGGGTCAGGTCACGGATGTCGATCCCGTCGAGTCGAATGGCCCCGGCATCGACGTCCCAGAAGCGGGGCAGCAGCGAGGCCAGCGTGGTCTTCCCGGCGCCCGACGGTCCGACCACCGCCACCACTTCGCCGGGGGCGATGCGCAGCGTCAGCCCCTCGATGGTCGGGACTGCCGCGTCACGCCGATAGGCGAAGGTGATGTTGTCGAAGATCACCTCGCCACGCACCGGATGAGGCAGGGCGGTCGGGTGCGGCGGGTCCGCGACCGGCGAGACGGTCTCGAGCAGCTCGAAGACCCGCTGCGCCGCGCCCACGGCCTCCTGGTAGGCCGAGAAGAAAGCGGCCAGCGCCCCGAACGCCGCGGCGATGCTCACGGTGTAGAGGAGGAAGGAGACCATCTGGCCGGGCGTGAGTTGTCCCGAGAGGACCAGGCGCCCACCCATCCAGAGCACCGCGGTCACCGCCGAGAAGGTGGTGAAGGTGATCACGCCGAAGAAGGTGGCACGCACACGGGCGCGATGCAGCGACGCCGTCACCACCCGGCCGACCCGCGTCGCGAAGCGCTCGCGCTCGTAGGGCTCCTGCGCGAAGCCCTGCACCACCCGGATCTGGCCGAACGCCTCCTCGGCCAGCGCGGTCGAATCGGCCAACTGATCCTGCACCGAGGTGGTGATCGTCTTCAGCCGCTTGCCGAAAATCAACGCCGAGAGCGCCACCACGGGGACTACCCCGATGGCGGTCAGCATCAGGGTCGGCTGCATCCAGGTGAGGATGACCACGCCGCCGATCAGCGCGAGCAGCTGCCGCGTGAAGTCGGCGAGCTGATGCGAGAGGATCCCCTGCAGCAGCCCGATGTCGACGGTGAGCCGCGACGTCAGCTCGCCGGTTCGGCGGTCGGCGAAGAAACCGGGCGGCATCTCCAGCAGCTTGCCGAAGAGCTCGCGGCGAAGCCCCGCCACGGCGCGTTCACCGGTGGCGGAGAGGAAGTAGGTCTGGATGTAATTGAGGACGGCGGTGGTGGCGAAGATCGCGAGGAGGCCGAGGGCGATCTGGTCGAGCAGGTGGCGGTCGTGGCGTTCGAAGGCCGCGTCAAGGAGGTAGCGGACGACCAGCGGGAAGGAGAGCGCCAGGCACGACGAGAGGAGCAGCGTGATGCCGGCCACCAGCAGCCCGCGCCGGTAGGGCCGCACCCTCGGCCAGAGCCGGAGGAGCGGCTTGGGCGAGGGGGGGCGCTTCCGCGGGGCGCTCAGCTCAGTGGTCGGTGTGGGCGCCGAACGCCGGTGGTGCGGCGTCGGGAGTCAGCGGCACGGCGCTGCCCAGTTCGATCTCCTGCGCGGCGACCGCGCGATGGCCGAACGGCACCCAGCGATCGACGGCCATGGCGACGAAGAGCAGCGCCAGATACGAGAGTGAGTACTTGTAGAGGCGCCAGGTCGTCGGCGTGACGCCCTCTTCCTTGACGATCCGCCAGCAGAGCTGGAGGAAGCGCGCGCCGAGCAGGGTGGCGGCCACGCCGTAGAAGAGCCCCTGGATACCGACGACGGTCGGCATCAGCGTGAAGGGGATCAGCATCAGGGTGTAGAGCAGCATCTGCCGCTTCGTCTCGGGGACGCCATGGACGTTGGGCATCATCGGGATACCGGCGTTGCCATAGTCGCGCTGCTTGTTGAGGGCCAGCGCCCAGAAATGCGGCGGGGTCCAGTAGAAGACGATCGCGAAGAGGTAGAGCGCGCCGAGGTCGATCGAGCCGGTCATCGCGGCCCAGCCCACCAGTGGCGGGAAGGCGCCGGCGGCGCCGCCGATCACGATGTTCTGCGGCGACGAGCGCTTGAGCCACACCGTGTAGATGAAGACGTAGCAGAGCAGTCCGCCGAGGGCGAGCCAGGCCGAGAGCGGATTGACGAAGGTCCAGAAGAGCGTGAAGGCGACAGCGCCGAGGGTGATGCCGAAGAGCAGCGCGGCGTTGGCCGGCATCCGGCCCGACGGGACGGGGCGGAGCTTGGTCCGCGTCATCCGGTCGTCGATGTCTCGATCGAACCACATGTTGATGGCGTTGGCGCCGCCGGCCATCAGGTAGCCCGCGAGCGTCACCCAGCCAATCAGCCCCCAGCCCGGCATACCGGCCGGCGTGATGAACATCGGGGCGATGGTGGTGACCAGCAGTAGCGAGATGATCCGCGGCTTGGTCAGGGTGACGAGATCAGCCAGCAGGGAGGGCTGGGGGATGGCCACGGCGTTGGGAGCAGCGTCATTCATGGATCTATGGTTCCTCATGGTCGTCGCCCCTAGGCGCGACGGCCTCATGGTGTCAGTTTTCCAACCCGGCAATCTACCCCGACGTCGGACCCCCCTCAAGGAATTCTCCCATGGACGAGCGCCTCCCGCGACACCTGGGCCTTTGGAGCGCCGCCGCCGTCCTGGTCGGGACGACGATTGGCAGCGGCATCTTCCGGGTCCCCCGCGAGGTCGCTGCCGCCTTGGGCGACCCCCAGGCGATGCTCCTGATCTGGGTGGTGGGGGGCATCGTGACGCTGACCGGGGCGCTGACGATCGCCGAACTGGCGGCCGCCTACCCTCGCTCCGGGGGGATCTTTGCCTACATCCTGGAGGCGTTTGGTCCGCTCCCGGCCTTCCTCTATGGCTGGGCGGAGCTGACCGTGATCCGGGCGGCGGCGATCGGTGGGATCTCGCTGGTCTTCGCCAGCTACCTGGGGGAGTTCTTTCCGCTGGATGACCGTCAGGAGCGCTGGGTGGCCTCTGGCGTGATCCTGTTGATCGCCCTGCTCAACTATCTGGGGGTGGGGCTGGCGTCGCTCCTGATGAACGTCACGACGATCCTGAAGTACGGGGCGATGGCGGGGCTCGGGCTCTTCGCCTTCACGGTTGGCGGCGGCACGGCGGCCAACTTCACGACCCCGTCCCCGGCGGCGACGGTCACCCTCTCCACCATGCTGACCGCGCTGGTCCCGATCATGTGGACCTACGACGGCTGGTCGAACCTCTCCTTCATCGGAGGCGAGGTGAAGGAGCCAGGGCGGAACCTCCCTCGGGCGCTGATTCTCGGGACGGTGGCGATCGTGGCGATCTACCTCTTCGTGAACGCCGCCTATTTGTACATGATCCCGGCCGCGGAGATGGCGACGATCCAGCGGGTGGCCTCCGAGACCGCCAGTCGGATTGCCCTCTTCGGAGGGGCCGGGGCGGCAATCATCTCCGGCGTGGTGATGGTCTCCTGCTTCGGTTCGGTCAACGGTTCGGTGATGACCGGCCAGCGGATCTTCTTCGCCATGAGCGAGCAGCGGCTGATCTTCCCGGTCATTGCCCGGGTCTCCCCCCGCTTCCAGACCCCCTCGGTGGCGATCTGGCTGACGGCGGCGCTGGGCGTCGCCTACGTGATGCAGAACTCCTTCGCCGAGCTGGCCGACCGCTTCGTCCTCGGTTCGTGGCCCTTCTACGCCATGGCGGTGGCGGGGGTCTTCGTCCTCCGGAAGCGGAGCCCCGAGGTCGAGCGGCCCTACCGGACCCTCGGCTACCCGCTGACGCCGGCGATCTTCCTGCTGGCCTCGCTGGGGATGGTGGCCAACGCGCTGCTCTCGAATCCGGCCCAGAATGGGGTCACCTTCGGGATCATCCTGGCGGGGGTGCGGGTGTACTCCGTCTGGCGGCGGGGGGGGGGGGTCTGGGGTGAACGGTGAACGGTGAACGGGGCGCGGCCGAGG
>JBBQJU010000076.1:0-10456 GCA_038326215.1 Gemmatimonadales bacterium | reverse complement strand
CTCGCCGAGCCGCTCCGGCGCTGGGTCACGCGCTGGGAGATGGTCCGCCCGTTCTACGCCCTCGGGATGAGCGTGACGGCGATGCTGAGTGTCGGCAGCGTGACCATCGGCGACACCAGGCTCGGTCAATTGCCCAACCTCGGATTCATCCTCACCGCATTGCTTCCGGTCATGGCGGGCATTGGCGTGGTGCACTTCGGGATCGAGATAGCCACGCTGCGCCGCCTCGCGCGGGAAGGCTTTCGCCACGGCGACCTAGTGCAGGCGCTGCAGCGTGCGCGCCAAGCGGCCGTCCGTGCCGGGCGGAAGGCTCCTTCCCTGCTTGGGCGGGTGGTGAACGACGTCGCATGGATGGGGCTGATCGCCTACATCGCCCTGGAATCGTTCCTGATGGCGATGGTGCTTGATGGGAGCCGTAGCTGGAACGACCAGGTCGGCTGGGAGATGTGGCTCGCCCGTCGACAGTTCTTCGTGAGTGTGATGCAGTACAGCTACGTCGCCTTCTGGTCCGGCCTCGGTTTCAACTTTCTCGTGCCATCATTCCATTTCACCCCGAATGGACTCTGGGCCAGGCTTCGCGACGGCTTCTGGGGATCAGTGCTTGGCGCGGGCATGCTGAAGCTGGCGTCGTTCGGCCTCGGGAAGGCCGAAGGGACCGACCGTACGCTGCATCGCCCCACCGAGTTGGTCCTCGACCTCGCGATCGAAGAGATGTGGCAGGCGTTGCCACCGAGTGCGCGGGAGGGGACGGCCGACCTGCCGAAGATTGCGCGTGCGCTGAGCAATCGGGTGGCCGAGGCGCGCGAGTTGCGCGCGGCGCTGCAGGGGCCGCGGGTGCGTCGCTCCGCCGAGGCGGATGCCCTCGATGCGCGGCTGGCGGCACGACAGGAGCGCGCGGTGATTGCGCTCGAACGGTTGCGGATGGTGCTCGGTCGGGTCGGCGGTGCCGCGGCGATGAGCGGCGAGCTGACGGCCAAGCTGCACGACGCGCGCGCGCTGGAGCAGGAGTTGTTGCTCGAGCTCGGCGCCCATGCCGAGGTGAAGCGCCTGCTGCGGCAGGGCCGGGCGCCGACGAAGGGTTTGACGCCACGAGCGACGCCGGCGTGACCGCACGGGCCGACTTCATCGCATTGCAGCAGGCGCTGCTCGGTCGCTATTCGCTCGAGCGCGAACTCGGTCGTGGTGGGATGGGGACGGTCTACCTTGCCCGCGACCTGCGCCTCGAGCGGCCCGTCGCCATCAAGGCACTCCATCCGGCGCTTGCCGCCGACCCGGAGGCCTGCGCGCGCTTCATGCGCGAGGCGCGCACCGCCGCCGCCCTAGGACATCCCCACATCGTTCCGATCTATGCGGTCGAGGAATCGGACGCGGCACCCCTCCTCGTGATGGCGATGATCGATGGCGAGACACTCGGCGCCCGCGTGCGAAGTCGGGGGCCACTTCCCGCCGACGAGGCGGCGCGCGTCCTCCGCGAGGTCGTCTGGGCACTCGATCATGCCCATGCGCATGGCGTGGTGCATCGCGACCTCACCCTCGACAACATCCTCCTCGAGCGCCACACCGGTCGCGCGCTGCTCGGCGATTTCGGATTGGCGCAACGGAGTGACACCATCGAGACGGGCCCGGTGTTCGGGACGCCGGGCTATCTCGCGCCGGAATTGATCCGCGGCGATGGGGCGACTCCCGCCAGTGATCTCTACGCCCTCGGGGTCGTCGGCTGGGCCACACTCGCCGGGAAGCTGCCATTCGCCGGCGAGACCTCGGCGGTCCTCGCCAAGCAGTTGATGCAACCGGCCCCCGCTCTGGCACCGCTTGCGCACGGGGCCTCGCCGCGACTGATCGCGGGGATCATGCAGTGCCTCGCCAAGGAGCCCGACGCACGCCCCGCGAGCGCGACGGCGTTTCTCGGCGCGCTGGAGCGTGCCCCCGAACCGATCGCGATTGCGGCGCCGCTTCGGCAGTGGTTCACCCGATGGGAGCGCATCGCGCCGATCTACTCGATCGTGACGCCCGTGCTCGCGCTGCAGTCGTCGCTGCTCGCGGTGGCGTACTTCCAGACCGCCGATGCGCGACTTCGCGTGGCAACGGTCGTCGTCACCGCCCTTTCGCTGACGATGATCCCGCTCTTCGGGCACGGGCTCTTCGAGTTGGTGCAGCTGCGGCAACTCCGCCGTGACGGTTTTGGCCTGCTCGATATTCTGGCCGCAATCCCCCATTGGCGCGCCACCGAGTTGCGGCAGCAGCAGCGCGAAGGACTCCGTCCGCTGGCCAGCCGCGTGATCCGTGATCTTACCGTGGTCTTCGCCGCGACGCTTCTGATCGACATGCTCTTCGTCGAACCGAACATCGGCATCCTGACCTCGGGCTCCGAAGCGCTCCGGCTATGGATACTGGGCCTGACGGGTTTCATGCCGGTGCTCTATCTCTTCACGATGCTTGGCATCGGGATCGGCTTCGTCTCGCCCGGATTCCGGATCGCCGCGGACGGTCGCGTCCGTCGGTGGATGGACCGACTCTGGCGGAGCCGTCCGGCCGCACGCTTCGCCACCTTGGCCGCACTCGGGCAGAAGCAACTCGCCGCCCCGAGTTCGACCTTGCATCGGAACACCGAGATGGTGCTCGGGCTGGCGGTCGATGACCTCTGGCGCGCGATGCCGGCAGCGCTGCGCGCAGACCTCGGCGATGTGCCGGCGCTGGCCGAGACACTGGAGCATGGCGCGACCGAGCTTCGCGGCCTGATTGCGTCGTTCCAGGAGAGTGAGGCAGCGGAGGGCATCGCGGAGGAGGAGCGTCAGGCACTGGCCGCGGCACGATTGGGCCTCGAAGAGCGCCACCGCGAGGCGATCGCGACTCTGGAGCGGATCCGACTGCAATTGCTCCGGCTGCTCGCCGACCGACAGCAGACCGGCGCGTTGACGCAGCAGCTCGACGCCGCGCGGGCCATCGAGGCGGCGCTGCACCGGGACCTGGCTGGTCATGTCGAGGTCCGCCGGTTGCTGCAGCGACCGCGACGCGCGTCGACCCAGAGCACGCCATCCCCCACGCCGCCACCAGCGCGCGCCGCGGCATGAGTCACGCCTCGATGATTCCCGACGACGAGTTCCTCGCCCTGCAGGACGCGCTCGCGGGTCAGTGGTCGCTGGAGCGTGAACTCGGCCGCGGCGGGATGGCGACGGTCTATCTGGCCCGTGACGTTTCGCTCGATCGCCCCGTGGCCATCAAGGTGCTCTCGGCCGAGCATGCCCTGGACCCAGTGATGCGCGCGCGCTTCGAACAGGAGGCGATCACCGGCGCGGGCCTCAGCCACCCGCACATCGTGCCGACCTACGCGGTGGCCGAAGCGGCCGGACGCCCGTATCTGGTGATGGGCTACATCGACGGCGAGTCACTATCGCAGCGGCTTCACCGGACCGGACCGTTGTCGGTGACTGAGGGGGAGCGGGTAATCCGCGAGATCGCGTGGGCGCTGGAACACGCCCATGCGCGGGGTGTCCTCCACCGCGACGTGACCCTCGACAACATCCTCCTCGAGCGCTCCACGGGCCGCGCGGTCCTGGTGGACTTCGGCATCGCCGCCCTCCTTGGCCACGACACAGATGGCATCTTGGTCGGGACCCCGGCGTACCTGGCACCGGAACGCATCCAAGGCGCCGAGGCGACGCCGGCCAGCGATCTCTACGCCCTGGGGGTAGTCGCCTGGGCCACCTTTGCCGGCAGGCTCCCCTACCTTGGTGAGGACAGCGCCGCGGTGCTACTGCAGCATGTCACGGCACCGCTGCCGTCGCTAGCCTCGGCAGCCCCCGCGCTCCCGCGACGCGTGGTGACGGCGATCGAGGCGGGACTCGCCAAGTCACCTGCCGCGCGACCTCCGACGACCGAGGCGTGGATGGCCTCGTGGCAGAATCAAGCCCTCACCATCCCGCTCGCGGAGCCACTCGCTCGATGGCAAGGCCATTGGCAGCAGGTGCGCGGCTTCTACGCACTGGCACTGACACTGGCGGCCATCATGCGTGGCGCACGATGGGTCTATCCCGAAGGTTTCGGCTCAATCGTTGTCGGCATGATCTTGAACCTGTTCTACATCGCGGTTCCAATGATCGCCATCGCCGCGAGCATTCAGGCCATCAGCGCGGCTCGACATGCTCGCGCGGCGGCGAGGTCAGGCTACGGCCTTGAGGACTTCCGGCTGGCGCTGCGACGCGCCGCGCCGCGCGCATCGACGGAGCCAACCCCGCTGATCGGGCGACTGATCTCCGACGCGGTACTGCTGTCGCTGGCGGCCTATTTCGCCGCCGCGCTTTACATGTTTATGGTCCCGCGGGAGCGCTACTCCTGGTGGTTGATTGATTTCGCACGGGAAGTCGCCATGTGGGCGCATGTCGTCTTCTGGGGTGGCCTCGGCCTCTCCCTCCTGACCCCCACGCGCCCGCTGCTCCGCCCTGGCACGCGCGAATCAATCAGGCGCGCGTTCTGGAACTCGCCGCTCGGGGCGCTCTGGTTCCGGATGGCGCGCATCGGACTGGGGAAGCGGATTGCCGCCGCGGAGACGCTCCACCGGCCGACGGAGTTGGTGCTCGATCTCGCCATCGAGGAGTTGTGGCGCGCCCTCCCCGCCACGGTGCGGCGCGACGTCGATGCCCTCCCCACGGTCGCGCGCGGGCTCCGGAAACGCATCGCGTCATTGCGGAGCATCGCAAGCCATTTCGGGGAGCCCAATCACGACTCACCCTCCGAGGCCGCGCTCCGAGCCAAGGTTGGTGGCCGCATCACGGCGGCGCTGACCGCACTGGAGCAGCTCCGGCTTCAGTTGCTTCGACTCGACGACGCGACCATGCCGACCAGTGCACTCACGGCCCAGTTGCACGACGCCCGCACGCTGGAGCGCGAACTCCTCAGCGACCTGGGCGCACATCATGGCATTGGCCGGCTGCTGGGCGGCGTCCGAGCACACCGGACGCCAGGGATGACACCAACGCCAGCGTAGCGCTATCGCACGATACAGTCGCTCCGCACACCGGTCGCCTTCGCGATCGCCTCCCACGAGATCGCCGCCACGCCACCATCGTCATGCACCGCGAACAACGCCCCCGCCGGGAAGCCGGGGAGCGCCTGCTGCGTCAGGGCGATGCCATCGGTGTTCTTGATCGTCGGCGAGCCGAAGGCCGCCACGTGCGCAAGCGTCCTCCGATCGAAGAGGTGATAAGTGTTGATGACCTTCCCCTGATCGGTGGCGATCCAGTATCCCGCACTATCGCCACAGGCGTAGAGTGCGATCCCCTCGGCCTGATTCGGGAAATAGCGCTGCGGCACCGTATCGCCAGTGTAGCGACCGTCGAGAGTGTAGCGCTTCAATTGTGACGCGCCCGGCAGTTCTTCGGCAATCAACAGCTGGTCATGCGCCGGGTCCGCCATGATCGACTCGACGACCCGCAACACCCCGGTGCCCGCCGTATCCCCGAAGGTGCGTGTCAACGTCCCCGTGGCGCGGCCGCTTGTCACCACAACCTGGTACTCACGCACTCGCCGACCGAGCGCGCTGTCGGGCGGCACCGAATCCTTGACCAACTCGTAGCTGTCGGTGACCCAGGTGCGGAATCGACCGGGGCCATCGGGCACCACGGTGACGCCATACGGCTTCACCAGATCGCCCATGCCGTAGCTGCCGAGCGAGGTGAACGCCGGGAGCTGTAGCACCTGTACCCGCTTCCCGTCGCGCTCCACCACCCAGAGCAGGTCGCCGACGACGGCGAGGCCGTTGGGACGGTCGAACTGCCCTGCGCCGTGTCCAGTCGTCCCGACGTCGCGCAACCACTTCCCCGTCACCGCGTCGTGGATCCGAATCAGATCGGTCGCCTTCGCCGAGACCAACAACCAGGCTTCCCCGGCGGGGCCATGCCAGACGGCGGGCGAGTC
The DNA here is from genome assembly GCA_038326215.1 of Gemmatimonadales bacterium. GTDB lineage: Bacteria > Gemmatimonadota > Gemmatimonadetes > Gemmatimonadales > GWC2-71-9 > Palsa-1233. The sequence goes on along the minus strand of JBBQJU010000076.1, from coordinate 4,543 downwards.
GATGTCCGCGAGCGTGTCCCGGACGGTCTGCCAGCTCTCACGGACCTCGGCGGCGACGGGCGCAGCACTCAGGCTGTCCGAACTCGGCGGGGGCGTGGCGGGGCGCGAACAGGCCATCAGGAGCATCAACACGGCGAACGGGCGGACGGTCGACACAGGCGCCACGACGAAACCTCGGAGCAGAGGGTGGGTGAGTCAGCGGAGGAAGGATCGCACGGCAATGTCACGGCGACCTCACAAGACCTTCCCCGATTCGTGACACGAACGTGACGACCTGCACCGTCTGCCGTGACACGCGCGGGTGATTCTGGTGGCGTTCAATGCGCCGTCCATCCTCACTCTCGCCCCGGAATCTCTCGATGCTCCCTGTCGGTTTGCGCCGTGCTGTGCGCCACGCCCTCCTGCTTCTCACCCTCCCCGCAGCCGTCATGGCGCAAGGGGTCGTCACCGGCACGGTGCTCGAGGACGCCTCCGGCATCGCCCTGACCGGCGTGATCGTGCGTGTCGAGGGCACCACGCGTGAAGTCCTCACCGACCGGACCGGACGCTTCACCCTGACGGGGTTACCCGCCGGGCGGCATGACATTGTCACACGATACATCGGCTATGCCGTCGCCCGAGCGACCGTCACCGTGGTGTCCGGTCGCAGCGTGACGACGCTCCTTCGGCTGCGTTCGGTCACGACCGACCTCGGCACGCTGATGGTCACCGCGACCCGGAGTGGCCAGGCAGCGGCACTCAACCAGCAGCAGAACGCCGCGAATGTGACGAACGTGGTCGCAGCGGACCAGATCGGCCGCTTCCCGGACGCGAACATCGGCGACGCCCTCAAGCGGATTCCCGGCATCACGGTCGCCCTTGACCAGGGCGAAGCCCGGTTCGGCTCGATCCGTGGAACTGAGCCCCGCTTCAACTCGGTGATGGTCAACGGCGAGCGGGTGCCGTCAGCGGAGGCTGAGGTCCGTCAGGTGCAGCTCGACCTGATTCCCGCCGACATGGTCCAGGCGGTCGAGGTCAACAAGACGCTCACCCCGGAGATGGACGCGGACGCGATCGGTGGGTCGGTGAATATCGTCACCCGCGCCGCCCCCGCCGGTTTCCGACTCTCCACGACCCTCGGCTCCGGCTACAACTGGATCCGCAATGAGCCCGTCCTCCTGGGCTCAGCCATCGTTGGGACCCGCTTCCTGAACGACCGCCTCGGCGTGATCGCCAGCGGCTCGTACTACGACCAGCAGTTCGGTTCGGACAACAAGGAAGGCCTCTGGAACAAGAGCGCCACCGGCGCGGAGTACATGACCCAGTTCGACGTGCGCCGCTATGATGTGCAGCGCATCCGCAAGTCGGTCTCCGGCTCGATGGATTACCGCTTCAATGCCGCCAACACGGTGATCTTTCGCGCGATCTACAACAACCGCAACGACTGGGAAAATCGCTTCCGGGCCCGGTACATCTTCGGCGCGCCCAACGCGAGCGGGGTGCAGAACACCGAGATTCGGCGGCAGACGAAAGGCGGCGGGCCCGAAGATCGCCTCAAGGCGACGCGGCTCGAGGACCAGCGGACGCAGAGCTATCAGCTCTCCGGCGAGCACCTGCTCGGCGGCCGGGCCCAGCTCAGTTGGTCGGCCTCCACGGCCAAGGCCTCCGAGACCCGCCCCGACGAGCGGTACATCGACTGGCGCGTCCGGAACGTCGCCTTCACCCCGGACTACTCGGACCAGCAGACGCCGCAGTTTGCCCCAGTGAACCCGGCGCTCGTAGCCGCCGATCGCTACACCCTCCGCCGGATCGAGCAGTTGGAGAGCTTCACCGAGGACCGCGACCGGAACGGCCGCCTCGACCTGCGCCTCCCGTTGGCCGAGGGCGACCGCGGGACCACCCTCAAGATCGGAGCCCGCTACCGCGACAAGGAGAAGCTGCGGGACAACAGCTACAACTTCGCGGCTCCAGTGACGAGCAGTACCTTTGGCAACCTGACCCTGCAAGGAAACGCCGACTTCACGACCGATCGGAACTACGCCGGCAACTACCCCTACGGCGTCTTCACGACCCCGACGCAGCTGGCGGCGCTGGCACTCTTCGACCCGACGACATTCACGCTGACCGATCAGCCGGCCGAGTACGTTGCCGGCAACTTCACCGCCACCGAGAACATCACCGCCGCGTACGCCCAGGTGGAGCAGCGGCTCGGCCCGACGGTCTCGCTCATCGGCGGGGCGCGTGTGGAGCGGACCACGGTGGACTACCGCGGCTTCGCCTACACCATCGACACCAAGGCGGTCAGTCCCACGCTTGGTGGCCAGTCGTACACCGACGTGCTGCCCGGCATCAACCTCCGTTGGCAGGCCGCGCCGGCCACCGTGGTCCGCGCCGCCTGGACCAACTCATTGGCCCGGCCGAACTATTACGACCTCGTCCCCTACCGCTCGATCTCGGTGGCCGACAACGAGCTGTCGACCGGCAATCCCGGCCTCAAGCCAACCCGCGCCATGAACATTGATCTCGGGGCCGAGCGCTACCTCGCATCGGTCGGCCTGATCTCCGGCGGCGTCTTCCACAAGCAGATCGACGACTTCATCTACAACTTCACGGCTTTCAACGCCGTGGACGACGTGACAGGTCAGACCTTTGCCCAGATCTCCCGGCCGCGCAACGGCGCCAAGGCCCGGCTGACCGGCGCCGAGTTTGCGCTGCAGCGGCAGCTCGATTTCCTCCCCGGTGTGCTGAAGGGGCTTGGCGTCTACCTGAACTACACCTACACCGATTCCAAGGTGGATGGGCTCGACATCGCAGGCCGCGAAAACGAGAAGCTGCCGCTGCTGGGCACCGCGAAGCACAGCGCGAACGCTTCGCTGTCGTATGACGGCAGCCGGCTCACCTTCCGCGTCGCGCTGAACTACCAAAGCGAGTCGCTGGATGCCGGCGAAGGGGGATACAACGAGGACTCCTTCTTTGACCGGTGGGCCGATCGACGGACCGACATCGACGCGAATGCGACCGTCGTCCTCACCCCGAAGGCGCGATTCTTCGTCGAGGCCAACAATCTGAACAACCGCCCGCTCCGCTACTTCCAGGGAACCCGCGGGCGGCTCGCACAGGACGAGTTCTACGGCCGCCGGGTCCAGACGGGGTTGAAGATCGACTTCTAGTGGCAGGGTGAACGGTGAACGGTGAACGGTGGATTGGGGCGGGGTTGGGTTTCAGGGAGCAGAGACCTGTGACCTGTGACCTGTGACCTGCGACCCGTTCACCGTTCACCGTTCACCGTTCACCGTTCACTGGTCACCGGTCACCGGTCACTGGCGACCCCGTCCCCCATTGCCCCCATCCGCCCGCCGCCATAACTTGCTTGTCAACAAGTAAGCGAGGGGTGCCGATGGCCCGACCCACCCGTGCCGCCACCGTCCGTGTACCCACCCCGCGCCTCCGCGACGCGGAGCGCAGCCGTACTGCCATCCTTGAGGCCGGTGCCGCCCTCTTTGCCGAGCAGGGCTACGAGGCGACCTCGCTGGCCGCGGTCGGCGTACGCGCCGGCCTCTCGCGCGGCACCCCCGGCTACTTCTTTGGCTCGAAGGCCGAGCTCTACCACGCCGTCCTGGAACATGCCTTCGCTGATGCGCTCGAGACCATCCGCGCCGGACGCCTCCGGGCAATGCGTAGCGCGCGCCCACCCGCCGAGGTCCTCGCCGGCGTCGTCTCCGATTACGTCGACTTCGTCGTGGCGCATCCCACCTTCCTCCGGCTGATCCAACGCGAGGCCCTCGGCGAGGGCGCCGGGCTCGACCCGCGTTCACTGCGGCAGGCGGTCGGTACCGAGGCCGTCACCGCCTTGGCGCAGGAGCTCGGCTTCCCGCCGCGTGCCCGCGCGCAGGTGATGCACCTCCTCCTCTCGATGCTCGCGCTGACTTGGTTCCCGGCGCTGCATGACACGATGCTGGTCCCGGCGATCGGCTTCGATAGCCCAACACCGGCCTTTCTCGCCGCCCGCAAGCGGCACATCACCACCCTGCTCCTCGGCGCGCTTCCCACCCGACGCGCCACCCCGACCCGACGGAGTGCCCGATGACCGACGTCCTCACGCCCGCCCCTGCCCCTACTGCCCCGTCGGTCGACGAGGCCCGTGCCGTTGCCGAGGCGGCGAGAGAAGCAGAATGGACCGCACCGTCGTTCCTGCGTGAGCTCTTCGCGGGACGACTCCCGATCGGGCTGGTCCACCCTTTCCCCGCCCCCGACCCGGCCATGGTCGCGAAGGCCGCGCCGTTCCTCGCTGAGCTGGAGCGATTCCTCAAGGAAGAGGTCGATAGCGACGCCATCGACCGTGCCGGCAAGGTCCCCGCCGACGTGCTGCAGTCGCTGCGCGAGATGGGGGCCTTCGGCATCAAGATCGACGAGGCGTACGGCGGCCTCGGCCTGTCGCAGTTGATGTACACGCGGGCGATCGGCATGGTCACCTCGCAGGATGGTTCGCTCACCGCACTGCTCTCGGCGTCGCAGTCGATCGGCGTCGCCGTCCCGCTCAAGCTCTTCGGCACCCCCGAGCAGA
>JBBQJU010000075.1:0-10503 GCA_038326215.1 Gemmatimonadales bacterium | reverse complement strand
AGTGAGGCCGACCTCGCCCAGGAACAGGTTGACCTCCTGCTGTTGCTGCTACTCGTCTCGCTCGGCGGTGCACTGGCCGCGGTGATGGTTGCCGGCCTGGTGGCGCGCGCGCTTGGTCAGCCGATCGAATTGCTCCGCCGGACCGCCCTCGCGATCGGTCGTCGTGAAGCGTTGCCCGCCGCGGCCGACATCCCGGCGGAGTTCGGTCCGGTGTTCGGCGCGATCGCCCAGATGCAGAACGACCTGCAGGACAGTGAGGCCGAGCTTGAGGCGGGCCGCGCGCGCACGGCCGCGATCCTCAGCACGGTCGCGACCGGCGTGATTGGTGTCGACGCCGATGGCTTGGTGATCCATGCCAACCCGCGGGCCACCGAATTGCTCGGGCGCGCGGTCGTGGTGGGTGCACCGCTGCTCGATCAACTGCCCGGTAATTGGGCGCCGATCGTTGCCGGCGTGCGGCGCCTGCTTGGTCCCACCACCCGTGACGCCGAGAGTCGTGAGCTGGAGATCGGTGAGGAACAGTTTGCCGTCACACTGGCGCCGTTGGCCGATGGCGGCTTGGTGCTCGCGCTCACCGACATCACGGCGGCATCGCGTGCGGCGCGGATCGTCGCGTGGGGCGAGATGGCGCGACAGGTCGCGCATGAGATCAAGAATCCGCTCACGCCGATGCGCCTCGGGCTGCAGCATCTCCGGCGCGTTCGGGCGGACGGCGGTGCGGGATTGCCGGAGTTGGTAGATCAGACGGCCGAGCGGCTGCTTGGCGAGATCGACCGACTCGACCGGATTGCCCGTTCGTTTGCCCGCTATGGGGCGCCACCCGAGGTGGCCGCGCCGCTTGAGCCCATTGACCTCGTGCAGGCCGCGCGCGAGCTGGCTTCACTTTTCTCGTTGGGAGGCGATGGCACCGCCGTCGAGGTGGAGATTGAACGTGGGGCGGGAGGACTGGTCGCCGCACGCCGGGAGGAATTGTCGCAGGTGCTGCTGAACCTGGTGGACAATGCCCGGGGGGCTGGGGCGACCCGGATCCGACTGCTGGTGGGTGCAGGGGTCCTGACGGCGATCGACAACGGGCCGGGGATTTCGGCCGACCAGGTGGGGCGGATCTTTGACCCCACCTTCTCCACCACGACCAGCGGGACCGGACTGGGGCTGGCGATTGTTCGGCGGCTGGTCGAGGGGTGGGGCGGGACGGTCGCCGTCGATGGCGGGGCGGGGAGCGGCGCCCGGTTCACCATCCGCTTCCGGGCAGGCGGGGCCGCCGCTCCCGTTGACTCAACCGCCGGGGGGGAGGGGGGCGTATAACCCCCTGAACCTATGGACCCCGATTCCCGGGCCGTCCGAGGGGCGTACCGATCATCCGGAGTGACACACTATGAAGTCCCGTCTCGCACTGGTGGCAATGTTGGTCCTGGCAGCGGCCCCGTTGGCGGCGCAGGGTGGCGGTGGTGGTGGCGGTGGGCGTGGCGCGGGTGGCGGCCGTGGGATGAACATCGAGGCGATGACCGCCCTCTACACGCTGACCCCCGAGCAGGTCACTAAGGCCGATGCGCTGCTCAAGGCGTATCAGGCGCAGGTGATGCCGCTTCAGCAGTACATGATGGCGCAGCGGCAGGCGCAGGCCGAGGTCAACGCCGACTCGATGAAGAAGTCGACCGACGCGCGCAACAAGTTCAACGCCGACTTCAAGGGCCTGCTTGCTGGCGACCAAGTGAAGAAGTTCGACTCGGTGCAGGCTGCTCAGGCGGCCCGCATGGGTGGACGCGGACCGGGCGGCTTCTAATCCGCCCCCTGTTCCTCGCAGGATTGCTCCTCGTCGGGTGTGGTGGCGTCAAAGACGCCACTCCGCCCGACGGGGAGTCTGCATTTCAGGGCCCGCCGCCGGTTTCCTCGGCGATGATCGCCGAAGGCGACACGGCGGCGGTGCTCTCGCTGCTCAAGCTCACGATGACCGACATCGACGCCTCGCTCGACTCGATGGAACGGCGCGATTCGGTCCTGCCCGCCGAGCCGGGGCAGGAACCGCGCACGCTCTCTGTCTGGCTCCGTGACGGTACTCCCCGCAAGCTGCTGGTGGCTGAACCGAATGAGTCGGGGGCGATGACCCTCGAATCGGCGTACTGGTTCGTCAATGGCGAAGTGCGTGCGGTGCAGCAGCCGACCGCCGCGTTCTTCTTCGAGGCCGATCGGATCTTGCTCTGGACCGATCAGGGGCTGGAGCCGTTGACGACGGTGACGTCCGAGGAGCGCATGACGCGCGAACTCGAGATTCTTGCCGAGATCGAGAAGCGCCTCGCGGTGTTCGGGATCACGCTGCCGTAGCTCCGCTGGACCCCGCTTTCAAAATGCTCCCTGCTGCGTCCATTGGATGCGCCAGTTGACTTCCACCGCCAGCAGACTCGTGGCTCATCCTGCCTCGAGGCCCCGCTGCTCGCTCGCATCCGTTCCGCCACCGTCCTCGGTGTTGACGCCCTCGCCATCGATGTCGAGGTCGACATCACCAACGGCCTACCTTCGTTCACCACGGTCGGACTGCCACTCGGCGCCGTCAAGGAGGGGCGCGAACGGGTCGCTGCCGCCCTCGGCAACGCCGGCTATCAACTCCCGCTCCGCCGGATCACGGTCAATCTTGCTCCCGCCGATGTGCAGAAGCGCGGCAGTGCGCTCGACCTGCCGATCGCCGTGGGGATCCTCGCCGCGAGTGGCCAGCTGGCCGATGATCGCATCGCCGGAACGCTCTTCCTCGGCGAACTCGGCCTCGAGGGTGATCTGCGCCCGATTCGCGGTGCACTACCGATCGCCCTCGCCGCCAACGCGATGGGATGCACCGACCTGATCCTCCCGATCTCAAACGTTGCCGAGGCCGCGGTGGTCGAGGGGGTGACGGTGCGCGGGGCGGCGACCTTGACCGAAGTGTGTCGGCATCTGAGTGGCGAGATCACCCTCGCACCGGTACGCACCGATGCAACGGCGTTGATGGCCGGTGCGCCATCGCCCGACATGGACTTCGCCGACGTGAAGGCGCAGGGCGCCGCGAAGCGGGCGTTGGAGGTGGCGGCTGCCGGCGCGCACAACATCCTGATGATTGGTCCACCCGGGGCGGGGAAGACGATGCTCGCGCGGCGGCTGCCGAGCATCCTGCCGTCGCTCACGCTGGCGGAGGCGCTCGATGTGACGCGGATCCATTCCGTGGCGGGGTTGCTGCCGCTGGGGCAGGCGCTGCTCACGCAGCGGCCGTTCCGGGCGCCACATCACACCGTGTCGTATGCGGGGCTGATTGGCGGTGGCTCCATTCCGCGGCCGGGCGAGGTGTCGCTGGCGCATCACGGCGTGCTCTTCCTGGATGAAGTCGCCGAACTGCCGAGCAATGTGTTGGAGGTTTTGCGACAACCGCTGGAGGATGGGCACGTCACCATCTCCCGGGCGGCGATGACGCTCGGCTATCCGGCGCGCTTCCTCTTCGTCGCCGCGATGAACCCCTGTCCGTGTGGCTACGCTGGCGATCCGGTGCGGCAGTGTCATTGCCCGCCGCTCACGGTGCAGAAATACCTGTCGCGGATCTCGGGGCCGCTGCTCGACCGGATGGACATTCACCTGAGTGTGCCGCCGGTGGCATACGGCGATCTCACGGCGCGTGGTGGCGCCGAGTCGAGTGCCACGATTCGCGCTCGCGTCGAGGCCGCACGAGCGCGGCAGCGGGAGCGGTTCAAACGGAGCAAAGGCGTCTTTGCGAATGCGCACATGGGGCCGCGCGAGTTGGCGCGACACGTGACGCTTGACGCGGCGACCGAGGCGGTGATGAAGAGCGCCATCGAGCGACTCGGCCTCTCGGCACGGGCATATCACCGGGTGCTCAAGCTGGCGCGGACGCTGGCGGACCTGGCGGGAAGCGATCAGGTCACGGCGGCACAGGTGGCGGAGGCGATCCAGTACCGGGTGTTGGATCGGGGTAGGGAATGACCGACGCCATCGCGGGACGCCGCCAGCTTGCCGCCTGTTCAATTGGGCTACTAGATTGTTCAGATGAACATTCACGGAAGGTGTCGATGACTGCCGTCTTGGCTCCCTCGGTGGGACAGGTTGGCGCGTTGCTGGGGATCAAGCCGATGCCCACCACGGTCGCCGATCTGGACAGGGTAGTCCGTGCCGGGCTGCCGTTCGCCTCCCTGCGCCGATTCGTCGCGCGCTTCGAGCCCACGATCCAGCCGCAGGTACGGCGCTTCATCGGCTCGCGGAGCACGCTCGAGCGCCGGGAGGCGTCGGGGCGACTCTCGCGCGTTGAAAGCGAACGCCTTGCGCGACTGGCGGGGCTCTCTGGGCTTGCCGAATTTGTGTGGGGGTCGGCGGCGCTGGCGCAGCAGTTCTTGTCGACCGTCCATCCGCAGCTCGATCGACGGACGCCGCTGGCGGCGGCGGAATCGGAAATCGGTGCTCGCCAGGTTGAGCACCTGCTCTGGTCGATCGAGCACGGTCTCCCGGTCTGAGTTGGGTGGTCACGTGATGTCGCTCGCGTACCGCGTCTGCTCCGCACGCTATCCGATCCTCGATGGGACCGGTGCCGCGATCAGCGGCGCGCGATGGAACTCTCCCGGGCGGCCCGTCATCTATGCCTCCGAGCATTACGCGACCACGCTACTGGAACTTCTGGTGCACGCGGGTGGGCTGCGTGTTCCCCCTGGCCATCATGGTGCAGTGATCGAATGGCCGGACGACCTCGTGATCGCGCAATTCGTGCCGGCAGACCATCCGGGGTGGGATGCGCCGGACTCTGCCGTGGCCGTGGCCTACGGCGATGCGTGGCTGCGTGGTGGCACGTCCGCGGTGCTGCGTGTGCCGTCGATCCCTGGGCAACCCGTCGAGTGGAATATTGTGATCAATCCGCGGCACGAGGACTTCGGGCGCATCCGAACCGCTCGGAGCTTTCCGGTGACTTGGGATGGGCGCTTCTTCGGAGCGTCGGCGGGGTAGCGGAGATACCGCGCAGCTTTCAGGCGGCTATTCGCCTATCGGGGATTCATTGTGGTGGCCGATCCTCCCGCCGCGGCCACTGCCCGCCCTGTCGCACCTCAAACCTGACCCTCTGCTGCACCAACTGCCGCACCGCCTTGCCACGCACCTTGGCCGGCTCGAAGCGCGCGCGCAGGATGGCTTCCCGCGCGGCGGCCTCAAACGCCGGGAGTGCCTCGCCAATCACGCGGACGGACGCCGGCTCGACCTGACCCCGCGCGTCCACCACGAATCGAAGGGTCACCCGTCCCGCCACCCCTGCCTGCTTGAGCGTCTGCGGATAGACCGGCTCCCCACCGCCGAGGTAGCGGACGGCGATGTCGACCTCTTCCTGCGTGAAGTCACGCGGACTGGAAGCAGCTCCACTGGAATCACCCAGCCCAACGCCGACATGATCCACCCCGCCGGCCGCGCCCCCGCCGGTGAACTGGCTCGGAACGATGGCCGCGCCGAGGTCGATCGGCGGGATGCCGATCGGGATGCCGGTGGGTGGGGCAATGGTCGAGAAGGTCGGTGCGGTCGACGTGGCCTGTGTCGCACTCGGCGCAACGGCCGATGCCGCGGGCGACGGCGCGATCGGCTGGACATAGACCGCCGTGGAGTCCATAGGCCGGGGCGCGACCATCGCGGCCGCGCTCTGCGTGACGTGCACCGCGCCGACGATCACTCCGGCGTGGACCGTGAGCGATGCCAGCGTCTGGGCGAGGGAGCGCTCGGTGCGTGGACTGGAGACGGGAAGGGTGGAAAACATGATGGACCTCCGTGCGTGGGTAGGACCCAAGGCCTCGGAGATCAGTATCGCGCAGGGAGTTTGCGCTGGTGTGGGGCGGCGATGACACTGCGGCCGCTGCGAGGTGACGAGGTGGCGGCAGGAGCATTGCATGAGGATGACGGCGGCGCACTGTTCGACACGGTGGCTGGCAGCGAAGCGATGGGAAAGTGTGCCGGGCCATGACAAACGGCACCCCGAGGAGGGTGCCGTTGCCATTCATTCCCGGATTCGACCCAGCTCAGGCAGCGCGCTTCTTCCGCCGAGCTGCGGCCATGCCAGCGAGGCCGGTCGCGAGAAGGGTCATTGTCGCGGGCTCGGGGACGACGTCAGACGGGGTCCCTCGAACCACTAGCTGGTCCTCAAAGCCCAACCCCGAGCCCACCATGCCGGCCCAAACCTCATTGTTGCCAGCACCAAGTCCGTTGCCCCAGTCGCAATGGCGAAATTCCGTGCTGAACCATGGGGTTGCGCAGGCGCCTGCAGACTCCGCGTCGGTGTAGCTCGCAAAGTTCGTAAACTGAAACTCGGCGCCGCTGCCCAAGTCGACGCCCAGGAAGGGCACGTTACCGCCGGTAAAGAGAAACTGGTTGGCGACAGGCGCACCCAACAGTTCCGCCGCCGTAGGTAGCCGCCAACCGAAGCCCGACTGGCCGGCCAAGGTGAAGCCGCCAATATCGCTGGGAAGCGGGGATGCCCACGCCCAATCCAGTCCACCGTAGGAGATGTAGGAGCCAGTCGGCAGCTCGCCCGTGCTGAATTACGCTGAGGCGGTGCTCGGGGTGAGCGCGACCATGGCCGCGAGGAAAGCTGTGGCGCAAACAAGGCGTTTCACGAAGGACCTCCGATGATGATTGGCTGACAGAATTGTAGGGATTTCACAGCTTAACTAGCACGCTTTATGCCAAGGGTGAGGCAGCCGTCACGCTGAGTCTAAACCACTGATAGCGTGTGACTTAGTCGAGTCCCCCCTGAACGCAGTGTTGCGAGTACAGTGTAGTTCCATCACCTCATGTATGGCGCAGACCCTTCACCTTGGTGAGCCCCACTCCCTTCGCCTGCCTACAGCAGCTTCCTGCCTATGATCGACTGGGGTGGCTGATTGCGGCGGGTTCATCCCTGGTAATTCTCTTGCACCTCGGCGTGTCAGTCGCGTCGACCGAACGGCGGCATCCTGGGTGGCGTGTACCGCGCCGATCAGCAGGACACCACTAGACGGTGGGTGCAAGGAGGGTCTTGCCGAGCGAGTGCTCGGTGCGTGGGCCAGAGACGGGAAGGGGGGCGAACGTGGTGGACCTGCGTGCGTGGGTGGGACCCAAGGCCTCAGCATCGCAGGAGGATGACGAAACCTCCGCAACGTGGATTGCCTCGTTCGTATCTACTCGGGTGGAGAGACTCGTGGGTGCTCGGTTCGGTTGAGGGGCTCGGGGGCGCTCAGCTCCGTTGAGAGGCTCAGGGGCGCTCGGCTCGGTCGAGGGGAAGCCGTCAACCGTCGGCCCGGAAACTCGCTCGCGCCGCTCGCTCAGACATCCGGGCCTCCTCTGACGGCCCCCTCGTACCTCACCGGCACCCCCTCACCCCCTCACCCCCTCACCCCGCTTCACCGTTCACCGTTCACCGTTCACCATTCACCGTTCACCATTCACCGTTCACCGTTCACCGTTCACCGTTCACCGTTCACCGTTCACCCTCTACTTGCACCCCGGCATCCGAAACGCCCCGATCCGGCTCGAGTAGCTCGCTGCCCCCGGACGGTAGTAATCACCGACATACCAGATGGTGCAGTCGTCCACCGGGTCGACCGCCGTCTGCGAGTAGTCCTCCCAGCGGAGCGTGTTGCTCTGCGATCCCTCACCACGGACCATGGTGGCCTCGCGGAGGGTGAGCACGCCGAGCGGATCGCTGCGCCGACGGCCCGCGAAGCGCTGCTCGGGGAACTGCGTCGCGCTGCCCGCCGAGTAGCCAATGCCGATGTTGCCGAACTTGTCGATCGCCGGCGACGGCAGCCAGCGATAGGTCGCGTCCGGTGCGAAGGTCCCCTGCTGATAGAGACTCGGCGCACGATCCTTTCCGAGGCGGAACTCGTACCACCGCACCCCACCAGCGCCCGCCGCCGTGTTGATCGAGTGCGTCGCAACGACCGACTCGATGTTGCCGATCCGACGATACACCACCCGGGCCATCAGCTTGTCGCCCTGGGAATCGAGCTTGCGCTCCACGCCCGGCTGCGGCACGCAGTTGGTGAGCTGCCCGCCACAGAGATAGGCATAGGGCGCCACTGCGATCTTCGTCGGACCGTCGAGGCGCGTCTTGCTCGGGTCGTCCCAATCGACGTGGAACTGCCAGGCGTAGATGCCGTCATCCTGCAGCACGCCCTTCAATTGGGTGCCACCCGCCGCGAGCACCAGATTGGGCGCACCCTTCGGCGGGAGCTGCGTGCCGTCGAGGTCGACGTTGTTGAGAAAGTTCACCCCCGGCACGATGACACACTGCTCGGTCGCCGGCTCGCCACGCAACATCCGCGTCCGGTCCGCCACGCAGGTGTGCTTCTCGATGACCTCGTCCCCCGTCGAGCTCGGCAGATAGTAGCCGTCAGGCCATACCGCCGGACGCGGATAGTCGGGGAAGAGGGGCCGCACGAATTCGTAGCGATAGTAGGAGCCCATCGGGTCGTTGGTCGTGCTGACGGCGTAGCACATCGCGTAGGCGCCGCTGTCGCGCGGGGCCACCGGACGCGCCGCGCCCGGCGTCGCGACCGGTGCTGGGGTCGGCGGAGGAGGGGAGTAGAGCGACTCCGCCTGGCCTGGCTGCCCCGGCCTGCCGATGACGCTGCGCTTGGCCACACCGGGGGCCGGTGGTGGCTCGTCGTCCGCACGCCTCGGCCCACGCGAGAAGATCGGACTCACGACCAGCCAGCGATCGGCGAGCTGGTCGTACCGCGCTACGGCGTCGCCACTGTTGCGCTGCTCGCAGAGTCCACCGAAGCCTCGCCACACCGTGCGCGTCTCCACCGGACCGTAGAGGACCTGCCCCGTTTCGGCGTACTTCGTACCCACCTTGCTGAACACCGCCATCCGCGAGTTGACGATCTGCACAATGTGATCGGGGCCGACGGCGAGCGAGTTGTCGGAAGGATTGCGGAGCGTGGCGGTCCCCGAGGGGCCGCTGAAGCCGACGCCGAGTCCATCGAAGGAGGCGATCATCCGTGGCGCGGGGGCGCTGCCGTGCGTGGTCTGTTCGACGGCCGCACTCTGAGGCGGGGCCTGCAGGGTCGGGTTGCGACCCTCCGCGTCGCCGTCGTCGTCGTCGTCGGGAGGGGCGAGTCCGCGCATTGGCCGGCCGACCTCATCAACTTCCACGATCGCGATCATATCCCCGGCCAGAATCCCCTCGGCGACATCGAGCCCGGCGATGACCTCGCCGGCCGTGGTGTATTCGTGATCGAGATTCGGATTGTCGGCGAGATTGAGATAGAGCTGCGCGTCACCGGTGTCGCGGCCGCGCGCCGAGATGCCGATGGTACCCCGGAATTGGGAGCGGAGCGCGAGCTCGTCGCGCATGAAGGCGCCGTCGCCGACGTACTCCGAGGCATCACCGCCGCCACCCTGGGTGACGAAGTTCGCCTCGACGCGCTGGAAGACGTGGCCATTGTAGAACCCCTCGCGTGCCAGGCGCAGCAAGCGCGCCGTGGTGGCTGGGGCGTCGCCGGCGAAGAGGCGGATGGTGAACGACCCGCCGCCGCTTGACTTCGCCATCGTCACGATCAGGCGCGCTTCGCCCTGGAGGAGCAGCTGGGCCAGCGGTTCGGTGCGGATCGGGAGTGGCGTGGTTGCCGGGGCGATTGTGCGTCCTTGCCAGCGGGAGAGAATCGTCGCGGCCGAGACGGCGACGGTGCTGTCGAAGTCGGCGGCAAATCGAAGGATGGCGCGGGAATTGTCGATGTTGCCGAGCTCGCCGATGCGGGCGAGCAGCGCGATACGTGGATCGCGTGAGGTCTCCCGCTTCTCGGCGACAATCCGGTCGAGTGCCGCGATAGCCGCGGGTACCACGCCTGGATCCTTCGAACCGGCGAGGGCGGTCGCGGCGGCGAGCACGACCTGATAGCCGGGCGAGGCCAGTGCGGCGATGTAGATCGAGTCGCCGGCGTGTCCAATCAAGCGGGCCAGTCCGGTGATCGCCGTCTCCTGCACGTTGTGGTCGCGGTCGGTGGCCAGGCGGCGGAGCAGGCCAGCGTCCCGCAGTGAGGCGGCGGCAACGGTCGCGGCGAGGCGCTCGCCCCAGATCGGCGAGGCAACGAAGCGGGCAATATGTGCGCGCGCCATCGTGCTGTCGACGCGGGCGAGCGTCATCAGCGCGTGCGCCGCCTTGTGCCAACGATGGTCTGGGGTCGTCGTCGCAATCGGTGTGGTGAGGGCATGCTCGAGGACCGGAATGATCGCGGCGCGATCGGCGCATGGCGAGGTGAGCGAATCAATCGCCGTCAGTGCGACCAGCAGGACACGGTCGTCGACCAGCGCGAGGATCGGCGCGCAGTTGGCTGGGCGCGAGGCGAGCCGCGCGGCGACGATCGCCCCGATGCGGACAATCGGCGAGCGGTCGGCGACGCCGGCCGCAATGGCCTCAGCGCGCCGCGCCGCGGGGAGCGTCGTGATGCCGGACAAGGCCAGGCGGCGGACCTGCTCGTCGCCATCGCTCAACCCAGTGGCAACAATCACCGAGTCGAGCCC
>JBBQJU010000074.1:0-10534 GCA_038326215.1 Gemmatimonadales bacterium | reverse complement strand
CCGGTCCGCACCTGGACGATCGACCCGTCCCATTCCACGGTGGAGTTCTCGGCCCGCCATCTGATGATCACCACCGTCAAGGGGCAGTTCGCCGAGTTTGACGGCGTGATCGTCTTCGACCCGGCGTCGCCCGCCACCGGGACCGCCCAGGTCTCGATCGCCACCACCTCCATCACGACCCGCTCTCTGGATCGCGACGTGCACCTCCGCTCCCCCGAATTCCTGGACGTCGAACAGTTCCCCACGATCGGCTTCGTCTCGACCGGGATCGAGAACCTTTCGGCCGATGGTTCCAACTTCACTGTGGTTGGGGACCTCTCGATCCGCGGCGTGACGCGGCAGGTGCGCCTCGCCACGACCTTCGAAGGGCAGGGCGCCGATCCGTGGGGCAACAGCCGCGCGGCCTTCCTCGCCACCGCGACCATCGACCGCCGCGACTTCGGCCTGGTGTGGAACGCCGCCCTCGAGAGCGGCGGGGTGCTGGTGAGCAACGAGATCAAGCTGACGCTGGATGTACAGGCGATCGGCAGCTGAGCAGTGCGCAGTGAACGATGAGCGGTGGACGGGGCGCGGCCAGTGGCCGCGCCCCGTTCATCTTCGGACGCCCTGGCCTTAAGCTTCCCCCGGCCTCCGGGCCGGAACCCTGAACCAGGACGCGACGCCCTCATGTCATTCCGCACCGAAAAGGACCCCCTCGGCGAAAAGCAGGTCCCCGCCGACGCTCTCTATGGGATCCAGACCCTTCGTGCCGTCGAAAATTATCCGATCTCCGGCCTCCGCCCCCTCGCCGGCTTCGTCGACGCCGTGGTGATGATCAAGCGATCAGCGGCAGTCACCCACAAGCACACCGGTCGCCTCGAGGCCGAGTATGCCGACGCGATCATCCAGGCCGCCGACGAAGTCCTCGCCGGACAGCACCGCGACCAGTTCGTCGTCGATCCGTATCAGGCCGGCGCCGGTACCTCGCACAACATGAACTGCAACGAAGTGCTCGCGAACCGCGCCAACGAGATCCTCGGCTTCGCGCGCGGCGCGTATGCACCGGTCCACCCGAACGATCACGTCAACATGGCGCAGTCCACCAACGACGTCATCCCGACCGCCATGCGCCTTGGTGCGTTGCGCGCGTTGCCGAAGCTGCTGGCGTCGCTTGAGCAGTTGGCCGAGAGCTTCCTCGCGAAGGGAAGGCAGTTCGACCATGTGATGAAGTCGGGCCGTACGCACCTGCAGGATGCCACGCCGATCCGGCTCGGGCAGGAATTCACCGCCTACGGGCACACCGTCGCACGGCATCGGGCGAAGCTCGCGCAGGCCGCGGATTGGCTTCGGCCGATGAACATCGGCGGCAGTGCCGTCGGCACCGGCATCAACGTGGAAGTGGTCTATCCCGGCCTGATGGTCACGGAAATGAGCCGTCTCTCGGGCGTCGCCCTGGAAGTCTCACCCGATCGCATTCAGTTGATGCAGTCGATGGGCGACATCGCGACCGTCAGCGGGGCCATTCGCGCGTTCGTGCTCGACCTCTGCAAGATCGCCGATGACATCCGGCTGCTCGCCTCGGGCCCGCGCACCGGACTCGCGGAGATCATCCTGCCCGCGGTGCAGCCGGGGTCGTCGATCATGCCCGGGAAGATCAATCCGTCGATCGCCGAGATGGTCAATCAGGTGTGTTATCAGGTGCTCGGCTTGGACACCACCGTGGCGATGGCCGCGAAGGCCGGCGAACTCGAGCTGAACGTGATGATGCCGGTCATCACCCACAACGTGCTCTTCGGCATGGAGATCCTCAGCAACACCGTGCGGGTCTTCGCCGAGAAGTGCATCGGCGGGATCGAGGCGGACGAGGCGATGTGCGCGCACTGGCTGGAGCGCTCGCCGGCGCTGGTCACGGCGCTGATGCCGAAGATCGGCTACGCGGAGTCGGCGAAGCTCTCCAAGGAGGCGCTCGCCACGGGGAAGACGGTGAAGCAGCTCGTCACCGACAAGAAGATCCTCGAAGGGCAGGAGCTCGAGGACGTGCTGAATCTTCGCGCGATGACCGAGTTGGGCGTGCCGGGTGGCGGCAAGGGCGTGCCGGTCAGCGGGTGAACGACACCGATCCCACCCGGTGGCGGCGGCTCGCGCTGCTCGCGTTCGCCGTCGTCGGGGGGATGTCCACGTGGTTTGCCGGGAGCGTGGCGGCGCCACTGCGCGCCACCGACCTCGCCCTGACGCCGGGCGAGGTTGGTTGGCTTGTCTCCGCCGTGCAGCTCGGCTTTGTCGTCGGCACGCTGTTGATCGCCCTGCTCAATCTGGCCGACGTCGTGCCAGGACGCCGACTCTTTGCGGCCTCCGCTGGGGGGGCCGCGGCCGCCAATGCCGCGCTGCTGATGGCGCCGACGCTCGGGTGGCTCGTCGCGTCGCGACTGCTCACCGGACTCTTCCTCGCGGGTGTCTACCCGCCAGCGATGAAGATGGCCGCGACCTGGTTTCGCCAGACGCGTGGCCTCGCCATCGGCGTCGTCGTCGGTGCCCTCACGCTCGGCAAGGCGTTGCCCTACCTGCTGCAGGGGAACGGCGCCGTCGCCATCGAGCACGTGGTACTGGTGCCGTCGGCGGCAGCCCTCGTGGCGGCCCTGCTGATCGGCATGCGCTGGCAGGACGGCCCGCACGCCTTTCCCGCGCGGCCGTTCCATTGGGGTCTGGTGGGCGAGGTGGTGCGCGACCGCCCCCTCCGTCGCGTGACCGGCGGCTACCTCGGCCACATGTGGGAGCTCTACGCCTTTTGGGCGTGGGTGCCGGGCTTCCTCACGGCGGCGGCCGCCGCGAAAGGCGAGGCTCCTGCGCCGCATGGGATGGCGGCCTTCACGATCGTCGCGATCGGGGGCCTCGGCTGCGTGGCCGGCGGGCGCCTCGCCGACCGCATCGGCCGGCGTCAGGTGGCGCGCGGCGCCATGCTGATCAGCGGCACCCTCGCCGCGCTCTCGCCACTCCTGTTTGGCGCACCGACCTGGCTGCTGATGACAGCGCTGTTGCTCTGGGGGATCGCGGTGATCGCCGACTCGGCCCAGTTCTCCGCGCTCGCCACCGAGCTCGCCCCGCCGCACGCCGTGGGGACCGCCCTGGCCCTGCAAACCTCGCTTGGCTTCCTGCTCACGATCGCGAGTATCCAGCTTGTCCCGGTGCTCGCCGCCGCCTTCGGCTGGCGGTGGGCGCTCGCGGTGCTGGCTGTCGGGCCGATGGTCGGGGTGTGGGTGCTCCGGCCGAGCGGCAACGGGGAACGCTGAGCGGTCACCGCGCTGCAGCGAGCGTCACCGTTCGCTGTTCGCTGGTCGCTGTTCGCCGTTTCCCCCTCCCAGCCCATTCAGGAAGAACCCCGCCAGCTCCGCCCGCCCACTCTGGCCTGATTTGTCGTAGACCGACACCGCATGCTGGCGGACGGTGCGTTCTGAGCGTCCGGTCCGGGCGGCGATTTCCTTGTGCCCGAGCCCTTGCAGCAATAGCAGGGCGACCTCGTGCTCGGTGGGGGTCAGCCCCCAGGTGGTGAGTTGCGCCGTCACCGCGTCGCCAAAGGAGCGGATGGCGCCCTCGGCGTTTGCCCGCCAGACATCGCGCTCGGCCTGCCGCTCCACGAGCGAGCGCTGGGTGTGCTGGAGTTCGGTGGCCACTGCGCGCCACCGTAGCCACAGGAAGGTGGCGAGCGTGGCGCTGGTCAGCACCAGGGCGACCTCGAGGAGCGTATGGGCCGACCACCACGAGGTGGGCTTGTCCAGCACGAGATCGACGACCCCGCCGATGCCGACGATCGCGAGGACACCGATCACCAAGGCGTCCAGCGTGGCGGCGGCAGGGGCGTCCTCGGGAGCGGTCGGCGGGAGAATCGGCATCCGGCAAATGTCGGAGTGTCATGCCGCCACCACAAGGCGGGCGGATGCCGGATGGTGGGGCCCCTCGAGGGACGGCACCTTGGACCCACGTGATCGGCGAGGAAACGTCACTCGGGCGTGCCGCCGTCGAACCAGCCAGCCAGGAGCCACCGCCATGTTTGCCGACCTTCTCCCCGTGCCACTCCACCCGGCCCTCGTCCACCTGCCGATTGCCTTCGCGGTCCTCCTCCCCCTCTTCGCGATCGGCGGGTTGATTGCGATCCAACGTGGGGCAGCCCCCCGGGCCGCTTGGGGCATCACGGTCCTGATGGCCGCCGCGCTCGTGGCCAGCGGACTCGTCGCCAAGGAGACCGGAGAGGACGAGGAGGAGCGCGTCGAGCGGGTCGTCCCGGAGGCGGCCCTGAAGGCGCATGAGGAAGCTGCCGACCGCTTCGTGGTGATCGGGTTGTCGGTCTTTGCGCTGAGTCTGCTCGGGCTGCGGCGCGACGCGATCGGAAACGCGGGCCGGATGGTGACCACGCTGGGGACGGTCGCGGTGCTTGCGGCGGGCTACTCGGTCGGCCACGCCGGCGGCCAGCTCGTCTACCAGCACGGTGCCGCATCGGCGTACACCTCGCCTGGCGGAGCCCCCACGGGCGGATCCGAGCCGGTGTCCGGAGAGCGATAAGGGGAGTGTGCATTCGTCGGCGCGGGTCGGAATCGCTTAGCTTCAAGGGGAACGCGTGCGGGGGCCCACCGGACCATTCACCTCGCAGCCTCCGACCCAAGTCGACATCACCGTCCATTCGGAGCAGACAGACTCTATGCGCGTCACCACCTGGACTGAATACTCCCTGATCATCTCGTTGCATCTGGCACGGCGTCGTCGGGACGGGGCGCGGGCGATCGCTGCACGCGAGCTGGCTGAACTCGAGAAGCTCCCGCCTGATTACGTCGAGCAGATTCTGCTGCGGCTGCGGCGCGGCGCCTTGGTGGAGTCCATTCGCGGAGCGAAGGGCGGCTATCTGCTCGCCCGCGATCCCGAAGGGATCACCGTGCACGATGTCATGACGGCGTCCGAGCATCAGACGTTCGAGATGAACTGCGCGACCCACCCCGTCAGTTCCGATCGCTGTGCGCCGACCACGGCCTGTTCCATCCGGCCGGTCTGGCAAGCGCTGCAGGGTCGCATCGACGAGCTGCTGCTGTCGATCACGCTGGCGGACCTGTTGGCCAACGACGAGGCCCAGTCCCCCACGTTGGTCACGCTGCAGCACACGACGTAAGTCGCGTTCCACGCGGCGTGGCCTGCTTGTGACCCCACTCTCGCCTGACGAACTCCAGCGCTATGCCCGGCACCTGACCCTTCCCGAGGTCGGCGTTGCCGGGCAAGCGCGGCTGCAGGCGGCGCGCATTCTCCTGGTCGGTGCGGGTGGGCTCGGCTCGCCCGCCGCGCTGTACCTCGCTGCCGCCGGCATCGGCACCATCGGGATCGTCGATGCCGACGTCGTCGATGCATCGAACCTCCAGCGGCAGGTGCTCCACGACACGCCATCGATTGGCCACCTCAAGGTCGCCTCGGCGACGGTGCGCCTCGAAGCGCTCAACCCGTTCGTCTGCATCGAACCGATTGCCGAACGCCTCACGGCGGCGAACGCGCGCGCCATCATCGCACGCTACGACCTCATCGTCGACGGCAGCGACAACTTCCCGACCCGCTATCTCGTGAACGACGCCTGCGTCCTGGAAGGGAAGCCCTTTGTGTACGGCTCGATCTTCCGCTTTGCGGGACAGCTCTCGCTGTTCGGCGTGCCGGGTGGCCCATGTTACCGCTGCCTCTTTGCGGAGCCGCCGGCGCCCGAGCTGGTGCCGTCGTGCGTCGAGGCGGGGGTGCTCGGGGTCGTGCCGGGCCTCCTTGGCACCCTGCAGGCCCTCGAGGCGATCAAGTGGGTGCTGGGCATTGGCCGCTCCGCCGCTGGCCGCCTGCTGCTCGTGGACGCGCTCGGCCTCACGGTGCGGGAGATCGCGGTCACGCGCGACCCGGCGTGCGTCGTCTGTGGCGACCATCCGAGTGTGACGTCCCTGGTGGACTACGATGCTTTCTGCGGGGTGACCCCGCTGACGCTGGCAGACGGGGACGGGGAGATCACCGTGACCGAGTTGGCGCGCGCCCTGGGGGCGAGCGAGTTGCCGGTGCTGCTCGATGTACGGGAGGCGTGGGAGGTGGCGATTGCCGTGCTGCCGGGCTCCACCGTCATCGCGCTGGGGGAACTGCCGGCCCGGCTCCGCGAGTTGCCCACCGCGCGACCGATCGTGACCGTCTGCCACCACGGGCTCCGCTCGGCGGTCGCCCGCGATCTGTTGCGGCGTGCCGGGTTCCCGCATGTGACAAACCTCGCCGGCGGTGTGGACGCCTGGGCGAGGCTTGTGGACCAGCAGATGGCTCGATACTGACCGGCGGGGCCGGGTCCTGCGAGTGCCGAAGGGGGGACTCGAACCCCCACGGGCTTGCGCCCACTGCGCCCTGAACGCAGCGCGTCTACCAGTTCCACCACTTCGGCAAGGCGGCAAACCTAGTCCCGTCGCGGCCCGAGCGTCAAGCAGTCGACCCAATCGTCCGTTACTTTCGACATATGGCCCCCAAGGACACCACCCCCCCCGCCGAGCCGAAGGCTCGTCTCTCCGTCGCCCGCAATCCCAAGGCGACGTATGACTATTTCGTGCTCGATACGATGGAAGCGGGGGTGGTCCTGACGGGCACCGAGGTCAAGTCGTTGCGGCGGCGTGGTGCCTCGATCAAGGAGGCGTTTGCCCGGGTCTACAAGGGGGAAGTCTGGCTTGAGGGGATGAACATCACCCCGTATGAACAGGGCAATCGCTACAACCATGATCCGGTGCGCTCGCGGAAGCTGCTGTTGCACAAGAAAGAGATCGAGAAGCTGATCGGCTCGGTCGAGCGCCAAGGGCTCTCGCTCGTGCCGCTCGAGCTCTACTTCCTTGGCGGACGCGCCAAGATCCAACTCGCCCTGGCTCGCGGCAAGAAGGCGCACGACAAGCGCGAGACGCTGAAGAAGCAGATCGCGACGCGCGAGATCGCGCGCGCCGCGTCCTGGAAGGGTCGCCAGTGATCCGCCCGGCGTTCGTCACCGGGCTGCTGGCGCTGCTGTGCGCTGGCGCACCACCCGCTCGCCTGCAGATCAACACGGCGCGTGGCTCCGCGAGCGTGCCACTGACCCAGGTCGCCGGCGACGGTCCGCTGGTGCCGCTTGGGGCGCTCGCGACAGCGCTCGCCGGCACGGTCGAGGGGCGCGAATGGGTCACGCTGACCGCAGGGCGGGCGAGCTACCGCTTTCTGGTGGGCACGACCGTCGTGCAGGATGGGACCGCCCTGCGCAACCTGCCCGCGGCCACGCGCCGTCGGAACGACACCGTCTTCGTGCCGCTCGCCTTTGTCGCGGAGATCCTGGCCGACCCCTCCCGGCGCGCCTGGAGTTGGTCGCCGCTGACCACGACGCTGGCGGAACTCCCTGCCGGCACGCCGATCGTGACACGGCCCGCGCGCACCACGACCGGTGCGGAGGAGCGCGCACGCCTCCCTGATGGCCTGCGCCCAGGCCATCAGGTCACCATCGACGCCGGCCACGGCGGCACGGACGCTGGCAATCCGGGACTGTACTTCCCGCGCGGCATCCACGAGAAGGACGTGACGCTGGCCGTCTCGCTGAAGTTGCGCGCCGAGCTCGAGCGGCGCGGTGTGCGGGTGACGATGACGCGCACCACCGACACGCTGATCAATCTCAATCATCGTGCGCCACGGTATTGCGGCGGCAATTGCGATCTCTTCGTCTCCGTGCACGTCAACTCGCTCGAGAAGCGCGCAGGCTACGAACGCGTGCGCGGGTTCGAGACCTACTTCCTTGCCGACGCGAAGACGGCGGATGCCGCGCGTGTGGCGCGGATGGAAAATGACGCGATCCGCTTTGACCTGCCCGAGATGGACTCGCCGTCGCTGGGCAAGCTCGACTTCATGCTCAAGGATTTGCAGACGAACGAGTTCCTGCGCGAGTCGGGGCGCGCCTCGGAGCTGGTGCAGTCGCATATCCGCGAAGTGCACACCGGCCCAGATCGCGGGGTGAAGCAGGCCGGCTTCATGGTGCTCGCCTCGGCCCGACGCCCGGCGATCCTGATCGAGCTGGGCTACAGCACGAATCCCGAGGATGGGCGGCTCATGTCGACGCCCGACGGACAGGCGGCGCTCGCCGACCGGATCGCCGACGCGATTGTCGCCTATCTCCGCGAATACGACCGGCGGACCGGCGACGCGCAGCGCGGCCTCGAACGATGAGGCGCCGCCTGCTCCTCGTCGTCGTGCTGCTCAGCGGCTGCACCTGGTCCAACTCGCTGTATCAGGCCCGTCGCCTCGCCGCTGAGGGCGACGCGGCAGCCCGGCGCGGCGAGCCGTTCGAGGCACAGCGTGCGTGGGATCTCGCCGGTGTGAAGGCCGACTCGGCGTATGCGCGGGCCCATGGTGTGGGGCGAGGCGCGGCCGAGGCGCTGTGGGTGCGCGGTCGGTCCGAGGCGCGCCGGCCGGATTGTGGCGCGGCGATCGCGACGCTCGATGAAGCGCTGATCGCGTTCCCGGACGCGCCATGGCGCGAGGCGGTGTTGCTCGAGCTCGGACGCTGTCGAATGGCGATGGGTGACCTGACGGCGGTGGCGCACTTCGCGGCGTTGCTCGAGAGTCGCGACCCCGCCCGTCGTCGGGAGGCGCACCTGCGGGCCGGCCACCTCGCCGTGCAGGAACAGCGCTGGGCGGACGCGATCACCCTGCTGGCGGGCGAGGACACCGCATCGGCCCGAGTGGATCGTGCCGTGGCGCTGAGTGGGCTCGGCCGCACGGACGAGGCACTGCAGAGTGTCGTGCCGCTACTCGGTGCGGCCGACAGCACGCTCGCGTGGGAGCCGCTGGTCCGGCTGTTGGCCACCCGCAACACGGCGGATGCCGACCGCTTCCTCGCGCTGCTCTCCGCGCAGCCGACCGCCAACGATGCGCGCCGCAGTGCCTGGCTCGTCGCCGCGATCGATGCGGGGTTGCCGGTGGACCCGGTGGCCGCCGAACGGCACTTCGAGGCGTTGGTGCGATTGCCGGCGTCACGCTTCGTGAATGAGGGGCGGCTGCGCATCGCCGAGTATCGGGTCGGCCAGGCGATGTCGATGCGCGGGCTCCGCTCCGCACTCGACGCGCTGGGCGGTCTGGGGGCCGGCGGCGGCCTGGCCGCCGCGCGGATCACGGAGCTGCAGCGCATCGGCGGGCAGATGGTGGCGGAGCACGACTCGCTGACCCCGGGGCAGGGCACCGGGGACCTCACACTCTTCGCGCTTGCCGAAGTCGCCCGTGATTCCTTGCGCGCACCGGCCCTCGCATCGTCGCTCTGGTTGCAGCTCGAGCAGGGATGGCCGGCGTCGCCCTTTGTGCCGAAGGCGATGATGGCGCGGATGGCGAGTCTCAGCGATTCAGCGGAGACACTGCGGGGCCGCCTGCTCACGATGACGACGAGTCCCTACCTCGCCTTCGCCCGCGGCGAAAACGATCCTCGCTTCGCGCCACTCGAGGACTCGCTCAGCACCTTCATCACCGCGCGGGCCCGACGCCTCGCCGCCGCGGCGGCCGCCGCGCAGGTGGACAAGGAGTGAGCGGGCTCGCGCGCGACGTCGCCGGCATCCGCTTCGCCAATCCCGTGCTCCTGGCGTCCGGCACCGCCGGGTACGGCCGCGAACTGCTTGGGGTCGCCGATCTTTCCTGCCTCGGCGGCCTGGTCACGAAGGCGGTGTCGCTGGCGCCACGCGCCGGCAACGCCGCGCCGCGGGTCGCCGAATTTCAAGGTGGCATGCTCAACTCGATCGGGCTCGCCAATCCGGGCGTCGATCAGGTCGTGCGCGACGAGCTGCCCTGGTTGCTCGCGAATGTCCGGGGGCCACAGGTGCTGGTGAACGTGGTCGGGTTCACGACCGGGGAGTATGCCGAAGTGATCGCGCGGCTTGACGGGGTGAGTGGTCATGCCGGGTATGAGCTCAATCTCTCTTGCCCCAACACCTCGGCGGGTGGAGTCGAGTTTGGTGCCGATCCCGACGCCGTGCGCGCGGTGGTCAGCTGCTGCCGGGCGGCGACGAGGCGGCCGCTCTTCGTCAAACTCTCGCCAGCGTTGCCCGACATTCCGTCAATCGCGGCCGTGGCCCACGAGGCCGGCGCCGATGGCATCACGCTGGTGAACACGATGCCGGGGTATCTGTTCGACGGCGGGGCACCGCGGTTGGGGAACGGCTTCGGCGGCGTCAGCGGTCCGGCCCTCTTCCCCACGGGCCTCCTCGCGGTGAAGCGGACCGCGGCTCGACTGCCCGGGGTGCCGATCATCGGCGTCGGCGGCATTCGGTCGGCCGCGGACGTGCGCGACTACTTGCGGGCCGGGGCGTCACTCGTTGCTATTGGCACGGCCGGGCTGGCCGACCCTCGGTGCCCGGAACGAATTGTCAACGAACTGGAGCGGCACGGTGGCTGAGCTCTTTGTGGCCCTGGATCTTCCCGACGCCCCGTCCGCGGTGGCCCTGCTTGATCTCCTCCCGGACCGTTGCCCGGTCAAGGTCGGGTCGGTGTTGATGACGCGCGCGGGGAGCGGTTTTGTCCGCTCACT
>JBBQJU010000073.1:0-10562 GCA_038326215.1 Gemmatimonadales bacterium | reverse complement strand
CATCCTACCTGATCGGCTGCCAGCGGACCGGCGAGGCGATCGTGATCGATCCTGCACGCGACGTGGCCCAGTACCTCGAGGCTGCGACGCAGGAGGGGCTCCGCATCACCCGCGTGACCGAGACGCATATCCACGCCGACTTCGTCTCGGGGGCGCGCGAACTCGCCTCGCAGACGGGTGCACAGCTCCTGCTCTCCGCCGAAGGGGGGACGGACTGGCAGTACGGCTACGCCACGGAGGCATCGGCAACGCTGCTGCACGACAACGACCGCATTGTGATGGGTGGCGTGCGCCTCGATGTCTGGCACACGCCGGGGCACACGCCGGAGCATCTGGCCTTCATCGTCACGGATACCGCACGCGGCGAGGATCCGGTGGCGATGGTGTCGGGCGACTTCCTCTTCGTCGGCGACGTCGGCCGGCCCGACCTGCTGGAACGCGCGGCCCATGTGGCCGGGACGATGGAGGCGGGGGGGCGCGATCTCTTCCGCTCGTTGCAGCGTACCGCCTCCCTCCCCGACTACCTCCAGATCTGGCCGGGGCACGGCGCCGGATCTGCCTGCGGCAAGGCACTCGGCGCGATGCCCTCGAGCACGCTTGGCTACGAGCGGCGCACCAACTGGGCCTTCGGCGTCCCCGACGAGGCCGCCTTCGTCGCGTCGGTCCTTGAGGGACAACCATCGCCGCCGACCTACTTCGGCACCATGAAGCGGATCAATCGCGAGGGCGCGCCACTGCTCGGTGTGCGCCCGGGCCCAGCGCCCCTCGCGGCGACCGAGCTCGCGCGCCGGCTCGCGGCTGGCGTGGTGGTCGACCTGCGTCCCGCGTCAGAATATGCCGCGCAGCACGCGATCGGCACATTCAATATTCCGCTCGGCAAATCGTTCACGACCTGGGCGGGGTGGCTGCTGCCCTATGACCAGGACATCGCGCTGCTCGCGCCGGACGCCGGGGTCGCGATCGAGGCGCAGCGCGCGCTCGCCTCCATCGGTCTGGACCGAGTGGTGGGCACCTTCTCCCGCGACGCACTCGTCGGCTCGCAGGCAACGATCAGGAAGGGCGACATCAACGCCGCGGCCGCGATGCAGGCCGCCGGGCGCCGCGTGATCGATCTGCGCGAGGCCAATGAGTGGAACGCCGGCCATCTCGACGGGGCGGAATTGCATCCGCTCGGGACCGTCACCACGACGCTCGCCACGCTGGACCGCGCGACGCCGCTGGCCATCCACTGCCAGGCCGGAGCGCGCTCGGCCATCGGCGCGTCGGTGCTGGAACGAATGGGCTTCACCGATGTGGTGGACCTGACGGCAGGGTATGGGGGCCGGAAGCCGGCCTGAGCCCGGTCGGCTACTTCAGGTAGGGATAGCCCTTCCGCAACGCGCGATCGAGCGCCCGGTCGTGGCCATAGATGTCACGATAGAAGAATGCTTCGCCGGACTCCCGCACTTCCACCGTCTGGTAGACCAGCAAGACGGGGATGCGTTGCGTCAGGCGGACCTGCTTGGTGGAATCGCCCGCCATCGCGGAATCGACCGTCGCGCTGGACCACTTCGGCTGGTCGCGCAGCAGGAAGGCGGCGAGCGTCGCCGGCAGTGACACCCGGATGCAGCCGTGCGAGAAGTCGCGACGCACCCGCGCGAAGAGCGAGCGAGCGGGGGTGTCGTGCAGGTAGATGTCGGAGCTGTTCGGCATCACGAACTTGACGCGGCCGAGCGAATTGAGGGTGCCGGGCTTCTGCCGGACCGACACGCCATAGCCGATCTTCCGGATCAGTGAATCCGTTGGCGTCACGACCTTCCCGCCGATCAACAACTCGTATTGTTCCTTGGCGAGATAGCCGAAGTCGGCGATTGCCTTCGGACGAATCTCCTCGCGCATGATCGACGTCGGCACGTACCACGGTGGCTGGAACTGTACCGCGTCGAGATCGACGGCAAGCAGCGGTGTGTCGTGCTTCACCGCGTTGCCCACCACCACATCCATCGTCAGCATCTCCGATTCCGCATCGGTGGTGCCCTTGAGCGCATAGAGCTTGAAACCGGGAATGTTCACGATGATCGGCGGCGCCGAGAAGGTGCGCGGCAACCAGCGCCAGCGCTCCAGCGTGAGCTCGATCTGACGCACCTGCGAGGCGAAGGTCCGCGTCAACCGGAGCCGCGTCGAGTCGCCGATGACGCCATCGGGGCCGAAGCCTTGGCGACGCTGGAAGTGTTTGATCGCCTTGGCGAGCATGTCGTCATAGAGCGTGTCGCCGTCGGCTACCCGATTGACGGCACTGCTGTCGGTGAGATCGCCGAGCAGGGTCAGCAGGCGCCGGAGCTTGGGCGCGCCGGGGTACGCGGCGCCGGGACGCAAGCCGCGTGGAATGTCGGGAAGCGCGGCGAGCGACGAGTCGGCCGCCAGCAGGCGATACGTCTGCAGCACCGAGACGAGGCGACGATAGTGATAGAACGGCGGCTCGAGCGCACGGAGCGCGGGAACCGGATTCGCCGACATGGCCAGCGAGACCACGGTCCCCGGGATGTCGAACGGATCGCGGACCAAGGTCAATGTCGCGTGCAATGTGCGCGGGTCGACGCGGCCACGATCCAGCGCGAGGGCGTAGCGCGCGGTCGCTGCGGAGAAGGCGAGGTCCCAGACGGCACGGAGTGAATCACTCCGACTGCCGAGGATAGCGGCTTCGGTGTCGAGCCAGGCGGCGTCGTAGTCGTTGGGGTCGAGCCCGCGATTGCGTGCCTCGCGCAGCTCGCGCAGGACGACCTTGGCGGCGGGTGTCGGGCCGCTGCCATTGATCCAGAGCGGGCGCCACCCGTGACGGTCATACGCGCCGCGGAGGCCCTCGCGGACGTCGCCGAGGGCGCCCCAGCGCATCCCGACCACCTGCGGTGCGTCGAGCGTGGCGCGGAGGGCCCCGGCAAAGCGGGCGGAGTCGGGCGACGGGGTGCCGAGCAGCGCGGCGAGCAGGGGGAGGAGCATGGGAGAAAGATACCGCAAAGGACGAACCACCCCGTCCCGCCAACGCCACCGGCCCCTGGGCGTCCTCACCGACCCCCGTCCCACCGGACGGGAACTAGACGGTGAACGGCGAACGGCGAACAGCGTCACCTCAACTGTTCGCCGTTCGCTGTTCGCTGTTCGCTGTTCGCCGCTACGGCTTCGGCGCCGTCCACACATTGTTGGTCCGGTCAAAATCGACCAGCCGCCCTTCCGGATCGATCTCGACCTTGGTGATGGTCTTGCCGGTGAAGGTGAAGCTGCGCAGGTAGCGCATGCTGTTCAGGCTCCACACCTCGGCGGGATAGTCGAGGTCCTGCGTGGAGTTATCGCTGAAGGTGAAGCGGGCACGGATCGGGAGCACGCCGCGCGCGCGATTCCCGAAGGTGATCTGCGTGGTGCCGTTCGGCCGGGTGACCACCGATTCGATCGCCTGGTCGTAGCGCGCATTCTCGATGAACCAGCCGCGCCAGAACCAGTCGAGGCGGCGGCCCGAGGCGTCCTCCATCGTGCGATAGAAGTCTGCCGCGGTCGGATGCTTGTAGGCCCAGCGACGCACGTACTCGCGGAACGCTTCGTCGAACGCCTCAGGACCGAGGATCTCCTGACGCAACTGCTGCAGGCCGACGCTCGGCTTGAGGTAGGCCGCGATCCCCAGGAACTGCGGATTGATGCGATCGGGCCCGATATCGATCGGCTTGTCGACGCCGGCCTTCATCACCTGCTCGATGATGCCGCGCTCCTGCTTGGCGCGCGCCATCTGGTCGCCCTTGTCAGGGTAGCGGCGCGCCTCGGAGAAGGTGTTGATGAAGGTGTTGAAGCCCTCATCCTGCCACATCCGCACCCGCTCGTTCGAGGCGACGATCATCGGGAACCACATGTGCCCGATCTCGTGGGTCACCACGTTGTAGAGGTCGTAGACGTCCTCGCCCTGGGCTTCCATCGCGATCATCGGATATTCCATCCCCGAGATCGGCCCCTCGATCGCCGAGATGTGCGGCCACGGATACTGGAACCAGCGCTCCGAGTATTCCATGATCGACATCCGCGACTGGTCGGCGGCGTCAGACCAGTTGGCCGCGGCCTTCGGGCGATAGTAGCCGTAGGCCATGATGCCCTTCCAGCTGCTGGCGTCCCACTGATACTCCGGTGAGGCGGCCCAGACGGCGTCGCGGACATTCTTCGCGGCGAACTTCCAGGTCATCATGCCGGTGCTGCGCGGACGCGCCGCGCCGCTCGCCAGCTCGGCAGCGGTGATGATGCGAATCACCGTGTCCGACTTGGCCGCCTTGGCAAGCCGGCCGATCTGCGTCGGCGTCAACACCTCGGCGGCGTTCTGCAGCGAACCGGTCGCGGCGACGATGTAGCCGGCCGGCAACGTGATCGCGAGGTTGTAGTTGCCGAAGTCGAGATAGAACTCGCCCTGCCCGAGGTAGGGCTCGATGTTCCAGCCGCGTACATCATCGTAGACGGCGACACGCGGATACCACTGCGCGATCTCGTAGAGCGGACCGTCGCGGCCCATCCGATCGGCACCGTGCTCTGGCACGAGGAAGTGATAGTCGATGGCAAGCGTGGTGCTCTTCCCCGGCGCCAGCGGCTCGGCGAGGAGAATCTTGGTCACTGTCTCGTGATCGCGCGACTGCACGGCCATCCGGCGGCCCGGTGCACCGGCCTTCGCTCCGGCAGTGACTTGCTCGACCTTGTCGAAGACGTAGCCGCCCTCGAAGCCGCGCGCGCCGACGCGCGAGTCCTGCGGGTAGACATAGGAGTTGAGCGAGTTCGCCTTGAAGGCATTCTGCTCGGTCTGCAGCCAGATGTAGGTGAGGGTATCCGGCGAGTTGTTGGTGTAGCGGAGCGACATCGTCGCCTTGATGCTCTTGGCGGTGGTGTCGAGCGTCGCGGCGATGTCATAGTCGGCACGGTTCTGCCAGTAGCGCACGCCGGGGCGACCGCTGCCGGCGCGGTACTCGTTGGCCGTCGGCAGGACCAGCGGCGCAAAGATCGAGGTGTCGGCAACGGAGAGCGGCGCCGCGCCTTGCTGCGCGGCCGCCGGCAGCGCCGTGACCACGAGCAGGAGGAGCGAAGAAGTGGCCTTCATCGGGCATCCGGGAAAGAGGAGCGCACCGGTGGTGGAGTGATTCCGGTGCGTCTCGGAGTATAGTCGGAGGGGCCTCGGCCCGCCCTCGCGCCACGCGTGAGGGCGGGATCAATCACCCCCAGCGGTACGCCACCGCCGCGACCGCTGCCGAGAGGGTCGCTCCCCAGGCCAGATCGACCACCGCCACGATCGTCGGGAAGTCCTTGGCCAGGGCGAGGTTCGTCAGATCGTAGGCGGCATAGGTCGCCAGCCCGAAGAAGGCGCCGTAGAGGATGGCGTGCCGAATGGACTGCTTCTCCTGGGCCGGCTGGACCACGAAGACCACCAGCGCGGCCACGAAGATCAGATAGAAGACGATCGCCGGGACCCACTGCACATCGGGCCGAAGCAGATGCCCCATCTTGTCGCGGTAGAAGCCCTTGGCGACCACGCCCAGCCACGCCATGTCGAGGGCGAAGAAGGTGGCGAGGGCGACGAGGAACGTGCGGATCACTGCACCGCCTGCATCATCCCGAAGATCGGCAGATACATCGCGACGATGATGCCGCCGACGACGACGCCGAGGAAGAGAATCATCACCGGCTCCATCAGGGCCAGCAGGCCGCCGACGGCGACGTCGACCTCGTCGTCGTAGAAGTCGGCGATCTTGGTGAGCATTTCGTCGAGGCCGCCGGTCTGTTCACCGACGGCGATCATCGAGATCACCATCGGCGGAAAGACGCCCGACTTGTCGAGCGGCGCGGCGATGGTGTCACCGCCAGCGATCGAGGAGCGCGACGCCATGATGGCGTCCTGAATGACCGTGTTGCCGGCGGTCTTGGCCGTGATTTCGAGGCCGTCCAGAATCGAGACGCCTGAGGAGATCAGCGTGCCGAGGGTCCGCGTGAAGCGCGAGACGGCCGACTTCCGGATCACGTCGCCGAGCACCGGCATCCGCAGGAAGATGCCGTCGATGCGGCGCTTGCCGGCGGAGGTGGCGTAGAACTGCTTGAAGGCAACGGCAAGTCCGGCGACGACCAGGATCACGGCCCACCAGAAGCCCTGGAGGAATTCGGAGAGACCAATGACAATCCGGGTCGGCACCGGCAACTCGATCGCCGCCGATGTGAACATCTCCTGGAAGACCGGGATGACGAAGATGAGCAGAATCGCGATCGCGCCGGCCGCGACGGTGAGAATGACGCCTGGATAGATCATGGCGCTCTTCACCTTCCGGATCAGCTTGTCGTTCTTCTCGAGGAAGGTCGCCAAGCGGAGCAGAATGGTATCGAGAATACCGCCTGCCTCGCCGGCGGCGACCATGTTCACATACAACTGCGAGAACGCCTTCGGATGCTTGGCGAAGGCGTCGGCCAGCGTGTTGCCGGCCTCGACGTCGAAGACGACGGCGCGGGTGATATCCTTGAGCTTCTGGTTCTCGGTCTGCGCCGCCAGAATCGTCAGCGACTGCACCAGAGGCAAGCCGGAGTTGATCATCGTGGCGAACTGCCGGGTGAAGATGACGACGTCACGCGTGCCGATCCCGCCCCCCGGCATGGTGAACTTGATCTCCTTCGGCGCCTCGCGCATCGAGACCAGCAGCAGCCGGTTCTTCCGGAGGTGGCCAATCAGGTCGTCGCGGGTGGCGACGTCCAGGCTCCCCTTCAGGATCTGGCCAGTCGTGGCGTTCTTGGCGGTGTATTCAAAGACGGGCATGAGACTCTCCGGTTATCGCATCGCCGCGATGGCCTGCTCTTCCATCGGCGTCTCGCCGATGGAGCGCAGGAACTCGCTCGGGTTCGAGGAGACGCGGAGGCATTCATCCTTGGTGACCTCGCGGCTCATGTACAGCTGGTAGAGCGAATCGTTCATGGTCTGCATCCCGAACTTCTTGCCCGCCTGCATCAGGGAGTAGAGCTGGTGCACCTTGTCATCGCGGATCACGGCGCGAACCGCGGGCGTTGCGATCATGATCTCGGCCGCCATCACGCGACCACGCCCCGAGGCGCGCGGCAGCAGGGTCTGGGTCACGACCCCCTCGAGCACGAACGCCAGCTGGGCGCGGACCTGCGCCTGCTGATTGCTCGGGAAGACGTCGATCATCCGGTTGATCGCCTCGGGGGCCGAGTTGGTGTGCAGCGTGGCGAGCGCCAGGTGGCCCGTCTCGGCGATCGTCAACGCGGCGGAGATGGTCTCCAGGTCGCGCATTTCGCCGATGAGAATCACGTCCGGGTCTTCGCGGAGCGAGTACTTCAATGCCGAGGCGAAGGAGCGGGTGTCGGTGCCGACCTCGCGCTGATTCACGATGCACTTCTGGTGCTTGTGGATGAACTCGATCGGATCTTCGACCGTGATGATGTGCCCGCGGCGCTCCTTGTTGATCTTGTCGATCATCGCCGCGAGCGTGGTGCTCTTGCCGGAGCCGGTCGGGCCGGTGACCAGCACCAGCCCGCGGGGCCGCTCGGCCAGCTTGGCCGTGATCGGCGGCAGCTTGAGCTCGTCAAAGGTCTTGACCGAGAACGGGATCATCCGGACCACCATCGACACGCAGCCGCGCTGCTTGAAGACGTTGCCGCGGAAGCGCGCCATGTTCTGGATGCCGAAGGAGAAGTCGAGCTCATCCTCCTGCTCGAAGCGCTTCTTCTGCGCCTCGGTCAGCACCGAATAGGCCAGCGAGAGCGTGTCCTTCGGCGACATCACGTGATCCACCGAGGCGTCGACGATCTCGCCGTCGACGCGCAACTTGGGACGCTCCCCTGCGGTCAGGTGCAGGTCGGAGGCATCGCGCGTCATGACCTCCTCGAGCAGCGCACGGAGGTTGAGGGCGCTGGAGCCCGCCGAGGGGGCGGCGTCCGAGGGCTGGGTGGTGCCTGGGGCGGTCATTGGGCAGTCTCCTTCACGATTTCTTCGAGCGTGGTCACGCCACGTTCGAGCTTCTTCATCCCATCCATCCGAAGTGTCAGCATCCCTTCGGAGACGGCGAGTTCGCGCAACTCCGCGGTGGAGCCGCCGACGAGAATGAGCCGTCGCAGCGCCGGGGTCATCGCCATCACTTCGTAGAGGCCGGCGCGGCCGCGGTAGCCGCTGCCGCTGCAATGCTCGCAGCCCGTGCCGCGGAAGAACTGGAGCGTCCGCATCGCCTCGACGTCGGGGTCGAGCGCATGGAGTTCCTCGTCCGTGTAGGTCGCCGGCGCCTTGCACCTGGAACAGATACGCCGCACCAGACGCTGCGCCACCACCAGATTGACGGCACTGGCCACGTTGAACGCCTCGATCCCCATGTCGATCATCCGCACGATCGTGCTGGGCGCGTCGTTGGTGTGCAGCGTCGAGAGCACCAGGTGACCCGTCAGTGCCGCCTTGATGGCGATGCCGCCGGTTTCCAGATCGCGAATTTCGCCGATCATCACGATATTCGGGTCCTGCCGCAGAAAGGCGCGCAGCGCCACCGCGAAGGTCAGACCGATCTCGCTCCGCACCTGGACCTGGTTGATCCCCGGGAGGTTGTACTCGACCGGGTCCTCCGCCGTCATGATGTTGGTCTCGACGGTGTTGATCCGCTGCAGCGCGGAGTACAGCGTCGTCGTCTTGCCCGAACCGGTCGGCCCCGTCACCAGGACCATCCCGTACGGATTGAGGATCGCCCGCATCAGATCCTTTTCCGCCTTCGGCTCGAAGCCGAACTTGGTCAGGTCGAGCGTCAGGTTCCCCTTGTCGAGAATTCGCATCACGATCTTCTCGCCGAAGAGCACCGGCAGCGTCGAGACGCGGAAATCGATGACCCGGGTGCCCATCTTCAGCTTGAGGCGGCCGTCCTGCGGCACCCGCCGCTCGGCGATGTTCAGTGACGAGAGAATCTTGATCCGCGAGGTCAGCGCCGCCTTCATCTTGAGCGGCGGCTTCATGACATCGAGCAGGGCCCCGTCGATCCGGTAGCGAATCCGGATCTCGTGCTCGAACGGTTCGACGTGGATGTCGGAGGCCCCGCGCTTGACGGCGTCCGTGAGGATGCCGTTGATGAGCTTGACCACCGGCGCGTCGTCCACGGCCGCCTGGAGCGCGCTGGTGGCCTCCTCTTCCTCGTCCGCGAGAATCTCGACGTCGTCGCCGACCCCTTCCATCTCGCGGAGGATGGTCTGCAGCTGCTCATCGCCGGTCTCGAAGTGCTTCTCGATCAACGTCTTGAGGGTCTGCTCGCCGGCCAATACCGGGAAGAGGTCGAAGCGGGTGATGAACTTCAGGTCCTCGAGCAGCCCCTGATCGGCCGGATCGGCGACGGCCACGGTGAGGGTCCGGCCCTCGCGCTTCAGCGGCAGGACCATCCGTTTCAGCGCCAGGTCACTCGGAATCAGTCGCAGGACCCGGGGATCGGCCTCGAAATGGGAGAGATCGACCGCCGGCATCCGGTACTGACGCGCCAGCACCTTGGTGAGCTCGAGCTCAGGGATCAGCCCCTGCTTGACGAGAATCAGCCCCAGCCGCTGGTGGGTCGTTCGCTGCTCATGGAGCGCGTGGTTCAGCTGTTCCTTGCTGATGAGGCCCTGGGACACCAGAAGGTCCCCCAACCGCTCGGCGGCCTGGGGGCCGTCGTCACGGCCAGCGCTCTTGGAAGTCGTCGGTGCAGTCATTCCACTCCGGAAGTGCAAAGGCAATGCCTTGATCCCCGGCGCCGGGAGAACGGCCCCACGGTCAGGGCAATTGGAGATGCGCGGCGAGGCCGCGGAGCACGTTGGCGGGCAGTCCAGGGACCCGGCCGAGGTCATCCAGGCGGCGAAAAGGACCCACGCTGTCGCGAAATGCTACGATCGCCTTCGCTCGGGTCAGGCCAATGCCCGGCAAGGCATCCCATTCTGCCACACCGGCGCGATTCGGGTCGAATCCCGCCGCAGTTGATACTCCCCCAGCATCGGCCGCACGGCCACCGAAGCTGAGGTGTGGGGCCAGCTTGGCGAGCATCGCCGGGCCGACCCCCGGAACCCGATCCAGTCCGACCGTGCCGCCAAACGCCCCGCGATTCTCGCGATCCGCCACGATCCGCTTCGCCAGCGCCGGCCCGACCCCAGGCAATCGCTGCAACTCGGCGACACCGGCCCGGTCGATGTCGACCCGCTCCCCGGCGCCGAGGGGGGCCGCGAGGGCCGCGGCGCTGTCGCGGTGGGCCAGGGGATCGCCGTCGCGGGCAGGGTCGAGGAGCGTCACGGCGCCGGGGGCGACATCCGGGGCCCCGCGGGCGGCGAGGAGGAGATGGCCGCCCAGGGCGAGCACCCCGAGGGTGAGCAGGGAACGGCGTTCGGCGCGAGTCACCTGGCAAGCTTCGCCGGTGCCCCGCGCCGTGATCGGTCCCGAATACCGCCGCGGTGGACCGCCGCACGCAGCGGCGGCCGACGCTATTTGCCGCCCGCCTCCGCGCGCCGGATCGTCCCCACGGCGACATTGCCGACCGCCGCCAGGCTCGCCGCCGACAGCTTGTCGAGGGTGTCGTCCTTGG
>JBBQJU010000072.1:0-10684 GCA_038326215.1 Gemmatimonadales bacterium | reverse complement strand
TGGGACATTTCCAACCCGGCCAAGCCGGTGCTCACTACGGCCTACTTCTGCCCGGCCTCGCAGAGCGACGTCTCGGTCTACAAGAATCTCCTCTTCGTCTCGGGCGAAGGGATGACCGGCCGCCTCGACTGCGGCGCCCAGGGCGTCAGCG
This sequence comes from Gemmatimonadales bacterium, assembly GCA_038326215.1. GTDB lineage: Bacteria > Gemmatimonadota > Gemmatimonadetes > Gemmatimonadales > GWC2-71-9 > Palsa-1233. The sequence goes on along the minus strand of JBBQJU010000072.1, from coordinate 10,533 downwards.
CCGCGGTGAGCAAGGACCGGCTCCGCGGGGTGCGGATCTTCGATATCTCGGATATCAAGAATCCGAAGAACGTCGGCAACGTGCAGACCTGTCGTGGCTCGCACACTCACACCGTGCTCGAGGACCCGAAGGACAAGGCCAACATCTACGTCTACATCTCGGGCTCGGCCGGCGTCCGCTCGGCCGATGAACTTCCCGGTTGCGTCTCCACGACGCCGGACAAGGATGCCAATTCGGCGCTGTTCCGCATTGAGGTGATCAAGGTGCCCCTCGCCGATCCGTCGAAGGCCGCGATCGTCTCGTCACCGCGGATCTTCAACGACCTCACCGCGCCCAAGGGCCATGGCGCATCACCGGCGGATGCCGGCGAGATGGCCAAGGCGAGGGCCGCCGGGGAGTTCATCGCCGACATCGGCGGCGAGCAGATGGTGATCCCGGCCAACTTCATCAAGCCGATGCTGGATTCTGTCGTCAAGGCGCGTGGCGGCACTGGTGCCGCGACGGGTGCCGACAGCTCGGCGCTCCGCGCTGCGCTTCCGGGCATCATCGCCAAGATGATGGGCTCGGCGCCGGCCGGTCAGCCCAATGCGCCACGCCCGGGCCCGACGCAGTGCCATGACATCACGGTCTACCCGGGCATCGGCCTCGCCGGTGGTGCCTGCGAGGGCTACGGCCTCCTGCTCGACATCAGCAATCCGGCTAACCCGGTGCGCATCGCCGCGGCCGCCGACTCGAACTTTTCCTATTGGCACTCCGCGACCTTCAACAACGACGGCACCAAGGTGTTGTTCTCGGACGAGTGGGGCGGGGGCGGTGGTCCGAAGTGCCGCGCCGACGATCCGAAGCAATGGGGGGCGGACGCGATCTTCACGATCGAGAACCGCCAGTTGAAGTTCCGCAGCTACTACAAGATGCCGGCCGCGCAGACCTCGCTCGAGAACTGCGTCGCGCACAATGGTTCGTTGATCCCGGTGCCTGGTCGTGACATCATGGTGCAGGCGTGGTACCAGGGCGGGATCTCGATCTTCGACTGGACCGACGCCGCCCGTCCGACCGAGATCGCCGTCTTCGACCGCGGCCCCATCGCGGGCGACCACGCCGCGATGGGTGGCTCGTGGTCCGTGTACTGGTACAATGGGGTGATCGTCTCGTCTGAGATCGCCCGCGGCCTCGACATCTTCGAACTGATGCCCAATGCCAATCTGACCCAGAACGAGATTGACGCGGCCAAGTCGGTCACCCTGGATCACCTCAATGCGCAGGGGCAGCCGAAGTATTCCTGGGCGCCCACCTTCGCGCTGGCGCGGGCGTACACCGACCAGCTCGAACGGTCGCGTGGCGTGTCGTCGAGCCGGATCACGGCGATCCGTCAGGCGCTCCTTCGCGCCGAGCAGGCGAACGGCACGGCACGCCGCGATGCGTTGACCGCGCTGGCCGCCGAGGTGAATGGTGATGCTGGCAACTCGAAGGACGCCCTGAAGGTCCGGGCGCTCTCGGCCGCGGTGCGGGACTTGGCCGCCAAGTAACTTCTCCACGTTGGCAGGGAGGGGCGTCCGCTTCTGGATGAAGCGGGCGCCCCTTCGCTGTGGCGCCGAGGGTGGCGAGAGTCCCCAGCGGCCGGCCGCGACATTAGATTCAGCTGCTTCTCCCCCGACCACCACACTCCGTCCCTAGGTGCCTCGATGCGATCGCATTGCCTTCGTGTGCTGCTCCTCCTCTCCGCTGCGGTCATTCCGCTTCATGCCCAGGTCCAGAAGAAGGCGCTGACTCAGGCCGACTGGGACCGCTGGGAGTCGATCGGGGCCCCGACCCTTTCGAACGATGGTCGGTGGGCGGCCTACACGATTCGTCCCCAGGTGGGCGACGGCCGCTATGTCGTTCGGGCAACCACCGGCGCCACGGAATACACCATTCCGCTGGGATACATCGCACGGGCCAACAACAGCGTCCCCGCGCGCGGCGCGGCGGGCGGCGGGGCACCGGCTGCTGGTGCTGCGGCCGGGGGGAGTGGTCAACTGACCTCGGATGGACGGTTCGCGATCGCGACCACGCAAGCGACCAAGGCCGAGGTGGACCGTGTCGCCAAGGCCGTCGCTGCGCTCAAGAACGCCCCGAAGCCAGCCGCTCCACCTGCTGGGGCGGCGCCCGTGCCGGCCGCCGTCATGCCGGACACCGCCACACCCAAGGGCGCGCTGGTCATCCTCGATCTGCGGACCGGTGTCCAGACGGCGATCGTCGGCGCGCGTGGTCCGCGGCTCGCCAAGGAGAGCAGCACTTGGATGATCTACACGCCGGACTCGGCGCGCACGCCCGGTGACACCGCGGCGGCGAACGGTCGCGGCGCGGCAGGAGCTGCTGGTGGTCGCGGGGCCGGTGGGCGTGGGGCGGCTGGAGCGGCCACGCCAGCAGGACCGCGTCGGACCTACGGCTCGACCATTATGCTCCGCAACATGGTGACTGGTGCGGATGAGAAGATGACCTACATCGCGTCCTCGACCTTCGATGACAGCGCCAAGGTCCTCGTCTACACCGTCGCCTCGCGCGACTCGACGCAGGACGGGATCTTCATCCGGAACCTCGCCACCGGCACCACGACCACCGTGATGAAAGCGCCGGGGAACTACCGTGGTTTCAACTTCGACCGTGTCCAACAGCAGTTCGTCTTCACGACCGATGCCGGCGCCGAGTTCGGCAAGCCGGAAGCGCTGGGCACGATCTACGTCGGCTCGCTCAAGACCGGTGCCGCGTCAGCCCTCATCACACCGACGATGGTGCCGAGCGGGCTGCGGATTCAGGCCACCACCAGTGCGACGTTCAATCGGAACGGCAACGCGCTGCTCTTCACGATGTCGCCGCCCGCGCCGGACACGATCCCGGCGGACTCGCTGAACGGCAAGGCACGCTTCGACCTCTGGCACTGGAAGGATCCGCAGCTGCAGCCAGCGCAGCTCCTGAGCGCGGGCCGCGACCGGACCAAGAGCTACCAGACGATCTTCCACCTGTCGCCGGCGCCCGTCGCGAAGCGGACCGTCAAGGGCCGGGATACGATGATGACGCTGGTGGGCGACAAGCGCCTGGTCAAGCTGGCGGATGACACCGTCAGCGGCGTGCAGCTCTCCGACGACGCCAAGGTCGGCGTCGCGACCAGTTCGGTGCGCTATGACATCGAGAAGATGTGGGGTGGTGGTGGCAACGACATCTATGTCGTCGACCCGGTCACCGGCATCCGCAAGTTGATCGCCACCGCAGTACAGACGAGCGGCCAGCTCTCGCCGGACGCGAAGTACGCCTACTACTTCGACAAGGGAACGTGGTACGCCTATCAGCTGGCGACCAACACGCTGCTCAACGTGACCGGCCAGGTGAAGGGTGCCCGCTTCGATCAGGAGACCTGGAGCACGCCGGACGAGCCAGCTGCCTGGGGCGTCGCCGGCTGGACCAAGGGCGACAAGTCGATGCTTGTCTATGATCGCTTCGATCTCTGGGAGCTCGACCCGACCGGCGTGAAGCCGCCGGTGATGGTCACCGACTCGGTCGGCCGTCGCGAGCAGGTCGCCTTCCGTTTGGTTGATCTCAACCGGGACCGCGACGAGGACCGATTCATCGATCCGGCCAAGCCGCTCTACTTCCGGGCCTTCTCGGAAGTGACCAAGGGCAGCGGCTTCTACCGCGACCGGCTTGACGTGAAGGGTGCGCCGGAAAAAATCCTGTTCGGGGACTATGCCTACGGCCAACCGACCAAGGCGAAGGCCGCCGACGTCTACATGATGACGCGAAGCACCTTCGTTGAATTCCCGAATGTCTGGGTCGGCCCGTCGCTCACGCAGCTCACGAAGATCACCGACGTGAACCCGTGGCAGAAGGAGTACAACTGGGGCACCGCGGAACTGGTGCACTGGACCAGCGATGATGGTATCCCGCTCCAGGGCATTTTGTTCAAGCCCGAGAACTTCGACCCCTCGAAGAAGTATCCGCTGATCTCGTATTTCTACGAGGATCTTTCCGACGGGTTGAATGCCTACGTGCCACCGACCGGCCGGAACGTCATCAACGCGACCCACTACGCCTCGAACGGCTATCTCGTCTTCATGCCGGACATCTACTACGAGGAAGGCCACCCCGGGCAGAGCGCCGTCAAGTCGATCGTGCCGGGCGTGCAGATGCTTCTCGCCCGCGGCTACGTCGACCCGAAGGGTCTCGGCCTGCAGGGCCAGTCGTGGGGCGGCTATCAGGCCGCGTACATGATCACTCAGTCGTCGCTCTTCTCGGCGGCGATGGCCGGCGCACCGGTCTCCAACATGACATCCGCGTACGGCGGTATTCGCTGGGGCTCAGGGCTTGCCCGCGCCTTCCAGTACGAGAAGGGCCAGAGTCGCATCGGCAAGTCGCTCTGGGAAGCGCAGGATCTCTACCTCGAGAACTCGCCGCTCTTCCACCTCCAGCGCGTCACCACGCCGCTGTTCATCATGGCAAACGACCAGGACGACGCGGTGCCCTGGTGGCAGGGCATCGAGATGTTCGTCGGCATGCGCCGCCTGAACAAGGAGGTCTACCTCATCAACTACAACGGCGATGTGCACAACCCGGCCTCGCGCGCCAACCAGAAGGACATGGCGATGCGGATGCAGCAGTTCTTCGACAACAAGCTCAAGGGGATGCCGGCCCCCGACTGGATGGTCAAGGGCATCCCGGCCGTCGACAAGGGTCGCGACCAGGTGACCTTCACGACGCCGGTGCCGCCAGCCAAGCCGTAGCGGTGGCGGTACAGCGCATCAGCAGAACGGGGCGACGCATCATGCGTCGCCCCGTTGTGCCGTGCGCGGATGAGTCTGGAGCTAGGCGGCGCGCTTCGCCACGAGGGCCACACGCGAACGGTCGGAGACGACCACGCCGCCGGGCTTCTCGACGGTCACCACGAAGAGCGTGGCCTTGGTCACCCGGATCGCCGGATTGATCGCCACGAGCGTCTCCGCTCCTCCGGTGGCCACGTTGAAGACACCGCCGTCGACCGGATAGCGTTCGTCACCGGCCGCATCAAAGATCCAGAGCTGGTACTGCTCTTTGCTCGGATCGTTGGCGGCCAGGTGCTGGAAGCGCATCACCCCCGCCTGCGCGGAATCACTCCAGACCACATCGCCCTGGGCTCCGTCAGCGACGGCATCAGGGCCAGGTGACCACGCGAGTTCGCCGGCGGTCGGCACCAGACGGGCACGTACCACGGACGCGTTTGGTCCCTCCGTGGTGGGGTTCCGACCGACCATCGCCCACAGGGCAATCGCCGCGGCCGCGGCCCAACCACTCCACGAGGGCATCCCCGTCGCACGCCGCGAGGCGAGATCGATCACCGGCGTGACATCAGCCCGGCCGTGGCGGATCAGCTTCGCCGTGAGCTCGCTCGAGAGGGGCGACTCCTCGCCTGCCACCAAGGCAGCGGCGAGCTCCGCCTCGATCAGCTCCTCATCGGAGGAGCGCAGCATGTCGGTCATCGAGCACCTCCTTCGTTGGACTGGACCACACCCATCAACGCCCGCGCACGGAGCAGCCCCCGGCGAACGTGGGATTTCACGGTGCCAAGGGGTGTATCGGTCTCGAGCGCCACTTCTTCGTGCGTCTTTCCTTCGAGCAGGGTCATCTCCAGCATGCGCCGCTGCATCGGTGTCAATTCCGCCAGCACGCGACGGGCCGCATCGCCGCGCTCCAGGACTTCGGCGGCCCCTGTGGTCTCGGCTGCCGGGTCGAAGTCCTCGGGGAAGGAGACCATCACGGGTGACCGCCCCCGCTTCCGCGCCCGATCAATCAGACGTCGCCTCGCGATCATCGCCACGAAGCCACGCGGCGAACACTTGGCGGCGTCATAGCGACCGGCACTCTTCCACAGGTCGATGAAAATCTCCTGGATCGCGTCCTCGGCATCGGACGGGTCGTGATTCCACCGCTTGGCCAGTGCCTGCACAAGTCCACCGAACGCCTCGACGCATTCCGTGACGGCGCGCTGGTCACCCCCCGCAATCCGGCTGAACAGATCGCCACTCCCGCCGCCGTCAGTCATGACGAGACCTCGCGGCCACAAGGCCGGTTGGCCGTGCGACGGGACTGCGATCGAAAGGGCCACGGCAGCGCCCATCACCACTCCGGCTTGCGGGGAGATCCTGTTGTTCTCCCCCCGGTTCGCTGGCGACGGACGGACGGATGCAGCCACACCAGATCATGACTGGCCCTCGTCGCCGAACGGGTCCCCCGGCGGGGCCCGCAACGCCGGGGATGGGGTCGGCAGCTCGCGCCGCTCGCGCCACCGGATGATGTCCGCGGCAATGGCGGCCCAGTGGGCTCGGACTGAGACGCTGCCAGCGACTGACCGGGCCTTCGCGTCACCGCCGAGGGCGGCGAGCTTCAGTTCCACGATGTCGCGGACTTCCTGGGCGGCATCCCGGTCGGCGGCGAGTGCCAGCATCCGGTCGACCACTGCTCGCTGGGTCACGCGGCGCAGGGCGGCTTCGGATGGAGTGGTGGCTGCCCCACGCCAGGTGGCCGCCACCAACCGGTCGAGCACCTCGTCGAGGCTGAGTTGACCCGGCTGCCGCACCGCCGCGAGGACCAGGCGAGCCGCGCGTTCCCGCTGGAGCAGCCCGTCGACCGTGAACTGGGCCAGGGTGCGTGCCGCGCTCAGGGCGTCGAATCCGGGGCGACTCCGCGTCGCGAAGAGCTCGACCGATTCGGGGTAGCCACCAGGCCGAGGGGCCATGAGCGTCTGGATGGAATCGGGGATGGCCAGCTCAGCCGGCTCGAGGGTCGCGAGGAGTTGGGTGAGGGCGGCACGTTGACGCTCCGCCGAGACCAGCCGCGTGGCCTGCTGGCCATCGCCCTTCACGGCGAATGCGTACTCCATGCCGCCGACAGTCTTGACGAGCGAGTTGATGGCGAAGCGGTGCCAGAAGTAGAGCGGCACGAAGCGCTCCTGCAGCGTGGCGATCGGTTCGCCGTCGCGGATGTTCCGCAGCCCGAAGTGCGCGATGCCCCAGCGACGTACCTCCATCTGGTGCTGCAGAAATTCCCCCGCCGTCGCGGCGTCATCCCAGAGGTTCGTCCGCGGGTCGCTCGCCGATTCGGGGCGGGCATCGTTGTCCGAGAGGAAGCGGTAGCCCTTCCGGAGCCCGTCGGCGACGATGGCGCGCAACGAGTCGGCCTCGACGGCGGCGGGCCAGATGCCGTAGCCCCATCGGATGGCCCACACGTCGTAGGCACCCGGGCCGACATCGTAGGCGGCCGAGATGTCGGGGCGGCCATTGGTCATCCGGATGCGCGGGGCAGGGTAGTCCATCACCGAACCGCGCTCGTAGGTCGACGCGATGTAGTTGTGCGCGAGCCCGAGGGTATGGCCAATTTCGTGGGCGGTGACCTGTCGCACGCGCGCGAGCACGAACGCCGTGTCGGCGGCAGCGGCATCGGCGCCGAAGAAGGCCGCATAGATGTTGTAGTCGGTGCGGGCACGGTGCGAATCCATCCGCGCCATCCCCTTGAGCAACTCACCAGTACGCGGATCACCGACGGCACCGCCGATGCTCCAGCCGCGCTCATTGCGGTTCTCCCACTGCACGACGTTGTAGCGCGCGTCCATGGGATCCGCGCCTGCGGGGAGGTACTCCACGCGAAAGCCGCCGGGCAATCCGGCACGCGCGAACGCCTCCTCCCACCACTTGGCGCCTTCGAAGGTCGCGGTCCGGATCGGCTCCGGAATTCCCGGGTCGATATAGTACACCACCGGGTTGAGGATCGGCGAGGCCGGGTTCGCCGGATCCCTGCGCTGCAGCCGGTGTCGCGCAATCCAGCGCTGCGTCAGGTCGCCCTGAATCGGCTCGAAATAATCCTTGAAGCCGGTCGCGCCGTAGCCGACGCGCGGGTCGTACTGGCGTGGCATGTAGCGATCATCCGGAAGCGCGAGCAGAGTGAGGTGTTGACGCAGCGTGAACGCCCGCCCATCGGGCACGATGGCTTCCACCGTGCGGCCCGGATTGCCGGTCGTGGCGAACGTCAGCGAGACGTCGATCTCGCTGTTGCCCGGAAAGCCCGCGGTGAAATTCCGATTCACGCCCGACCGATCTCGGGCAACGGTATAGCTCCCTTCCTGGCTCCGCTGGAGGGTGGACGCCACCTCCATCCAGTCGCGATGCACGAAGTCGGTCGCGTCAACGAGGACTCGGTCGCCCTCGGCGCCGATGATCGGCAAGGCACCGGAAATGCTCGACGGAAACGCCTCGTCCACCGTCCGGCGGTGCAACGAGTCCCCTCGCGTGCGGTAGTTCCAGTTCTCGAAGATCACCCGCACCGCATTGCCGCCGGTTTCAAACCGGGTCACATAGGTGGGCCCGTTGGCGCCGCGATCAAGGCCAATCGGGTTGGAGCCGAGCCCGGTGGCGAGCTCCGCGATGAAGAGCGCCCGCAGGCCACCCCTGGGGAGCTCGAGGGCCAGCGTCCCCTTGGACTCATCGAGATACATCGTCACGAAGCCCGGGAGGCGCGTCCACCCGGCGGTCTTCGCCGCGATCGTGGGCAGTGGTGCGGGCGCCGCGGTCTGCTGGGCGCCCAGCTCCGCGGTGGGCAGGAGGGCGAGCAGGAGGGTCGCCGCGGCGGCAGGCACCCCCCAATAACGACGGAGATTGGCGATGACCACGGGCAAGCCCCGGAAAACGCAGAAGGTGAGTGCCACCCAGGCCAGCCATTGACCACCCTGGAGCAGGATCGGGGCATAGCTGCTGAGTGAGCTGCCGGCTGGATAGCCGCCCAGTGCCTGAGCGAGGGTGAGCAATGTAAATGTGACGATCTTGCTGATCGAGTACCCGGTGCGCATAAAGGGTGACCCCACCATGAACTTGCCAAGTTTCGACTTGTGCTGGTCGAAGGGGGCCACCCCCTGCGCGATCCCGATGCTCCGGAAGGCGTCGGTCAGGGTGGTCCGGGCGATCACCACCAGCGGGATCACCACCGAAATCAGCCCAAGGTCAGCCAAGACTGCCCAGAGCACGAGTTCATAGGTTCGGTCGGCGGCAATGTCGAGGACCGAGCCGAAGAGCGTCGTCTGGCCACTCTTGCGGGCTACCATGCCGTCCACCGTGTCCAGCCCCAGGCCGATCAGCAGCAGGCCCACCCCAGCGAGGCGCAGGCCCGGCGAGCCGAAGTAGAGGATCAGGACGTTGGCGAGGAGGAGCGGTAAGCGGGACAGCGTGATGTAGTTGGCCAGCATGTGGCGCTCCGGTCAGGGCTGGCAGGAATGGACACCCTGCCGGGCGGCGGAGACAAGGGAGGGGGCCGGGATCTGGCGTCCACCCCGCCATTGTGCCATCTTTGGAGGCTGTATCGGCCATTTCTGGCCAGTGGCGGGGCTTCTTACACGACAGGTCGCATGGCTACCTCTTCCGACGACACCACGACGATGACCCCCGATGCCGCCCCGGCGATGCATTCGGACGGGCCTTTCCTGACTCCCCAGCGCGCCAAGGTCCTCGGCATCGCGGGCGTGGCCGTCCTGGTGGTGGCCCTGGGAATCTGGTTCGCGATCACCGCCGGCAAGCGCAAGGAGGCCTTTGCGGCTCAGGCGCTCGAGACGGCTCGCATCACGGCCGAGCAGGGGAACCTCCCCGAAGCGGTGGCGCAGTTCGAGAAGGTTGTCACGACCTTCTCCGGCACCTCGGCAGCCTACAGCGCCTCTCTGGGCGTGGCGCAAGCCCGGATGGTCAGTGGTCAGACCGAGTTGGCCATCGCCTCCTTGCTCGACTTCCTGAAGACCAACCCGCCAGCCCTGTACGCCTCGCCGGCGAATGGCTTGCTGGGCAGCGGCTACGAGAACACCGGGAAATTCCCGGAGGCCGCCGCCGCCTACCGGAAGGCCGCCGACGAGGCGACATCGGACTACCTGAAGGCATCGGCGCTCCTTGATGCTGGTCGCGCGTTCCGTCTGGCGAAGAACAAGGACGAGGCGCTGAAGTGCTACCGCGAGATTCTCGATAAGTACGCTGAGACCGCCGCCAAGACCGAGGCCGAAGTGCGCCTCGCCGAGATGACGATCGGCCAAGGCTGATCTGGTAGGGCGATCATCAGCTCGTCGGACGGATAGCACACGCGGCGCCCACTGGGCGCCGTGTTTCGTTTCGGGGAGCGGAAGCTCAGCTCACGGGTACCAGCCTGCATGCTCCGCACCGTCCGCCTCATTGGGTTGGTCCTCCCACTGGTCATCAGCTTCGCTCGTGATCGGCGCCGATGGCTCGTGGCGGGGAAGGGTGCGGCCCGGTCACCAGCGTTTCATCTCCAGCGCGCGGATCGGCTCGCGGCCACCATCGCACGGATGGGGCCCACGTTCATCAAGTTGACGCAATTGTTCGCCGGTCGAGCCGACTTGATTCCGACTCCCTACGTCGAGGCCATCAGTACCCTCACGGACAGGGTGCCCCCGGTCCCGTGGACAGCGATCCGTGCGGTGCTCGAGGCAAGCTACGGACGTTCGGCCGAGGCGCTCTTCGATACCATCGACCAGGTCCCGCT
>JBBQJU010000071.1:0-10741 GCA_038326215.1 Gemmatimonadales bacterium | reverse complement strand
CTGTTACCTGCTCCGGCGCGGAGACGAGATGCTCGTTGGTGCGACGATGGAGCACGCCGGATTCGAGGTCACCACGACGGCCGATGGGCTGGCGGACCTCTTCGCCCGCGCCGCGGCCCTCTATGCGCCGCTGGCGACGATGACGCCGCTTCGCAGTTGGGCGGGACTCCGACCCGGGACACCGGATGGGCGGCCGATCATTGGCCCGGAGCCACGACTCCCTGGGCTCTGGTACGCCGCGGGCCATGGCCGCAATGGCATCCTCCTCGCCGGGGTGACGGGGGAGCTCATCGCGGCCTCGATCCGCGGTGAGCCATGGAGCGATGAGATGCATGCCGTGCGTGCCAATCGCTTCTGGAACTGGTAGCCAGCGCGACCCACCGGCAGCGGGCTAGGCTTTCCGGCCGTCGTAACTGGCCAAGCCGCGTGCAAACAATTCGGTCCCCACTACCAACGCCAGCAGCGCGATACCGAGCGGCAGGGCGAGCCCCGCCGCTCGACGCAGCTCCCGCCAGCGCACGAGGAGATCGGGGAGGTCGCTGGCGCTGGCGCCCATCGGCAGGAGCAGCCACACCAGCGCGGTGATCACCCCGAAGATCACCACCAGCCCGAAGAAACGGCGCTTGGTGCCCCAGACCGCCACCCCCGCGCCGATTGCTCCCAACGCCAGAAACCAGAGCCAGCTCATCCCGACCGCCGCCGGCGTCACGGCGAGGCCATCCGAGGCGCGCGAGAGGGCCAGCAACGCAGCCCCCGGAATTGCCAGCACCCCCACCGCGAGCAAGTGGCCGAGCGCGACGTGCCGGCGGGAATGCGGGAGGTGCTGCAGCCCCTCGAGGGCGCCAGAGCCGCGCGCCGTAAGCAGCTGCAGCGCGATGCCCCCGGGGACGAGGGCGGCGAGGACCGGGAGATAGCCGCGCGCAAAGTCGGCGAGCTCCCCGACGTCGGCGACCACCACGACGACGAGCACCACCCCGATGATCGCCTGAGTGCGGAATTGTTCAAACGCGAGTCGCAGTCGGAGCCGCGTGACCGCAAGGAGGGGCCCGCGTCCGAGCGCCGCGAGTTCCCGCTTCGGGGCCGCGCCGAGTCGAACGCCGAAGGCCGTCGGGTCGGGGCGAAAGCGCGCGAGGCCGTGAGCAAAGAGGGTGACGCCGCCAGCAAAGGCGGCGACGATCGGCAACACCAGGGCGGCGACCAGCAGCAGCGCGACGCGCGCCGGATCGTCCATCCAGGTCATCGCCTGCTCGGCGGCGCGCGTCACCAGGATGCGGATCGCCGTCTTGGCCGACTGCGGCAGCAGCGTCGGCAACAGCCAGAGGGTCGTGGGCACCCACCAGAGACGCCGCAGCGAGAAGCGGGCATTGAGCCCGAGCAGGAGCCAGAGGAAACACCACCACAGCAGCTGCAGCGCTCCCGCCGCCATCACGATGACCGGCACGGCGATCAGCGCCGGGGCCTCGGCGCCCCGCGCAATGCCGATCCCCGCGGCCACCAGTCCGATCAGCATCGGCGCCGTGCGGCCGGCGGCACCGACCAATCGCCCGGCAGCCATTGTGCGCAAGGGCAACGGGAGAGTGCGGTCGAACTCCAAGTGGCCGTGCATCTTGTCGGCCGAGAGGCTGCCGAGCGGGCCCAACCCCGAAACGAACACCACAGGTAGCGCCAGCATGCCCACCACCATCGCGCCGGCAGGCGGGAGGATCAGCGTGGCGACGATCGCCGCGGTGGCGAGACCGCCGATCCACAGCATCGCGGATCGACCTCGGCGGAGTTCATGCCGCATCACGGCGAGGAAGCCGTTTCGGTTCACGGGCGGTCGCGGAGCACGTCGGCCACCAGTGCGGTGAGCTGGCCCGACGCGCGCGCTTCAGTGAGCGCGTCGCCAGCAAGCTCACCGACCAACTGCCCGCGACGGAGCAACAGCGCGCGATCGCAGAGCGATTCGACGTCTTCGAGCAGATGTGAGGAGAAGAGCAGCGCGCGCCCTGGCGACGCAGCGAAACACTCGCGCAGCAGCGCGAGCAGTTCCAAGCGCACCACGGGATCGAGGCCGTTGGTCGGCTCGTCGAGGACGAGCAGCTCCGGCCGATACGCCTCCGCGCCAATGTAGGCGGCCTTGACCGCCGTGCCGCGCGACAACGCTGCGATCCGCTCCCCGGTATCGAGGCCAAGCCGAGCCGAGAGGTCGCGCTGGTACGCGTCATCCCAGGTCGGGTAGCAATCCCGGAGGAAGGCGAACCACTCGCGCACGCGAAGGGCCGCATCGGCCGGCGGCTTCTCGCCCGCGAAGCCGATCTTGGCCCGCCAGGCGTCCGGGGCCTCCTGTGGATCCCGGCCCGCCACCTCCACCACGCCCTCGCGGTCCAGGAGACGGCCCGTGACGGCACGGAGGAGGGTGGTCTTCCCGGCGGCGTTCGCCCCAAGCAGGGCGACCGTCTCCCCACCGGCAATCACGAAGCCCAGCGGGCCGAGTGTGAAGGTCGGGTAGCGAACGGTCAGGGCACGGGTGGTCAGGATCGGCGGCAGAGAAGGGCCCGGGGGGAAGAGGAAGGGCGGAAAGTGGCCCCGACGGCCTCCGGACGGAAGGCGGTTGGCCCACCCCCCCCGCCGGGCTATTTTGTTGCTCCTGCGCCAGTTCCGGCTGGCGCGCGACCTCGGCGAGACAGAAGGAGTCCGCGTGGCCGTGCCGCTTGTCCAACTGACCCGCCAGCCCACCCCCGATGCCTTGGGGGGGATGGTTCCCGTTGCCCCCGCCCGAAAGCCGAGTTGGCTCAAGGTGAAGGCGCCCGGCGGGCAATCCTACCTCAAGATCCAGGCAATGATGCGCGAGCTGGGCCTTCACACCGTATGTGAAGAAGCCCGCTGCCCGAACATCGGCGAATGCTGGGAACACAAAGCCGCCACCTTCATGATCCTCGGTGACGTCTGCACCCGGAACTGCACCTACTGTGCGGTCTCCCACGGCACCCCGAAGGCATTCGACCCGGCTGAGCCGGTCAAGCTGGCCGAGGCGGTCGCCCGGATGGGGCTGGAGCACGTCGTGATCACCTCCGTGGACCGTGACGATCTGCCGAACGGCGGTGCCGAGGCGTTCGCGGGGTGCATCACCGAGATCAAGGCCCGTCTGCCCGAGACCTCCGTCGAGGTGCTGATCCCGGACTTCAAGGGATCGGAGCAGGCGCTCCGGATCGTGATGGAGGCAAAGCCCGACATCCTCAATCACAATCTCGAGACGGCCGAGCGGCTCTACCGCCTGGCGCGTCCGGGCGGCCGATACGATCGCGCCCTGCGCGTCCTCTCGAATGCGCGCGCGATGGATGCGACCGCTCTCACCAAGTCGGGGATCATCCTCGGCATGGGAGAGGAGTGGGATGAGGTCATTACCTGCCTGCGCGATCTGCGCCGCAGCGATGTGAACATCGTCACGCTCGGGCAGTATCTCCGGCCGTCCGACGGCCACCTCCCCGTGGTGCGCTACTACACGCCGGACGAGTTCGCGGAGTTGAAGGAGATCGGCCTGCGGATGGGCTTCTCGCACGTCGAGAGCTCGCCGCTGACGCGCTCGTCCTATCACGCCTGGGATCAGGCCCGGTCGGCGCGCCCGGCTCCCGCGCGCAACGAGCACTCCCTCCCCACCGGTGTGGCAGCGCATGCTGCCACTGCCCCGGAGAGTTTCTAAAATGGCTGTAAGTACCAGCGACGCCCCCAAGACGCGCCGCCGCGGGACCGACGCACCCTTTGCTGCGCAGTACCACGATTGGCTGCGGATGATGCATCTGATCCGCCGCTTCGAGGAACGGGCCGGCGAGGCCTATTCGATCGGGCAGATCGGCGGCTTCTGCCACCTCTACATCGGCCAGGAAGCCGTCGCGGTCGGGCTGATCTCGGCGCTGCGCGCAGATGACTACGTGATCTCCGCCTACCGCGAGCACGGCCAGGCGTTGGCGCGCGGGATCACACCGCGCGCGATCATGGCCGAGTTGTATGGCAAGGCGACGGGCTGCTCGGGCGGCAAGGGCGGGTCGATGCACCTCTTCGATCTCGCGCGCGGCTTCATGGGCGGGCACGGCATTGTCGGCGGCCAGATTCCGCTCGGTGCCGGCTTCGCGTGGGCGGCGAAGTACCGGAAGACGGAGCAGGTCTCGCTCACCTTCTTCGGCGAAGCGGCCGCCAACATCGGTTCGTTCCATGAGGCGCTGAACATGGCAGGCCTCTGGAAGCTGCCAGCGGTCTTCGTGATCGAGAACAACGGCTACGGCATGGGTACGGCCGTCAAGCGCTCGGCAGCGATCACCGATCTGCATCTGCGGGCGGCGAGTTACGGGATGCCGGGCGTCGAGGTGGATGGGCAGGATATCGTCGCCGTCCGCGAGGCGGCCGAGACCGCGTACGCCCGGGCCCGCGCAGGCGAGGGGCCGACGCTCCTCGACATCCGGACCTTCCGCTACGTCGGCCACTCGATGTCCGACGCGGCGAGCGGCACCTATCGCAGCAAGGAAGAGCTGGATGCGTCGCGCCAGCGCGATCCCATCGCGCTGCTCGAGGCACGGATGCGGGACGCCGGATTGCTGGACGACGCGGCGCTCGCGGAGCTCGTCGCCTCGGTGGCGGCAGAGGTCGCTGATGCCGCAACGTTTGCGGAAGAGTCGCCGGAGCCGGAGGCGAGTGAACTCTGGACCGATGTCTTCGCTCCGACCGGGGAGGAGGGCTGATGGCAACGCTCACCTACCGCGACGCCTTGAACGAAGCGCTCCGTGAAGAGATGCAGCGCGATGGCGACGTCTACTTGATGGGCGAGGAAGTCGCCGAGTACAACGGCGCCTACAAAGTCAGCCGTGGACTGCTCGAGGAATTCGGACCGATGCGCGTCGTCGATACGCCGATCGCGGAGCTTGGCTTCGCCGGCATCGGCGTGGGCTCGGCCATGACCGGCCTTCGTCCCGTGATCGAGATGATGACCTGGAACTTCGCGCTGCTGGCGATCGACCAGATCGTCAACGTCGCCGCGAAGATCCGCTACATGAGCGGTGGGCAGATCGGCTGTCCGATCGTCTTCCGTGGGCCGGGTGGTGCGGCGCTGCAGCTCGGTGCCCAGCACTCCCAGGCCTTCGAGAGCTGGTATGCCCACATCCCCGGCCTCAAGGTCGTGATGCCCGCCACGCCGGCTGACGCGAAGGGGCTGCTCAAGAGCGCCATCCGCGACAACAACCCGGTGGTGTTCATCGAGGGCGAAATGCTCTACAACCTGAAGGGCGAGGTCCCCGAGGGAGAGCATCTGGTGCCGATCGGTGTGGCCGACGTGAAGCGCGCTGGTCAGGATGTGACGATCATCTGTCATTCGAAGACGGTCGCCCCCGCGTTGAATGCCGCCAAGGCGCTCTCCGAGGAAGGCATCGACGCCGAAGTGCTGGACCTGCGGACCATCCGGCCGCTCGACGAAGAGGCCATCCTCCGCTCGGTGGCGAAGACGCACCGGGTCGTGGTGGCGGAGGAAGGGTGGTACTTCGCCGGCGTCGGGGCGCAGATCGTCGACTTGATCCAGCGCGAGGCGTTCGACGACCTCGATGCCCCCGTGTTGCGGGTGCACCAGGCTGACGTGCCGATGCCGTACAACAAGTATCTCGAGAAGGCGGCCAAGGCCGACGCGACCAAGATCGCGGCAGCGGTTCGCCGCGTCTGCTACAAGGATTGATCGAATGGCCACCAAGGTCGTGATGGAAGCGCTGTCGCCGACGATGGAAGAGGGACGCCTCGTCGAGTGGAAGAAGGCCGAGGGCGATGCAGTCGCCGTCGGTGATGTGCTCGCCGAAGTGGAGACCGACAAGGCGGTGATGGAGTTGGTCGCGCGCGGCGCCGGCGTCCTGCTCAAGCAGGTGATCCCCGTCGGCACGACCGCGCCGGTCGCATCGATCGTCGCATGGATCGGCGCGGTGGGGGAAATGATCCCCGGCGGCGCGGCATCCGCTGGAGGGGCGCAGCATGCTGCGCCCGCACCGCCGCCCCCCGCGCCCGCGTCCGCCGCCCCAGCCGCCCCAGCCGCCCCCCCACCGGCCGCCGGGGCGCAGCATGCTGCGCCCGTCCCAACGGCCCCAGCCCCAGCCCAGCCCCCCGCCGCCGGCGCCCGGGTCAAGGCATCGCCATTGGCGAAGCGCGTCGCCGCCGATCGCGGCGTCGATCTCGGGGGGATCGCCGGGAGCGGTCCGGAAGGGCGGATCGTGATGCGGGACCTCGACGGCGCCGTGATGGCCCCGGCGGCGGCCGCTGTCGGCGTCGAGCTGTCGGTCTACACCGACGTGCCGCTCACGCAGATGCGGAAGGCGATCGCCAAGCGGCTGGTGCAGTCGATCGGTCCGATTCCGACCTTCTACCTCACCGCTGAAGTGGATATGGAGCGGGCGCACGAGATGCGCGAGGCGCTCCTCGCCGCCGACCCGAAGGGCGGCAAGTTCTCGTTCAACGATCTGATCATTCGCACCACCGCCGCCGCGCTCCGGCAGCACCCGTGGGTCAATGCCTGGTGGTCGGACGATCACATCCGGCAATGGCACGACGTGCACATCGGCGTCGCCGTCGCGGTGGAGGACGGCCTGATCACGCCGATCGTGCGGCATGCCGACCGGAAGACGCTGCGCGAGATCGGTGGCGAGGTCCGCGAGATGGCCGGTCGGGCCCGCGAGAAGCGCCTGAAGCCCGAGGAGTACACCGGTGCGACCTTCTCGATCTCGAACCTCGGCATGTTCGGCATCGATGAGTTCACCGCCGTGATCAATCCGCCCGAGGCGGCGATTCTCGCCGTCGGCCGCCTGGAGCAGAAGCCGGCCGTGATCGACGGGGCGCTCGTGGTGCGCCGCCGGATGCGGATCACCCTCTCCTGCGATCACCGCGTGATCGATGGCGCCACGGGTGCCGCGTTCCTGAAGACGCTGGTGGGGATGTTGGAGAATCCGCTGGCGATGGTCTGGTAACACGGCGAACCGCGGACGGGGAACGGCGAACGGCGAGTCGTGTGCCTCCCGCCGATCGCTGCTCGCCGTTCGCGGTTCGCGGTTCGCTGATCCACCAATCTGTCCTTAACGTGGAGCTCCACTCCCGTGGCCAATCAGTCCTTTGACGTCATCATCATCGGCGGCGGTCCTGCCGGCTATCCCGCCGCCATCCGCGCCTCGCAGCTCGGCTTGACCGCCTGCGTCGTCGAGCGCGACAAGCTCGGCGGCGTCTGCGTCAACATCGGCTGCATCCCGACCAAGGCGCTGCTCCACTCGGCGGCCATGGCGAACAGCATCCGGAAAGAAGCGAAGGAACTGGGCATCGAGGTCGGCGAAGTGAAGACCGACTACGGCGTGGCCATGAAGCGGTCGCGTCGGGTGGCCGAGCAGAATTCGAAGGGCGCCGAATTCCTGATGAAGAAGAACAAGGTCACGGTCATCAAGGGGACTGGCGTCCTCGCCTCCGCGACGACGGTGAAGGTCGGCGATGACGTGCTGACGGCGAAGAAGGCGATCGTGCTGGCAACGGGCTCGCGCACGAAGGGCATTCCGCAGGTCGGTCTCGCCATCAACGGCACGAGTGTGATCACCTCCGATGAGGCGCTCTTTCTCGAGGCGGCGCCGAAGCGGCTGGCGATCGTCGGCGCGGGAGCGGTCGGCTGCGAATTCGCCGACATCTTCAACGCCTTCGGTTCCGAGGTGACGCTGGTCGAGGCGCTGCCGCGCATCCTGCCGATCGAGGACGCGGAGTGCTCCGACGTGATTGCCAAGTCCTACAAGAAGCGTGGCATCAACGTCCTCGCCGGCGTGAAGGTCGTGAAGGCCGACGTGAAGGCGGCCGAGGTGAGCATCACGGTCGAGGTCGGAGGCAAGCAGGAGACGATCACCGCCGACAAGGTGCTCATGGCGGCGGGTCGCGCGGTGAACACCGAGGGGATCGGCCTCGAGGCCGTCGGCGTCAAGCTGACCGACCGCGGCTTCATCCAGGTGAACCCGGCCACCCTCGAGACCACCGTGAAGGGTGTCTACTCGATCGGCGACGTGGCCGGCCCGCCGATGCTGGCGCACAAGGGCACTCGCGAGGGGATCCATGTGGCCGAGGTGATCGCCGGGCACCACCCGAAGGCGATCGACTACAGCAATGTGCCGAGCGTCACCTACTGCCATCCGGAAGTGGCCTCGATCGGCCTCACCGAGGAGCAGGCCAAGGAGCAAAAGCTCGACTACCAGATCGGGCGCTTCCCGTTCTCGGCCAACGGTCGCGCGCGCGCGTCGAACGAGACCGATGGCTTTGTGAAGATCATTCGCGGCAAGCAGTACGGCGAGATCATCGGCGCCCACATCGTGAGTGGGCACGCCTCCGAGATGATCCACGAATTGATCCTCGCGCGGACGAACGAATACACGGTGGAAGAGGTCGATCTGGCGATCCATGCCCACCCGACGCTCTCCGAAGCGATCGCCGAAGCGGCGCTCGATTCGCTGGGTCGGGCGGTGCACATTTGACGGCGCCCCCGTCCTCGCCCAATCCGTTCGGGGCCGACGCGCCGACCGAGGATCATGTCGGCCTCGCCGTCGCGGCGGTCGGGACGGCGGCCGCAGTGGCCGTCGCCTGGTTTTCCGTGTTGACGTTTCTGGTCGCCCGGATGCGCGACCCGAGTGTCACCAGCGCGGCTACCGTCAATCCGAACGCCCCCTACGTGAATCTCTTTCTGGTGGGGATCCCGATCGGACTGCTGGTGGCGGGCCTGGTGGGCTGGGTGCTGATGTCCCCCATCGACTCCAACTTCCGCCGCGGGGGGCTCGCCATCGTTGCGGCGCTCGCCGGCACCTGCCTGGCGATGATGCTGACCTTCACCGCGCACGCCGCCTTCGGCAGCAGTGCGCTGGCCGCGCTGGCCGTGCTCGCGCTGGTCGTGGCGCTTCGGCTGGGAGGCCGCGCGCGCCGGGCGGCATGACCATCCCGCGGCTGGAGGTCGTCGACCTCGGTCGCCGGCCGTACCTGGAGACCCTTGAGCTGCAGCGCGCCCTTCGGCTGCGGCGCGTCGACGGCTCCCTTCCCCACGACATCCTGCTCTTGGTCGAACACGACCCCGTCTACACGTTGGGCCGCGGGACCGTGGCGACCTCGCTGCCGCTCCCCGTCTCCGCCCTCGAGGCGCGCGGTGCCACGGTGGTCGAGGTGGAGCGTGGTGGCGATGTCACCTGGCACGGCCCAGGTCAGCTCGTCGGCTATCCGATCCTCCACCTCTCGGCCCACCGGGAGGACCTCCATTGGTACCTCCGGACCCTCGAGGGCGCCCTCATCGGCGCGCTGGCGCAGCTCGAGATTCCGGCGGAGCGGGTCGCCGGGAAGACCGGCGTCTGGACGGCCGGCCGGAAGATCGCGAGCCTGGGGATCCATGTGAAGCAATGGGTGACGCTGCACGGCTTTGCGCTCAACGTCGACCCCGACCTCGCGTGGTTCGACGCGATCGTCCCGTGCGGGCTGCCGGGCGTCACGATGACCTCCGTCGCGCAGGAACTCGGCGGAGGCACGCCAGCAATGGCAGCGGAGGTTCGGGCGTTGGTGGTGGCCTCGGTGGCTACCGCCTTCGGCCTCCGGGCAGCGAGCCGTCCCCTTGCTGACTTGCTCCCGCCGGGGTAGTCCGAGAACGGGAGATGGGGTTGAAATCGAGGCCGCGTCGGGCTTCCCTTCAGGTATGCATGATCCGATGGATTCGACCCGCATTGCCGCGACGGCAGACGAACGCATTGCCGCGATCCTTCGCGCGGCAAGCTCCTGGGCAACCGAGGCCCCCTCGGCGCTCACGCCGGCGATCAAGGCGGTCTGTATCCGGCTCGCGGAAATGGTGGCCGACCAGCGCCACTACCTCGCTCCGTTGCCGGAGCCGCAGGAATCGGAGCGTCGCGCCATGCTCACCTTGGTGGCGGATCAACTCCGTCACGGCCCGGTCGCGCAGGAACTGCGGACGCATCTCGACGCGCTCGCGGACCTCGAGCTGCGGGCGACCGGCTCGTGGTCGTTGGTGGCGAGTGCGCAGACGGAATGGGTTGAGCGGGCCATCGAGTATCTGGACCGCGCCTGCCGTGCGATCCCGTCCGAAGAACGCCCTGACCAATACTGGGCCGACGATGTGGTCGCCGGCATCATCGCCTCGGTCAAGGGTATCATCGGCGCGGACGACCTGCATGCCCGGATCGAAGCGCAGTATGCCGGCCAGGGCCGGCCGCCGGTAAAGCGCGACGACTGAGCGAGCCTACCGCCCCTCCGCTCCCATCAGCTCGAAGAAGCGCCCGAACACCTGAATCCCATCCCACAACTGCTGCAGCTCCACCTTCTCGTTCGGCGAGTGCAAGCCGTCGTCGGGCAGGCCGATCCCGGTGAGCAACACCGGCGCGCCGCCCGCGGCGAGTTCCGGCACGATCGGAATGGACCCGCCGGCCCGCACCGCGACGGTCGGCCGGCCGACGACTTCCTCGAACGCGCGATCGAGGGTGCGGAAGGCCGCGTGCGAGACATCGACCTGCACCGGGTCGCCGCCGTGGTGGAGCCTGAGCGTCCAGTCGGCGTAGTCAGGCGCCACCTTGGCGATCGCCTTCTGCAGCTGCTGCTGCACCCACTCGACCGACAGCCCGGGCACCAGGCGGAGCGAGATCTTCGCCGTCGCCACCGCCGGGATCACCGTCTTGGCCCCTTCGCCCACGAAGCCACCGCGAATCCCGTGAATCTCGAAGGTCGGCAATGCCCA
>JBBQJU010000070.1:0-10824 GCA_038326215.1 Gemmatimonadales bacterium | reverse complement strand
CGAGCAGGACTGTCTGTACATCGATGTGCCGGAGATGCCGGGACTGGACGAGGTGCGCAGCGTCCTGCAGCACCGCGCGCAACAACTGCTCGAGGCCTTGATCGCACGGGGCTTCGAGCAGCGTCGCGGACGGCAGTGACCGCAGCCGGTGGCGGTAGGCGGCGGTGGCCGACTAGTGCGCCTGAAGCGCCTTTGTCAGCGCCTTCTTGCCGCCCACGACGGGGATCGTGATCGTGGTGTGATCAAGATCGACGGTGAGTTTGGTCCCGGCCGCTGGCCAGAGGGTGAACTCCCGATCGCTCGACAGGATCATCACGGCAATGCGCTTCCCGGCGGGGATGATCTGGTCGTCCGGTTCAAGATCAAAGGTCAGGTCAACGAACTGTCCGGGCACGAGTGGCGCACCGTGTTCCATCGAGTGATAGTCGCCGCCCTTCGTCAGCTGCTTCCAGTTCTGCGGATCAGCCCAGCCACGCGTGATGAGCGAGGTGAGAGCGGTCGGCGCTTCGGTCCACGGCAGCGAGACCATCCAGACCGAGAGATTCCCTGCCGACTTGTTCAGCGCCATGCGGATCCGTACCTGTGCGGTGCCGGAGAGGTGCACGGCCTGCGTCAGGATTGGCGTGGCATAGATCAATCGGTTCGGCGAGTCGGCCGCCTTGGCCAGCACGCCGCCACTGAACTCGACGTTGTCGATCAGCGTCTCGCGCCCCTGCCCGCCGCTCTTCGTCATCAGCGTTCCCCCCGTCCGACCGCCGCGTCCGAGCCCCAGCGTGACCGGCTTCGCCTCGGGGTTCGGGAAATCGCGGTACGGCGTCGGCGCCTGCATGGACGCCCCTTCGCGCACGATGAAGGCCTTCGGGTCGCGCTCGACCCCGTTGTCGATGCCGAAGAGATAGCGCGTGAACCAGCGATTCATCAGCACCATCGGCGGCTCGCCACCATGCCCGCCCTGATGGTAGTACTGCTGGACCGGCACCTTGTTGGCCTTGAGCACCTCGACGATCCGCTGGCTGTGCTCCGGCACGACATTCCAGTCATTGAAGGCGTGGGCCATCAGCGTCGCGGCGCGAATACCGCCGGCCTTGGTGCGCAGGTCACGGTCGGCCCAGAACTGGTTGTAGTCTCCGGTGGTGCGGTCGCGGCCGGTGGCCATCATCCCGTCGCGGTAGGTGGCATTGCAATACGGACGCATCGCCGGATTGCCGCTGTTGACGTAGTCGTAGAGGAAGTCGATGTCCTCGCCGAGCCAGCCACCGGGATGGCGCACCAAGCCGTGCGAGCGATAGTAGTGCCAGTACGCGGTGTTGGGCGCGACCGGGATGATCGCCTCCAGTCCCTCAACGCCAGTCGTTGCCGCCGCCACGGGAATGGTGCCGTTGTAGGAGGTTCCGGTCATGCCGACCTTGCCGGTGGACCAGGTGGCCCGCACTTCGTCGCTGCCCGTGGGCGTGGTATAGCCCTTGGCGCGCCCGTTGAGCCAGTCGATCACCGCCTTCGGCGCGAGTGCCTCCGGGGGACCGCCGATCGTGACGCATCCCTGCGAGAGGCCCGTGCCCGGCGCCTCCGAGTGCACCACCGCGAAACCACGCGGCACCCAGGTGCGCACAAAGGTCTGCGAGATCATTGCTTTGCTCGGCACGTACTTGATCTCGGGCTGCGACGTACGCTTTGGCGGCGTCGCCCCGACTTCCTGTTTGACGTCCCAGAGGAAGTCACGCCCCCCCGATGTGCCCGAGAAGTACGGTGACGATTCATAGATCACGGGGACCTTGAGCCCCTCTGTCTCTGTCTGGCGCTGCCGCGTCACGTCGACGAACATCCGGTCGCGCTTGCCGTCGCCATCCGAATCGAACTCGGTCTCGACCCAGAGCGTCTGCCGGATCCACTGGGTGGTGTCGGCGAAGCCGGGGACGATCTGCGCCTGCCCGCCGACGAAGACCGGAACGGTCTTCGGCTGCTGGGCGGAGGCCGTGGTGGCGAAGATGAGCGTCGCGGCGAGGAGCGCCGAAGCGCGACAGCAGACGGGGCGAAGGGCCATGGGCGTCACCGGGCGAAACGAGGGATGGGGGCCGAGCGTAGTGTGGGAGATCCGACCGAGATAAGATAGGGGAGATTCCACGGAAGTCACCGAGCGCCGGGGAGGGTCGTCAATGCTCGCGCTGTTGATCTGGGCCGGTCTTAGTGGACTCATCACCGTCGGCGTCGGCGCGGCGATCGTGGTGGTGAACCGCCGCCGCGATCGCGAATCGCTGGAACTCGCACTGCTTGAGGACGTTGCCGATCGGATCGAGGCGCTTGAGGACGTGGATGTCCGGCTCGATCGGCTGACGGAACGGCTGGATGTGGCCGAGCGGGCCTTGCGCCCACCCAGCCGCTCCTGAGTCTCCTCGGGGGCAGGAGTTAGCGGCCGCCCGCCAGATCGCGGCGCACCGTCAACTTCTTCCCCTTGATGGTGCTGGCCCGCAGCGCCGCGATCACGTCGACGATCCGCTCTTCCGGCACCTCCACCAGCGAGAAGCGATCGGTGATCTCGATCGTGCCGATTTCTGCGGCCGGGAGTTTTGCCTCGTTCACGATCGCGCCGACCAGATCGGCCGGGCGCAGGTTCTGCTTCCGCCCGGCGCCGATGTAGATCCGCGACATCCCGGCGGCCTTTGCCCGCTTCTCGCGCGGCATCCCCTTCGGCGCCGGGGGCGGTGTCAGGTCCATCGCCTGATCCTCCTTGCCGCCCGCGCCGGGGCCGCGCTCATGCGCCAACTGGATCGCCGCCATCGCGATCTCCATCAGGTCATGGTTCTCGCTCAGACTCTCCACCACCACCCGATACGGCTCACTCTCGGCCGCGACGATCGCCTCGCTGATCGCCGTCGCCGTGAGGCCGATCCGCTTTGCCTGCACGTCGAGGAAGGTCGGCAGTTGCGCCATCGTCACGCGCTGGCGGGTCGATGCCTCGATGTTGCGGAGGAGGCGGTGTTCGCGCGGCTCGACCAGCGTGATCGCCACGCCCTCGCGGCCAGCGCGCCCGGTCCGCCCGATGCGGTGGACATACGCTGCCGGCGACTCGGGGACGTTGAAGTTGACGACGTGCGACAGCTGATCGATGTCGAGGCCGCGGGCGGCCACGTCGGTGGCAACGAGCAAATCCACCGCACCGCTGCGCGTCCGCTTCATGACCCGGTCGCGCGCCTCCTGCGTCATCCCGCCGTGCAACGCCTCGGCCCGATAGCCATGGCCGCCGAGGGTTTCGTGCAGCGAGTCCACCTCGGTGCGCGTGCGGCAGAACACCAGCGCCAGAGTCGGCGCCTCGAGATCGAGGATGCGCCCCAGCGCGGCAATCTTCTGCGGCCGTGCGACGAGGTAGGCGGTCTGCCGCACCTTCGGGGCCTCACCAGCCAACGGTTCCGTGCGGGCCACGTTCACCCGCAACGGATTGCTCAGATGCCGCTCGGCAATCTTCGCGATCCGCGGCGGCAGCGTGGCCGAGAAGAGCGCGGTCTGCCGGACCGTCGGCGCCGCGTCGAGAATGGCCTCGAGTTCGTCGGCGAAGCCCATGTCGAGCATCTCGTCGGCTTCGTCGAGCACCACGGCGGTCAACCCGCCGAGATCGAGGGTCCCGCGACGGATGTGGTCGAGCGCCCGGCCCGGCGTCGCCGCGACCACATGGACGCCGCGGCGGAGGATCCGGATCTGCTGATCGAATGCCTGACCGCCGTAGATCGGCACCACCGAGGTGCCCAGCGCCTTGCCATAGCGGTGGAAGGCTTCGGCCACCTGCATCGCCAGCTCGCGGGTCGGCACCAGGACCAGCAGTGCCGGGCGATTGGCGACCGGAGGCGTGCTGGCGAGCCGTTGCAGCAGCGGGAGGGCGAAGGCGGCGGTCGTGCCCGTGCCCGTGGCCGCCTGGCCGAGCAGGTCACGCCCCTCGAGCAAGGCGGGGATCGATTCTGCCTGAATCGGGGTCGGCTCTTCGTAGCCGAGGGTGGTCAATGCCTCGACCAGCGAAGCGGAGAGGCCGAGGTCCTTGAAAGTCGTCATCGCCTAAGATAGTCCGCAGGACCGTATGCGCCGTGGCTGGACCTGCGCCCTCCAATTCGGCATTCTTCGGCGTGCCCTATCCCGCCGTGCGGAGTCCTCTATGAGTCGTCGTCTCGAACTGGCCGTCATCGCCCTGCTGCTGGCGCCACCGCTGGCTGCCCAAACCCTGCCAAAGCCGGCCACCGTCCATCGGATTGCCGATTCCCTGGCCGCCGCCTTTGTCACGTCGGGTGGGGCACCGAGCGTCGCCGTGGCGATGGTCCGCGGTACCGACACCCTCGCCTTCGGTGCCTGGGGCAAGGCCGATCTCGAGAACAACGTCGCCGCGACCACCCGCTCCGTCTACCGGATCGGCTCCGTGACGAAGCAGTTCACCGCGGCGGCGGTGATGCAGCTGGTGGAGCAGGGCCAGGTGATGCTTGATGACTCCATCGGACGGCAGTTGCCAATGCTCCCCCCGGCGTGGCGCGGTGTCACGGTTCGCCAACTGCTCAACCACACTTCCGGCATCCCGTCCTACACCGACCTGGGCGAGCCGTGGTTCCGCCGCTTCGCGGAGGAGATGACTCCCGACACGCTGGTGGCACTGACAGCGGCGAAGCCGCTCGACTTTGCGCCGGGAACCAAGTGGCAATACAACAACAGCGGCTACGTGATCCTCGGCATGCTGATCGAGAAGACGACCGGACATTCCTGGGCGACCGACATCCACGAACGGTTCGCGGTGCCACTCGGGCTCGACGACACGCAGGAGTGCCTGACGACACCGATCATTTACCGTCGCGTGCACGGCTATGAGAAGGAAAAGTCGACGTGGGTCAACACCGTCTTCCTCCACATGTCACAGCCGTATGCGGCCGGATCGCTCTGCTCGACGATCGGGGATCTGACCAAGTGGAACGCCGCGTTGCACGGCGGCAAGGTCGTCTCCGCGGCGTCATATGAGATGATGACGACGCCGAACGGGGCGGCCGCGACCGGGGCGCTGCCATACGGCTTCGGCCTCGGCCGCGTGATGATGGGCGACCGCGTGGTGATCACCCACGGTGGCGGCATTCCGGGCTTCATCACCTCCAACGCCTGGATCCCCTCGCTCAAGCTTTCGATCACGGTACTCACCAATTCCGGCTCGGCGAAACCGGACGACCTCATGCGCATGCTGGCCCGCGCGGCCGTGGGCGCCCCACTCGTGATGTCGCCTCCCCCGGCAGCCCCCAAGACGCCGTGAGTGCGGGGGCAGTGGTGAGGCGATGGTTGCTGGCGTTGTGCTGTCCGATGGCCTCGATCGGGGCGCAGGGTACGGGGTCGGCCCTGGTCCCCGAGGTGCGGGCGCCGATTCGCATCGAGACACGGCTGCCGCTCCGCCTGCCGGGTGCTGGGCTGCCGGAGGCGATCGCCCCGGTGCTCGGGCTCCGCGAGGACTCACTCCGCCGGACGCCGAAGGGAGCCTTCTATGACGACCTCATTGTCGGCACCGGTGCGCTGGTCCAGAGCGGGGACAGCATCGCGGTCCATTTCGTGGGATATCTGGCGAACGGCACCCCGGTCACCCGCTCCTTGGAGACGCCGTTCCGGGTCCGGCTTGGCGCCGGGCAGGTGATCGAGGGCTGGGAGGACGGCTTGCCGGGGATGCGGGTCGGGGGGCGGCGGATGCTGGTGCTCCCGGCCGCCCTTGGCTACGGAGCCAAGGGGAGCGGGCCGATCCCGCCGAACGCGACGCTGGTCTTTGAAGTGGTGCTGGTCGAGCGGAGGTGACGCCCAGGCGCCCGGAGGATGCTACTCCGACGTGCCCATGGCGTGGATGGTGACCAGTTCGAGCACGCGAAGCGAACGGCGCATCGTCGGGAGCTGCAGCGTCACTTCCTCGCCGACCTCGCGGTCCTTGAGGGCGCGGCCGAGAGGCGAGGCCAGCGAAATGTGGCCGGCGTCGATGTCCATCATCTCGGCGAGGACCAGGGTGTATTCCTCGATCTCTCCGCTCCCGACGTCCTCGACCTTCACCTTGGAGCCAAGCCCGACCCGGTTCAGCGGGGCCTCGGTGTCGGCCAGCTGCGAGAGCTGGTTGAGCCGCTGGTGGAGCTGGCCCAGGCGCGCCTGGACGAACTGCTGCCGCTCAAGGGCCGACTTGTACTCGGAATTCTCGCGCAAGTCACCCATTTCGACGGCCGTGGCGATGGCCTGCGGCAGGGTCACAGCGAGCTCGTGGCTCAGTTCCGTGATCTCCTTGCCGAGCTTCTCCCGCATTTCACGAATCATTCGGTCGTCCGGGCAACAGTAGAACAGGCGGCCCACCCAGCGCGGAGCGCCGAGTGGACCGTGAACAGATGCCGAAATGTAGCCCCCTGCCCACCAAAGGGTAAGAACGGGTGCCGTCTCCACCGATCGAGGTAGCTATGCGGGTTGTTGCGCTCCTGTTGGCCCTAGCGGCATGCGCCCACGCGGCCCCCCAGGCGACCCAACCCAACGCGGCCGTCCAGACCATTGCCTCGGATTCCCTGGCACGGCGCCAACTAGCGGCGGTGGCCCGCGTTGCCCCGACGATCCGCCAGGAGGTGCGCTACGCGACCACCAACAACTTCACCAGTGCCGTCTTGCCCGGGTATGGTGCCCCGGTCGTCCTGCTCCGGCGGGAGGCCGCCGAGGCGCTCGGCCGGGTCCAGGCCCGCCTGGCCGCCAAGGGGATGGGGCTCAAGATCTGGGACGGCTACCGCCCGGTTCGGGCGACGCTCGCGATGGTGGCTTGGTGTGAACGGACCGGGCAGACCAAGCTGCTCGACGATGGTTACATCGCGAGACGTTCCCGACACAATCAGGGCGTGGCGGTCGATTTGACACTGGTGGAGCTTGGCTCCGGTCGCGAATTCGATATGGGAACACCATTTGACGAGTTCTCGGTCCGGGCGCATACCGCCAATGCGACCGGGGCGGTGGCCGCGAATCGGCAGCTCCTCGTGGCGGCCATGGCGGCCGAGGGGTTTACGAACTACGTCGACGAGTGGTGGCACTTCTCGTTCGCCCTCGCCGATGCGGCTCCCTATGACCTGCCGCTGGAGCATTGGTAGCGACCCGAATTCCTTGATTCCGACGTATCTCGTAGGTATTCTGTCCCCGCGAAACATCACGATGTGAACGTGTGTACCACTTGTTGTACCTGATCCAGGATGCACACTTGATACGACACCTGCGTCTCTCGTCGCGGCGTGACCTTCCTCTGCTCCTCCTCGGCCTCGTCGCCGTCGCCCTCACCGGGTGCCTCGACGCCAGCCAATATCCCCAGTCGACGCTGACGCCGAAGGGCGACTATGCGGAGATGGTGGACAAACTCTTCAAGACCACGCTCTGGCTGGCGACGCTTGTCTTTATCGTCGTGGAAGCCGGGTTGTTGTGGGCGATCTACAAGTTCCGCGGCAAGCCCGACGATCCGGAGCCGAAGCAGGTCCACGGCAGCACCACGGTCGAGATCATCTGGACGGTGATTCCGGCGCTGGTGCTGGCGGTGGTCGCCGTGCCGACGGTGCAGACGATCTTCGAAACGGCGAAGGTGCCGGCGGCCTCTCCGGATGGCCAGGCGCCGCTCCGGGTCGAGGTGGTGGGGCACCAGTGGTGGTGGGAATTCCGCTACCCGGAGCTCGGGATCACCACGGCGAATCAGTTGCATGTGCCGATCGGTCGGACGGTGGATCTGCGGATGAAGACGGTGGACGTACTCCACTCGTTCTGGATTCCGCAGTTCGCCGGCAAGCGCGACGTCTTCCCGAATCGCGAGACGCGGCTCTGGTTCACGGCCAAGGCGACGGGGGCCTTCCCGGGCGCGTGCGCCGAGTTCTGCGGCATCCAGCATGGCCGGATGGATTTCTATGTGATGGTCAACACGCCGGAGGAGTTCGCCGGGTGGGTGGCCACGCGTCAGACCGACTCGCTACTCGCGTCGACCGGTTTGCCGAAGCCGCCGGCCGCGCCGGTGGTCGACAGCACGGCGAAGGCCGGCAAGGGTGACGTGGCGGTGGTGGCCGCGCAGGCCGCGCCGACCGCTGCGGTCGTGCCCGAGGGTGAGAAGCTGTTTGCGACCAAGGGATGTATCGGCTGCCACTCGCTCAATTCCGTCGGGACGCCGAAGGGGATGCTCGGGCCGAACCTGGCCGGCGTTGGCGCCCGGAAGATGATCGCTGCCGGCTGGCTGCCGAACACCGACGAGAATCTGCACCGCTGGATCAAGACCCCGCAGCTCGTGAAGACCGGGGTGTTGATGCAAGTGCCCGAGATGACTGACGCCGAGGTGGACGCGCTGGTCGCGTACCTCCGCACCAAGCAGTAGGAGGAGACTCTCATGGCCACATCCGTCCTCGAGCACAGCCACGTCGCGACACGCAGCACACTCGTGGAGTGGCTCACGACGGTCGATCACAAGAAGATCGGCATCCTCTACGGGGCGTCGGCATTCCTCTTCTTCCTGATCGGCGGCATCGAAGCACTGATCATCCGCGCGCAGCTGGCGCGGCCGGACGCGACCCTGGTCTCGCCGGAGTTCTACAACCAGCTGTTCACGATGCACGGCACCACGATGATCTTCCTCGGGGTGATGCCGCTCAGCGCGATGTTCTTCAATTTCTTCATCCCGCTGCTGATCGGTGCGCGTGACGTCGCCTTCCCGCGCCTCAACGCGATGTCGCTCTGGGTGTTCATGCTCGGCGGCCTCTTCATGAACTTCTCGTTCCTGATGAACGCGGCGCCGAACGGCGGCTGGTTCGGCTACGCGCCGCTCTCGTCCCGGCAGTATTCGCCGGGGCTGAACATGGACTTCTGGGTCATCGGCCTCCAGATCCTCGGCATCGCCTCGCTGGCGGCCGGCGTGAACTTCTTCACCACCATCCTGAACATGCGCGCCCGCGGCATGACGCTGATGCGGATGCCGATGTTCGTCTGGACGACGCTGATCACCCAGGTGCTGGTGCTGCTGTCGTTCCCGGTGATCACCGTCGCGCTGATCCTCCTGATGGTGGACCGCACCTTCGGCGCCTCCTTCTTCTCGGTGGGCGGCGGTGGCGACCCGCTGCTCTGGCAGCACCTTTTCTGGGTGTTCGGCCATCCCGAGGTGTACATCCTGATCTTGCCAGCGTTCGGCATCATCTCCGAGATCCTGCCGGTCTTCTCGCGCAAGCCGCTCTTCGGCTACAGCGCGATGGTCTTCTCGAGCGCCTTCATCGCCTTCCTCGGCTTCGGGGTGTGGTCGCACCACATGTTCTCCACCGGGATGGGGCCGCTCGCCGACACCTTCTTCTCGCTGGCGACGATGCTGATCGCGATCCCGACCGGCGTGAAGATCTTCAACTGGATCGGCACGCTCTGGGGCGGCTCGCTCCAGTTCAAGACGCCGATGCTCTTTGCCCTGGGCTTCATCGCGATGTTCATCACCGGCGGACTCTCCGGCGTGATGCACTCGGTGGCGCCGGCCGACCTGCAGCAGACCGATACCTATTTCGTCGTGGCCCACTTCCACTACGTCCTCTTCGGCGGTTCGATCTTCGCGCTGACGGCCGGGGCGTACTACTGGTGGCCGAAGATGTTCGGGACGATGCTGAACGAGACGATCGGCAAGTGGCATTTCTGGCTGATGCTGGCGGGCTTCAACCTGACTTTCTTCCCGATGCACTTCGCGGGACTGCTCGGGATGCCGCGCCGGATCTACACCTACCCGGCGGGCTTGGGCTTCGAACTGTTCAACATGATGGCGACGGTCGGCGCGTTTCTGCTGGCGTTTTCGATCCTCGTCTTCATGTACAACATGTGGGTCACGGCCCGTCGCGGCGAGAAGGCGCCGGCCGATCCCTGGGGCGGCGCCACCTTGGAGTGGACCATCCCGTCGCCGCCGCAGGAATGGAACTTCACGGTGGAGCCGGTCGTCGCCGATCGCGACCCGGTCTGGGCGATGAAGCGCGCCGCCGGCGTGCGGACGCTGCCCGAGCCGACGCTCGACAGCGGCAAGGGGATCCACATGCCGGGGCCGTCGTGGTGGCCGCTGGTCGTGGCCGTCGGCATTCTGGTCTTCTTCATCGGCTTCATGGTGAAGCACAGCTACGCGTTCCCGTTCGGGCCGATCACCATCGCCGGCTTCCTGCTGACCGCCCTTGGCATCTTCAAGTGGGCCTATGAAGCCCCTGATGCCAACGCTCCCACGCACTGAGGACGTGTCTACCATGAGCAGCGCAACGCTGGCGCACGATGAGGCCCACGAGGGGCACCACACCTCGCTGCCGATCGACAATCGGAAGCTGGCGATCTGGAGCTTCATCGGGTCGGAGTGCCTCTTCTTCGCGACCCTGATCTCGACCTTCCTGATCTACAAGGACAACCACCCCAAGGGGCCGGGCCCGAACGACATCTTCGAAGTCGGACTGGTCACTGGCGGCACCGCGGTCCTCCTCTTCTCGTCCTTCTTCGTCGTGATGGCGCTGAACGGGGCGCAGGAAGGGAACCGGAAGAAGATGCTCGGCTGGCTGGCCGCGACGATTGCCTGCGGTCTCTTCTTCATGGGGATGCAGGTCTACGAGTTCAACCACTTCTATCACAAGGGCCTGGGGTACACCACCAGTCTCTTCGGGACGTCGTTCTACACGCTGACCGGCTTCCACGGCACCCACGTCGCGATCGGGACGCTGTGGCTGATCACGGTCTTCAAGGACGCCGTGAAGGGCAACCTCCCGCCGGCCAAGGCCCTCAACCTCGAGCTGGCCGCCCTGTACTGGCACTTCGTCGACGTGGTCTGGATCATCATCTTCCCGGTCGTCT
>JBBQJU010000069.1:0-10885 GCA_038326215.1 Gemmatimonadales bacterium | reverse complement strand
CTCACTACTGAGGACCGCGGCCTCGGTCTGGGTCAGCCGGCGCGCCCCCAGCCAGGCCAAGGCCCCTCCCCAGGCGGCGAGGATGGCGATGGCGGCCCAGGCACGGAGAGAGGGGCGATACAGTTGCATTTGGGAAATATGGGGCAAGCCGTGGGCCACCGCCCTGAGGGGGCGCGTTGCTCCTCCTTCCCATTCCACCTTATGGTTCCGGGCTATGGCTGAAGAGTTCCTGATCGTTCGCGGGGCACGAGAGCACAACTTGAAGAACGTCACCGTCCGCATTCCGCGGAACGCGCTGACGGTCATCACCGGCTTGTCGGGGTCGGGGAAGTCGTCCCTGGCGTTCGACACGATCTACGCCGAGGGCCAGCGTCGCTACGTCGAATCGCTGTCGGCGTACGCGCGCCAGTTTCTCGGGCTGATGGAAAAGCCGGATGTCGATGCCATCGAGGGGCTCTCGCCGGCGATCTCGATCGAGCAGAAGACCACCGGACAGAATCCGCGTTCGACGGTCGGCACCGTGACCGAGGTGTACGACTACATGCGGCTCCTCTGGGCGCGCGCTGGCGTGCCCCATTGCCCGATCGACGGCACCCCCATCACGCGGTCCTCGGCCGGCCAGATCGGTGATACGGTGCTCGGCTGGCCGGAAGGGACGCGCATCGAAGTGCTCGGCCCGATGGTCCGCGGTCGCAAGGGCGAGTTCCGCGATTTGATCGAGGACCTGCAGAAGCAGGGCTACGCCCGCGTGCGGGTGGATGGGGAGACCTACGACCTCACCGCGGTGCCCACGCTCAATCGCCGGCAGAATCATGACATCGCGGTCGTGGTCGATCGGCTCGTCGTGCGCGAGAGCGACCGGTCGCGTCTCGTCGACTCGATCGAGACCGCACTGCGCGTGGCCGATGGTGTCGTCGAGATCGTGCGGCACACGACCCGGCCGGCGGCGCAGGAATCGCGGCTCTTCAGCGAGCGCTTCGCCTGCCCGACCTGCGGCCTCTCGCTGCCGGAACTCGAGCCGCGGCAGTTCTCGTTCAACTCGCCCTTCGGGGCCTGTGCCGAGTGTCACGGGGTCGGGACATCGCGCGTGCCGAACGCCGAATTGGTGCTCGGCGATGGCAGCATCTCGATCCTTGAGGGCGTGGTGCTCCCCTGGGGCGAGCCGACGGGCTACCTCCGCAAGGTGGTGCTGCCGACCCTTGCCCGCGTCTACAAGTTTGACCTGAACAGCGCCTGGCAGGATCTCTCGCCGGCGGTGCGCAAGGTCCTGCTTGAGGGTGCGCCCGGCAAGAAGATCACCTGGGTGGCCGATGGCGGGCGCAGCAAGGAGACCGAGGGCGAGTGGGAGGGGATCCTCGCCAATGTCGGTCGCCGCTGGCGTGAGTCGTCGAGCGATTCGGTGCGTACCGATCTTGAGGGGTACATGGTCGAGCGGCCCTGCGTCGTTTGCGCCGGGAAGCGACTCAAGGCGGAATCACTCGCCGTGCTCGTGGGTGGGCAGGGGATCGGCGATGTTGTTGCGCTCTCGGTCGACGGTGCGATTGCCTTCTTCGAGGGGATTCCGGTCGGTCGCGGGAAGGCAGGTGCGGTCGATCCCGACATTGCCGGCCCAATCCTCAAGGAAGTGGTCGAGCGGCTCCGCTTCCTCGCCGATGTCGGGCTCGAGTACCTGACGCTCGGCCGCTCGGCGGGCTCGCTCTCCGGCGGCGAGGCCCAGCGCATCCGGCTCGCGACCCAGATCGGCTCCCGCCTTGTGGGGGTCCTCTACATCCTCGACGAACCGAGCATCGGCCTGCATCAGCGCGACAACGAGCGGCTGCTCGACACGTTGCGCGGGCTGCGCGATCTCGGCAACACCGTGCTGGTCGTGGAGCATGACGAGGACACCATCCGAGCGGCCGATCATGTCATCGACCTCGGTCCGCGCGCCGGACGCTTCGGAGGTGAGGTCGTGGCCGAGGGGACGATCGACGAGATTCTTGCGCACCCCGACTCGCTGACGGCGCGCTACCTCCGCAACGAGCTCCGCATCCCGGTGCCGGCGGTGCGGCGGCCGCGGGATCCCGGCAAGCGCCTGCGCATCACCAATGCGCGC
Source organism: Gemmatimonadales bacterium (assembly GCA_038326215.1). Taxonomy (GTDB): domain Bacteria; phylum Gemmatimonadota; class Gemmatimonadetes; order Gemmatimonadales; family GWC2-71-9; genus Palsa-1233. The sequence continues at coordinate 8,790 of JBBQJU010000069.1, read as the reverse complement.
GAGAACAACTTGCGCGGGCTCACGGTCGAGATCCCGCTCGGTTGTTTCGTGTCGATCACCGGCGTCTCGGGCTCGGGCAAGTCCACGCTGGTGACGGACATCCTCTACCAGACGCTGGCGCGCCATTTCTATCGCGCGAAGGTCCTGCCGGGCGCGCATGATCGGATCGAGGGGCTCGACCAGATCGACAAAGTCATCGAGATCGACCAGTCGCCGATCGGCCGCACACCCCGCTCCAACCCGGCCACCTACTCCGGGCTCTTCACGCCGATCCGCGAGCTGTTCACCCAGCTGCCCGAAGCGAAAATGCGTGGCTACGGGCCGGGACGCTTCTCCTTCAACGTGAAGGGCGGCCGCTGCGAGGCGTGTCAGGGCGACGGGCTGGTCAAGATCGAAATGCACTTCCTCCCCGATGTCTATGTCCCCTGCGAAGTGTGCAAGGGGCGGCGCTACAATCGCGAGACGCTCGAGGTGCGCTACAAGGGGAAGAGCATTGCCGATGTGCTCGAACTCACCGTCGCCGACGCCATGGACTTCTTCTCGGCCCAGACGCGGATCGCCGAGAAGCTCTCGCTGCTCAACGACGTCGGCCTCGGCTATCTCCACCTCGGCCAGGCGGCGACCACGCTCTCCGGGGGCGAGGCCCAGCGAGTCAAGCTGGCGACGGAACTTGCCAAGCGCGACACGGGACGCACCCTTTACATTCTGGATGAGCCGACCACCGGACTGCATTTCGAGGATGTCCGTCTGTTGCTCGAAGTCCTGCACCGACTGGTGGACAAGGGCAACAGCGTCGTGGTGATCGAGCACAACCTCGATGTGATCAAGACCTCGGATTGGGTCGTCGACCTCGGTCCCGAAGGTGGCGTACGCGGTGGGACCATCGTGGCGGCCGGCACACCCGAGGAGGTGGCGCGGGTGCCCGAATCGCACACCGGCCGATTCCTCGCGAGGACGCTCGGCATCAGCTGAGCTGGTGTCGATGTCCGTTCGAAACCCCCATGCGGTGGTGGCCGTCCGGGGGCAGGCAGGCGATCCGACCATTCTCCCCCTGGAGCGGCCGTGACCGAGATGACTCTGGACGATCTTCGCCCGCGCTTCGCGGCCCAGTATCTCCTCGATCGGGAGTTGGGTCGCGGTGGCATGGGGATCGTCTTCCTCGCGCGCGAGTTGTCGCTCGATCGACTCGTGGCCATCAAGCTGTTGCCGCCCCAGCTCGCCAAAGACCCAGCGATCCGCGAGCGTTTCCTCCGCGAAGCGCGGACGGCCGCCCAACTCTCCCATCCGAACATCGTCCCCATCTATCGCGCGGATACCGCCGATGAGCTGGTGTACTTCGCCATGGGCTTTGTCGACGGCGAGACCCTCGCGGAACGACTCGCCTCGCGTGGGCCACTACCCCCGGCCGAAGCGGTGCGCATCCTTCGCGAAACGGCGTGGGCGCTCGCGTACGCGCATGCCCGTGGCGTCGTGCACCGCGATGTGAAGCCGGAGAACATCATGCTGGAACGCGGCACTGGCCGCGTGACCGTGACCGACTTCGGCATCGCGCGTGACGTGCGGGCCTCCGCCCTGACGGCCGATGGTATGGTGATGGGCTCGGTGCACTACATGAGCCCGGAGCAGGTTGCCGGGACCGACATCGACGGCCGTAGCGACCTCTACGCGCTCGGCGTGGTCGCGTTCCAGTTGCTCTCGGGGAAGCTTCCCTTCGATGCGCCGCAGGCGTCGGCGGTGCTGCTCATGCAGGCCACCAAGGCGGCGCCATCGCTGGTGGAGCGTGCGCCGGCCGTGCCCGCGGCGCTCGCGCTGGTGGTGGACCGCTGCCTGCGCAAGGACCCGGCCGAGCGGTATGCGACGGGGGAAGCGCTCGCGGAGGCACTGACCCAGGCGCTGCAACAGGCGCAAAGCGGGGCGAGCGCCGTCCCCGATGCCGTGCTCAGCGAGGAGGCCGCCAAGGCCGTCTGGCTGCGCGCGGCGCAACTGCAAGCCGACGCCGCGCGCCGGGTGCAGGACCGGACCACCCAAGCCGAAGCGTTCGCGACGGGGGTGCAGCCCTCTGCCCCGACCACCGGATATCGACGCGCCGATGTGGAGTCGGCGGCGATCGAGGCTGGCATCGGCGCCGAGTTCGTGCAACTGGCGTTGGCGGAGCTTCCGGGCGACCGCGGCGAAGAGGCGGGGGCGCTGCTGATCTCCGCCGATCAGGGGCGCGAGCGGCTCGCGACCTTTATCGTCGGCACCAGCGACCGTTCAATGCAGGTGACCAGGACCATCTCCGGAACCCCGCTGCGCACCCTCGAGGCGATCGGCCGCATCTTCCCGGTCCACCCGTGGGACCTGACCTTTCGCGACACCGTCGGTGGGCATCCGCTCGATGGTGGCGTCCTGACCTTTACCGTGCGCGAGATGGCCAGCGGGGACTACGTCGGGGGCGGTGCGTTGGGTTCCCTCCGCTACTACCTCTCCGTCATCGATGCCTACCAGTTGCGGGTAACACTCCACCCGCTCGCGACCGATCCGCGCCGATGCGAAGTCACCATCACGACTGACCTGCGCAATGGCGTGAAGAAGAATGCGAAGCTGGGCCTCGGACTCGGGCTGGGGCTCGGTGGCGGCGGAGCGGCCATCGGCATCGTGGCCGCCGCCGTCAAGGGTGCGCTCCTGCTGGCCGCGCCGATCGGCGTGGGGATCTTTGCCGTGATGGGCGGGCTGATGGTGGGTGCGTACCGATGGTCCTTCCAGTGGGGCATGAAGCGCGCGCGAAAGGAACTCGAACACCTGCTGGACGCCCTGCAAGCCTCCCTGCGCTCGCAGGATGTCTTCGGGGCGCCCTCACCCCTCCCGTCAGCGCCCCCGCGTCGACCGGACGATCCTGGTGATTCGCTCATCCTGATGGGCTGATGGTGGGGCTGGAACGCGCTAGATTACTTCTCCCCCTGCGCCGGAGGCGGTTGTGGACATCGACGCGATTGTGGAAGTGCTCCGCTGGGCAAACGGGCAGGGATTGCCCGTCCGGCTGGTGCTTCGCGACGAGCGCGAAGTGCACGGCGTGCCAACCAGCGTCGACCTGCACCCGACGGCCCACGAGGTCTTCCTGCGCCCCGAGCACCACGACGAGACCGAGATCGGCATCTCGCTCGGCGACATTCGCTCGGCCGAACTGGTCTGAACGGCATGGTCTCTCTGCTCGACATCATCGGTCCCGTCATGGTCGGCCCCTCGTCGTCGCACACGGCGGGGGCTTGCCGCATCGGGCTGATCGCACGCGCCTTGGTGGGCGGGACCCCCGACCACGCGCTCGTGGAACTGCACGGCTCCTTTGCCCGGACCGGCGTGGGCCACGGCACCGACCGCGCCATCGCGGGCGGCCTCCTCGGCTACCACCCCGATGACGAACGGCTCCGCGAGTCACTGGAGGCAGCCACCGCGGCGGGCCTGACGATCGAGTTCAAGAACACGACCCTGCGCGGGGACCATCATCCCAACACCACCCGCATCACGGTGCGGTGCGGGGAGCGGCAGGCGGTCCTCGTCGGGTCGTCCATTGGGGCCGGTCGGATCGTGATCACCGCGATCGATGGATTCCCCGTGGAGATTTCGGGAGTCTACACGACACTGGTGGCCGTGGCGAAGGATGTTCCGGGGATTGTGGCCAGTCTGGCCGGCGCCCTCGCCGAGGATGAGGTCAACTTGGCGACCATGCGGGTGTCGCGCCGTCAGAAGGGTGGCGATGCCATTCACATCTATGAACTCGACCACGCGCCGAGCGACGCGGCACTGGCGCAGATTCGCGCGTTGCCCGTGATCAAAACCGTGCGCGTCGTCGAGCGGGTGGCCTGATGTACGATGTCCTGCTTGATGCCGTCGACACGGCCGAGCGCGAGGGGATCTCGCTCGGGGAACTCGCGCTGCGTACCGAGGCGGCCACCGGCATCCGGACACGGGAGGAGGTCGAGGCGGGGCTGCGTCGGGCGCTGCACGTGATGCAGCACGCCGTGGAGCGCGGCCTGGTTGGCGACCTGCATTCCGTGAGCGGACTCGTCGGCGGCGACGCCCACCGACTCGCCCACGCTCGCGGCCCGCTCGCCAACACGATCTTCACCGATGCGCTGGCCGCGGCGCTCGCCGTACAGGAAGTGAATGCCGCGATGGGCGTGATTGTCGCCGCACCGACAGCTGGCGGCGCGGGAGTCCTCCCTGGAACGCTCCTCGGCATCGCCAAGCGTCATCCCGTGACCGAGGAGGCCCTGGTACGAGCGCTCGCGACGGCAGGCCTCATCGGCGCCGTGGTCGCCGTCCGGGCGTCGCTGAGCGGCGCAGAGGGTGGCTGTCAGGCCGAGACCGGGGCGGCCGCCGGGATGGCGGCTGGAGCCGGCGTGGAACTGCTCGGTGGCACCCCACGGCAGGCGATGCACGCGGTCGCCCTTACCATGCAGGGCACCCTTGGTCTGGTCTGCGACCCACTGGGTGGATTGGTCGAGGTGCCCTGCGTCTATCGCAACGCCACGGGCGCGGCGATGGCGCTGGCCGGAATCGAGATGGCGCTGGCCGGGGTCGAGTTTCCCATCCCGGTTGACGAAGTGATCGACACGATGGGGCAGATCGGCCGCGAAATGGACGTCCGGTACCGCGAGACGGCTGGCGGTGGCCTGGCGGCCACGCCGACTGGGCGCCGCCTGGCGAAGGAGCGCCTGGTCCAGCTCAAGCCGAAGAAGGGAGCCGGCGGCTGATCGAGGGGCCTGTTTCCGGCTGAAACATTCCCAGGCGCCCCCCCGTACATTGGGGCGTTCCCTTTCTCGAGGAGGCTGGCCGTGGAAGACATCATCGCGATTCTCTGCATTTTCGGCGGCGGCACCTTGATCGTGCTCTCCTTCTCGCCGGTCGGGAAGGCCTTTGCGGATCGCCTCCGCCATGGGGCCCAACCGCTGCCCGCGATCGAGCCGGACCCGGGGGTCTACGATGAGCTGGATCGGCTCCGGGTCGAGGTGAACGAACTCCACGAACGCGTCGAATTCACCGAGCGGCTGCTCGCCAAGGGTGACCGCGCCGACGCCGCCAGCGGAGGCCAGTGATGTTCACCCCGCAGGTTCCGACGCCACCGATCCCGCCGGCCTTCCAGGATCCCCAGATCATCATCGCCGGTGGCGGGCCGCCGGAGTGGATCGCCCCGGTCGCCGTGACCGTCCTGCTGATCATCGTCGGAGGCATCCTCTTCTACCCGGTCGTCCGCGCCTGGGCACGCCAGATCGATCGGCGCGGCCAGGACCCGATGCTCCTCGAGGAAGTGCAGACGCTGCGTGATCGGGTGGCAGAGCTCGAGCAGTCGTTGGCGCGGATGCATGAGATCGAGGACCGGATGGATTTCGCTGAACGGATGCTGACGCAGCAGGGTGATCGGGCCCGACTGGGGGATGGCGCGTGAGCGGTCGATTCTCGCGGTTGTCGGCGATGGCCATGGTGGTCTTCCTCGCCGGTGGCAGCATGCTCTTCATGGGGTTCCTCATCGACCAGGCTGGTCGCCAGGGATTTGAGTTCCTGATCGGTGGGATGTTCGGTCTGACGGCAATGGGCTTCCTGCTCTTTCGCGGACCGGTCGGCAAGGCACTCGCGGCGATGCTGGAGGGCAACAGTCTCGGTGACGGGATGATGGCCCAGCGAGTCGCCGAGCTCGAATCGCGGCTCGCCGACATGGAGCACCGTGGCCTGAGCAGCGGCGAGGTGGATCAGGCCTACGCCCGGATCGCCGAAGTCGAGGAACGCCTCGAGTTTACCGAGCGACTCCTCGCGCAGCCGCGCCTCGGCGAGGGACGGCATGGCACGTGAGCTTCGGCAGCCTGGCGGATTGAACGGATGGGTGCTTGGCGGGTCGTTTGGGCCCGCACTACGTTTCAGACGTCGCCCGGCGTGCCCGGGCCAGAGGAGCAGCTGATGACCAACCGTGATGATGTGCAAGCCTACCTCGACCGTCTCGACTTGCCCGTCGAGCCCGTGGCCGAGGACATGTGGCTGGTCCGCACGGCGGAGGACGCCGAGCTGATTGTCCATTATGCGCCGCCAGTGCTGGTGTTGCGGGTCCGGGTGATGCAGCTCCCCACCGACTCGGTGCGCGCGGGCGAACTCTGCCGGCGCCTCCTGGAATTCAACGCCCGCGAGCTGGTCCACGGCTCGTATGGCGTCGAGGGCGATCACGTCGTCCTCACCGATGCACTACTGCTGTCCGATCTCGACTTCAGCGAGTTCGAGGCGAGCGTCGATTCGCTTGCCCTTGCCCTCGCGTCGCATGTGGGCGCCCTTGCGGCGTTCGGGGAGAGGTAATCGCCATGGGGATCTTCGACCGTTTCGCCACGATGCTCCGCTCCAACCTCAACGATCTCATCTCCAAGGCTGAAAACCCTGAGAAGATGCTGAATCAGTTGATCGTGGATATGCGGAGCCAACTCGACAAAGCGCGTCAGCAGGTGGCCCAGGCGATCGCCGACGAGAAGAAGCTCGAGGCCGATTCCCTCGCGATGAAGAAGCAGGCCGAGGACTGGGAGCGCCGGGCGATGCTGGCGGTGCAGGAAGGCCGCGATGACCTCGCGAAGCAGGCGCTCATGCGCTACAACGAGGCGCTGCAGGGGGCCCAGCAGTTGCATGAGACCTGGGTCAAGAGCAAGCAGGAAACCGATTCCCTCAAGGGCTCGCTCCGCCAGCTCAACGAGAAGATCGAGGAAGCCAAGCGCAAGAAGAACATCCTGGTCGCCCGGGCCCGCCGTGCCGAGGCGCAGCAGCGCATTCAGGACACCCTCTCCGGCATGGGCGACAAGAGTGCCTTCGAGTCGTTCGAGCGGATGCAGGAGAAGATCGAGAACAACGAGCGGAAGGCACTCGCCGCGGCCGAACTCCAGGAGGAGTTCACCGGCGACAAGCTGGCCAAGGAGTTCGAGCAGCTCGAGTACCACGGCTCGTCCGACCAGCAGCTACTCGAACTGAAGGCAAAGATGGGGATGCTTGCCGCCCCCAAGGCCGAGGCGCCCAAGCAGCTCGGCCAGGGCGGTGAGACCATCATCACGGAGTCCAACGGCTCGTGACCGCTCCGCGTCACCTGATCCTGGCGGATGGCGATTTCGGACCGCTGACGTCGAAGACGGCGAACTCCATCATCCGCTTCCAGCCTGATCGGGTGGTTGCGGTGCTCGACCGGCAGCACGCCGGGAAGACCTCGCAGGATATCCTCGGTGCGGGTGGCGACATTCCGGTGATCGCCACCATGCAGGAGGGACTCGCCCTCGGTGCGAACTCGGTCCTGATCGGGATCGCACCGGTGGGCGGACAGCTGCCCGAGGAATGGCGCGCCTGGTTGCGTGATGCGCTCGAGGGCGGCTGCAACATTGTCAGCGGGTTGCACACCTTTCTCGGCGATGACCCGCTGCTCGCGGAGGCCGCGCGCATGCATGGTCGTCGGATCGATGACTTGCGCCGCCCTCCAGCCGACCTCCCGGTCGCCTCCGGTCGTGCCAAAGCGACGACGGCCATTCGCGTGCTGACGGTCGGGACCGACTGCAACGTCGGCAAGATGACGGCGCAGCTGCGACTGGTGGATGGGCTCACGGCACGCGGACTACGCACCAACTTCGTGGCGACCGGCCAGACCGGGATCATGATCGAGGGGTGGGGGATCGCGGTGGACGCCGTGGTCGCCGACTTCATCGCCGGCGCCGCCGAGAAGATCACGCTGCAGGGAGCCGAGGGGGCCGACGTGGTGCTGGTGGAGGGGCAGGGGAGCATCAATCACCCTGGCTACTCCGGCGTGACCCTCGGCCTCCTCCACGGCAGTTGTCCCGACGCGATGATCCTCTGTCACCAGGCCAGCCGCAAGTTCGTCGGCGATTACCGCGCCGGGGCGTGGCTCGCCATCCCGCCACTGAGTGAGTACGTGCGGTTGTACGAGATGATGGCCGCTGCGGTGCACCCGTCAAGGGTGATCGGCGTCGCGCTCAACACCTATGACCTGGACGACGACGCGGCGCGGGCCGCCTGCGAGGCGGCGGCGCGGGAGACCGGCCTGCCGTCGACCGACCCGGTGCGCTTCGACGCCACGCCGCTGGTGGATGCGATTGTGGGGGCACAGAAGGAGCGAGTCACCCCGAAGAGGGATGTCGCATCCATCTGAGGAGGGATCGCGACAGTATCTGTTGCGATGGTGCCACAGTGGCGCGAAACCACGGCCTCGCCAAATGATGTAACTGCATGCCGTTAAACAACTTGGATCGGTAGTGCCCAAGCGGAATCAGTGGCATGGAAGGTGCGATATGCCGGGGCAACCTCTATTGGAGCCATGTTCCCCATGAAAAAGATCGTCATCGCTTGCACCGCCGCGGTCGTTCTGGCGGCTGCCTCTGCCCAGGCCCAGTCTTGGACCGCTATCGGCAGTCCGAACAATGTCAGCGCCGGGCAGCAGTACTGGGACAACCTCTCGGACGACGGCGCGACCTGCAATTCAGGCTACATCGTGACGAAGACATCTGGTGCGGCGAGCGCCTGCAGCAATCAGCGCCCCGCCACTTGGCTGCCGTACACTGGGCTTGCCGCGACCACCTACCTGAACTCGGCGACCAATGGAGCTCAGCCGTTCCTGTTCAACGCTGGCACGTGGAATCTCTCGCTGCTCGCGGGTACGACGCAGCCGGGTGGCGACGTGGCCGGGGCAAACCAGGAGTGGGGCTGGTTCGATTTCGGCACCGGCGCGAGGACCAACCTGAACATCGTCGCGCTTCCCTCAGTGCTCACCACCACGAATACCTGGGG
>JBBQJU010000068.1:0-10950 GCA_038326215.1 Gemmatimonadales bacterium | reverse complement strand
CTCCGCGATCATCTCGGCCGTCGTGTTGGCGATCGGCAGCATGGCGCAGTCCTTGGTCGGGAACTGGTAGGTCTGCTCGCCGAAATATTCCACGAAGGTCATCGCGCCTTCGGTACGGAAGGCGAGCTTCGGGTTGTTGGTCGGGAGGAGGACCCGGTGGTCCATGATGTCCACGTAGCGCCGGACAATGCGCTTGAGGATCGCGAAGTCGACCACGAAAAGACACTCGTTGTCGATCGGTCCTTCCACCGCGACGCTGATCCGGTAGTTGTGGCCATGCAATGACTCGCAGGTGTGGCCGCGAAAGGTGATGAAGTGCGCCGACGAAAAGACCAGGTAGTCCTTGCTGACAGTGACGCGAAAGGTTCCCACAGCATGCTCCAGAATCGTTGCCGCGCGGACGAGTGGTGCCGCCGCGAGACCAAGTTACCACCACTCGAGCCACCGTACCATTGGACAACTGTCCGGGATTCGGGACACTCCTACCGGCGTGGTGCTGGTGTAAGGTCTTTTGGGATATGGAGTTCTGCTCTGGCACGGGGCTGGCACTTCCGGTACTCGCCGAGGCCCCCGACGGGCCTGCGATCGATCGTCGATCCTCGACCATCGATCCACCAGATTCAAGACTCGACCGGAGATTCCCCATGCGCATCGCGTCGTTTGTCCTCATCCCGACGACCGCCCTCGCCCTTGCCGTCAGTCCGCTCACCGCCCAGGTGCGCGCCAACGTCCACATCGATATTCCCATTCTTGGCGGGCACCGCCCCGTCATCGTTGACCGCAACGATCGCTATGACGACCGCTATAACGACCGCTATAACGACCGCCGGTACCTCGTCGAGGTGCGTGACTATTCCTCACGCAATTACGGCCAGTGGAAGAAGGAGTATCGGAACTGGCGCCCGGTGACGTTGTACCGGATCGACAACCGTTACTTCGAGCGTCAGGTGCGCGGTGGACGCCCCGTCTCGGTCTATTACTACCGGAACCAGTACTTCTTCGAGCCGCGCGATCGCGACTTCGCCCGGTATCGCGACGATCGCTGGAATGACCGTTGGGACGACCGCTGGGATGACCGTCGTGACGGCCGCCGCGATGACCGATACGACAATCGCGACGATCGGAACGACCGTCGCGATCCCCCGCGCCCGAATACCCGCTACGAAGACCGGTCCCGTCCCCGCCAGTAGGCCGCGGGGGGGTGGCGGACCCTAGCGGGCGATGTGCTCGCCAGTGACCTCGACCGCCGGCAGTTGCCCAGTGAGCCGCAGCGAGACGTTCCAGAGCCGCGCCCCAACCACGGCGTCATGCGACAGTAGCGACGACGTGGCAGGGCGCGACCGCTTGTAGTACCTCCCCGACACGCCGTCGACATCGTCCGACGCGGCGAGATAGAGCAGGCCAGTCGCCGCGTCTTCCGGCGAGATGGTGAAGCGCTTGGCGAACGGCCACAGCCAGCGGGCCCACCAGCGATCGTACCCCGACTCAAGCAGGTCCGTCCCGACGATCCCCGGGTGGCAGGCGTTGATCGTCACGCCACTCCCTTCAAGCCGGTGGGCCAGGTCATAGCAGAACATGACGTTCGCCAGCTTCGAGCGGCTGTAGGCCGTGATACCGTTGTAGCCCTTGGTGCTTTCCCAGTCCTCGGGGTCGGTGACGCGCTGATGCGCTTCCGAGGCGACCATGATGACACGGGCCGGTGCACTCGCTTCGAGAAGATCGAGGAGACCGGTGGTCAGGAGAAACGGGGCCAAGTGGTTGGTCGCGAAGGTCGCCTCGACGCGGTCGACCGTCTGCTCCCGCTCCATGTAGAACGCCCCAGCGTTGTTGATCAGGACGTCCAGGCGCGGGGTGGCGGCCTTGACCTCCTGCACCAACCGACGAACCTCCGCCTGGCGGGAGAGGTCGGCGACATGGAGCGTGATCCGCGCATTGCCGGTCGCGGCGATGATCTCGCGCCGGGTGGCCTCGCCCGCCTCGCGGTTCCGGCAGGACATCAGGACCGTCGCACCGAGGCGCGCCAGCCCCTCGACCGTCGCGCGGCCGATGCCACGACTCGCTCCCGTGACCAGGCAGACCTTCCCGTCCATCGTTCCTCCCCCAGAGATGGCCGGACCAATGCCGATCCGGCCCAGCCCCAATTATAGCCGCGGGGGATGTACTTTTCCCCCGTGGACCTCAAGCGCGACCATTTCCTCCCCCCCGACCCAGACGCCTACCACCGGGCCAGCCATCCCCGCGGTCGGGTAATTGTCATTGCCCCCACTCGGGCGTCGTGCGAGACGATCGAGCTCGCGCTCCACGCCCGGGTCGAGACGTTGCTCCAGCGAAAGCATGGCGCCGAACTCGCCGAATGGGCCGGCGCCGGCAAGGGCTTTGGCATTGTTGCCGGGACCGGGACCGGGAAGACCCTCGGCACCCGGCTGATCGCCGAGGCGATCCTTCGCGAGCCGCTGCTGATCGGCGTGGTCAACCGTGAGCGCGAAGCAACGCCAGAGACCCCCTCGTGGAACGTGATCGTGGTCACCACCGGCATCGCCCGCCGCTGGCTGACTGACGGCTTCGTGACCCCGCGCGACACCCTGATCGTCGATGAGATTCACCAGACCTCCGCCGAACTCGAGCTCTGCCTCGCCCTCGGCAAGCGGGCCGGCTGCCGCTTCATCTGGCTTTCCGCCACCGTCGATCCGGCCTTCTATCGCGAGTATCTCAACAGCGACGAGATGCTCGAGACCTCGGCGTTCGACCCCGCCCTCCGTGCCCATGTCACCGTCGAGCCGAAGCAGCCGGAGGCGTATCTCGATGACGCCACCATTCGGCGCTTCGTCCGCGAGAATCGCGGCGTCGCGGTCTTCCTGCCGACGCGTGCCGAGGTCGAGCGGCTCGGCGAGGGGCTGGCGGCGCGCTTCCCGAAGCTCAATGCCGCGTTCTATCACGGTGGCGAACCGATCCGCATCATCCGACCCTTCCTCGAGGGCGAGGTCAAGAAGCCGTATCTCCTCGCGATGACCGCGGCCGGGCAGTCGGCGCTCAATCTCCCCGGGCTCGACACGGTGATCATCTACGACGCGCGCTACGGCAACGTCGTCGATCGCGGTCGCAACGTCCTGCATCGGCTCTATCTCGGCGCCAACGAAATCCTCCAGATGGCAGGGCGGGTGCATGGGCGCGTCGCCAACGGCCAGGTGGTGATCCTCTCCGATCGCGCGCTCGACTTCGCCACGCTGAAGCCGGCCCCACCGGAGTTCCAGCTGGCGGGCGATGCCGAGCGCGTCGCCCTCACCTGCGCCGCGATTGGTGTCGATGCGAGTGGCCTCGACCTGCCGGTGCCGCTCGACCGCACCGCGTATCGTGAGGCGATGACGCGGCTCACCTCGCGCGGGCTGATCGCCGAGGGCCGCCTCACGCGCTATGGCCGGGATGTCGAGGCGTTGCCCGTCGAGCGGCCGTGGGCCGAACTCCTGGTGCATGCGGACGAGGCGCTGCTGCCATTGGTGGCAGGGGCGAGTGGTATCGACTCGCTGCATCGGATGACCCGCGAGGAGCGCGACCTCCATGGTGCGCTCGTGCCGGGGAGTGACCACCTCACCGCGTACAACCTGCTGGTCGAGGCCGTCAACCAGTGCAGCACGATCGGTGAGGTGCATGGCCTGCGCCGGCACGTCTTCGACGAGAAGGCGCTCGGCGCGTGGGCCGAGAAGCGCGGTGTGCTGCAAAAGGCGATCGAGGATGGCGCACTGGCGATGGCCTCCGTCTATCGCGCCCTCGACCTTGAGCTGCCGGCCACGATTCCTTTCGCCGATCGTGATCGGCGCGCTGCGTTCATCGACCTGCTGGCGCGCATCGCCCCGTTCGAGCTGGTGCTGGACGAGCGCACCGTGGACGGCCAGGACGCCCGGATCTCGAAGACCTCGGTGGCCGGGAGCTGGGGCGCCGTCGCCGGCAACCTGCGCTACTTCGCCGACCGCTTCGGCACCGCGCGCGCCAGCATCGAAGGCACCACGATTCCCTTCGACCTGGTGCGACGCTACGCCAGCTATGGCGCGCCGCAGGTGGTGCTGGCCGGGCACAAGCAGCGGCAGGGACTCGGCGTCTCGCGACGGCTCTCCTACTTCGGCTTCGAGCTCGAGCACGACCTCAGTTTCATCGAGGGCCCGATCCCCGAGGCACTGCAGGGCGAGGCGCGCGATCTGCTGACTGAAGGGCTCCTCGATGGCTCGGTCGAGCATCCTGACCGTGGCCGGATCGTGCGCATCGTGCGCGATCTCGATGAGTACTGGCGGCGCAGTGGCGGTGCCCTGCAGGGTGTTGATCCGGACACGATTCGCGCGTTGATCCGCGCGCAGGTCGAGGATGTCACCGGGTGGGCCGATTTCCAGCGGACGCCGATCGCGCTCGATGCCGACGCGATGATCCCGCTCGACGCACGACGCCATCTCGATGCGCTGCCGACCTCGGTGCGCATTCATGGCGATGCGTCACCGATTGGCTACGAGGTGCGCAACAATCTGCCGATTGCCCGGCTCTACCTGCGCGAAGGGCAGGCACGCCGCTTCGTGGCGGCCGATATCCCCGTGCTCGATCGTCCGGTGGTCTTCGCGGTCAAGCGCGCGGATGATCTGGTGCAGGCGGAAGACCTCGCCGGATTGCAGGCGATCCTCGCGCGACCCCTGCCGCGACGGATGGACCCGCCGGGCCGTCGGGGTGCCGGCCACGGACCGCAGGATCGCGAGCGCAACGCGCGCGGCCGAGGTGGTCAGGGTGGTGGTCGCGGGCGTGGCCGTGATGATCGTCGCGGTGGTGGGGCGGCGGGTGGCGGAAGCGGTGGCCGTGGCGGCAAGGGTGGTGGCAAGAGTGGCGGCAAGGGCGGACGTGGTGGAGGAAAGCGGCGGTGAGCCTCGGCGTCATTCTGGCGCTGGTGATGGTGCAGGTCCTTTTCGCGTCGCTTGCCATCACCGGCAAATTCGTGCTCCCGTTCGTCCCCGCCTTTGCGCTGGTCGCCTTCCGACTCGCGGGCGGCGCGGTCGTCTTCGATCTCGTGCGGCGGCGTCAGACGGCGGTGGTGATTCCGCGCGGCGACCGCTGGCGCCTCATCGGCCTCGGCCTGCTCGGCCTCGCGCTCAACCAGACACTGTTCCTCTTCGGCCTGCGCCGCAGCACCGCGATCAACGCGACCATCCTCGTCGCGACCATCCCCGTCCTCACCGCGATGATCGGCGTCGTTACCGGTCGCGAGCGCCCCTCGCCACTCAAGCTCGCCGGGATGGTGCTGGCGATCGTCGGGACCGTCTGGCTGATCGGTCCTGACCGCATCGCCTTCGATCACGAGACGGCGCTCGGCAACCTGTCGATCGAAGTCGGCATGGTGGCCTACGCTCTCTATCTCGTCTACTCGCGGGCGTTGGTGCGCCGCCATGGATCGATTCCCTCGGTGGCGCTGATCTTCACGTCGGCGGCGATCGGCTACCTGCCGATCGGTGCCTGGGCGCTCTGGCAGCTCGACTGGGCGACGGTGCCGACCTCGGCCTGGTGGTGGACGCTGTGGATTGTGCTGGGGCCGACGGTGGGGACCTACTTTCTCAACCTCTGGGCGCTCAAGCGCACGTCGTCGAACGTGGTTGCCGGCTTCGTCTACCTGCAACCGATGTTGACCGCCGTGGTGGCCCCCTTGGTGCTCGTCGGCGAACAGCTGACGCCGCGAGCGATCGGTGCGGGGTGCGCGATCTTTGTGGGCTTGGGGTGCATCCTCCGCGCCGAGCATGTCGCGCTGGAGGCCTCAGCGGGCGCGGCGGAAGGCTAGCGGGCGGTGGGGTGGGAGCGGCCACGCCCGGCGCGGACCAGCCGTTCGAGGCGTTCGCCGAGGCGATCGACGGCGTCGCGATGCGCCGCGAGCGAGGTGGCCAACTGCGCGCGTTCCGCCATGAATGACTCCATGGTGGTGGTGAGATGGTCGTCCCGTGATGAGCGCCGTGCCGCGACCATGTTCGCTTCCTCGATGGCGGGCCAGAGCGCACGCGCGGAACTCTCGAGGCCGGCCGCAAGTTCGCTGATCCGATGCGCGGTCACTTCGCTCGCCTCCGCTTCACGGATCGCTTCGGTGAGCGAGTGACGCAGGGCCGCCAACTCCGCGTGCACTGCCGTCCCGTCGGTCGAGAGGGCCGCCGTCTGCGCGGCGATCGCGCTCGAGGCCTCGGCGGTCGCATCGGCCAACCGCCGAATCTCCTCCGCCAGCACACTGAACGTCCGCCCCGCCACCCCCGCCCGGCTCGCCTCAAGGGCGGCCGTGTTGGCAAGCAGGTTGGTGCGGAACGCGACCCCACTCACCGTGTCATTGCTGAGGGCAATCCCCTCGCTGTGGCGCTCGATCGCCTCCAGGTCAACACTCAGCGCGGCCAGCCCGTCGACGGCGCGCGCAATGGCGTCGGTGGCGGCGCGCGTATGGGCTCGTGCCTCGGCCACCGTGGTCTCGAGTCCCTCGCTCCCCGCCCCGATTGCCTTGCTGCCGTCGCTCAACTGCGTGAGCACTTCGCTGGCGTCGACCGGCAGCGGCAGGCCGCGTCCATCGTCGGTGACCAGCTCCGGCAGCATGCCGGTGGCATGGGCCAGCCCCCGGCTGACCTCGCCCGCATCCCTCGCAAAGCCCGCCAGCTGGAGCTCGCGCTCGGCTTCCCGCCGCCGGACCCGGATCGTCGAGGAGATCGGTCCGAGAAACGCGAGCAGCCATTCACGCTCGCGGCGGCCGAACGCACCGGGAAAGCGTCCCTCGAGATAGACCTCGCCCAGTGGGTCGCCGCTCCGACCGATCGGCGCGATCACTGAACGCCGCTCCTCGAAGGTCTCCGCGTCAGGAACGAAAGCGCCCTCGGGCCGCGTCCGCCGCGGGGTCCCTACCGTCACCTCGATCTCCGGCGTGCCGATCCGGATGACCACCGCCTCCGCCTCGAAGATGCTGCGTAGCTCCTCGGCGCTCTCGCGAATGCCCGCTTGCAGATCCGCGTCGTCCAGCAGTCGCTGGGCGAGCCGATACGCCGCGAGGTCCCGTTTCCTCGGATTCACCATCGGCAAGGCGAGAATCCCGCCGAGGCCCAGAATCGCCAGGAGCGGCAGCGTGGTGAACACCGGCAGCGTGGCCAGGCCGAGGGAGCGGTAGACGTCGGGGAGCAGGGAGCCGATCACCCCCGGGACGAGACCGAACAGCACGGCCGCCAGCGTCCAGCTCACCGCCTGACGCTGTGAGGCGCGGCGGTTGGACGAGGCGAGCGAGAGGAGCAGGGCGCCAACGGCGAGGGTCGCGCCGACCGGCTCGAAGGTCTGCCGCAGGAAGAAACCATCCACCACGCGGAGGAGCGGGGCCTCACCAAACGCGATCCCCCCCGCCGTGGCGACAAACAAGGCACCGTGCAGGGCGTACCACCCCGTCACGATCCCGAACCAGAACCGCTGCTGGTGGTTCCAGGCGACCGCGAGTGCGAAGTGGACCACGACGGGCGTCAACAGGTAACGCCACGGGCCGAGGATCAGGAACAGCCCCAGCGGAGTAGACGTGCTGACCGGCGTGTCGAGGCTCAGCAGGGCCGTGAGAACCGCCGCGGCCGAGACTAGCCCCAGGAAGGGGGCGGTGGGTGGGGCATCCGGGGCCTGCAACAGGGCCAGGACGCCGAGGCCGAGGAGCAAGAGCGCGATCAGGCCGGAAACGGCCACGACCGTCGAGTCTGGTGCCGGCGAGATCAGGAGGGGGCCGACAACGAGCCCCGCGCTGATGCAGGCGACCGCCGCAATGAGGGGCCAACTCCCCATCGGGCGGCGAAGTGACACGGCGGCGGTCGGCTGGGCATCAGTCATGGATAGGGGAAGAATATGGCCCGTCGGAGCGGGGAGTGGAAACCGCCCCACGTCACCAACTGAAACCAAGAGGCCCCATTGGGCGTATCACCTGTCATGACCCAGCCGATGATGACCCCGACTCTTCCGTCGGTCTTCTCGCCGCTCGCGAAGGCGCTCCTCGATGCATTCAACGAGGGCGTGATCGTGTTCGACAAGGACGGGCGGATTCTGTACCTGAACGCCTCTGGTCGTGATTCTCTCGCGGAGGCCGGGCTCGACCCCGCCGGCGAGAAGGACGACCTCCTCCCCGAACTCGCCGGACTGGGCGGCCGTTTGGCCCCGATCCGGGTGGGGTCCCTGGAACTTGGGGAAGCGATCTTTCTCCCCCGCCGCGAGGGTCCGACGACGCTTGCCGAACGGGAAAAGGACGCCATCGTCCGCTCACTCGAAGCGCACAACTGGCGCCTCGCGGAAACGGCCAAGACCCTTGGCATCTCGCGCACGACGCTCTGGCGTCGCCTGCGTGCCTATGGCCTCCACCGTGACGGGCGCACCAAATGGGATCAGGCTTCGTAGCACTGCTGGCTGTCGCCCTGATCGGGCAGCAGGCCTCCGACACCACCACGTACGCCGACCGAGCCACCAGAGATCTGGTGGCTCGCGCGGTTGCGCGCCACACCACCGCCGACACCACCGTCCGCGACTATCAGGCCCATCTCCGGTACCGCGTCTCGTTCGGCATTGGCCAGCGTCGCTGGGCGGAAGTGCCGACCGCCGCGGTCGAGGAGCAGGATGGCACGGTCCATTGGTCGCTCCCGAACGATCTTCGCGTAGACATCCTCGGCCGCCGCGAGGCCTCTCGCCTCGATGGCGTGAACCTCATGTCGTCGTTCGATCGGCCGTGGTTCGTGCCACGCACGCTGGGCGACTCGATCCGCGTCCTCGGGGGCGATGCCGCCTCGCGCGCTGCGCCGCATCCCTTGTCCCGCGGCGCCGAATCGCTCTATCGCTACGCCGCCGGTGATTCCCTGGTGATCGGGATGCAGGGGCGCCGCTTCACGATCCGCTCGATCACCATCATGCCACGCGAGAACGCCGCGGTTGCGGTGGCCGGCCGGCTCTGGGTCGATGTCGAGAGCGGTGATGTGGTGCGCTTCACCTTTCGATTCGTCGGCAACGAACTGTGGACAGACCCCGACGGCAACACGGCGGCGGACAGCGCCGACGCCCGTCGCGCGGGACGGGTCGTGCAGCAGATCGTCCAGTTCGACGCCGATCTGGAATACGCGCTGAAAGACAACCGCTACTGGTTGCCGGCGCGGCAGGTCCTCTCCGGCCGCGTGACCGTGCCGCTCGGCGGTGGACTCACCGTCCCCTTCGAGGCGACGACGACCTTCGATGACTACGAGGTCAATACCGGAAAGGCCGTCGCGTTTACAGCGCCGTTCCGCGACTCCACGTCACGCCGTACTCGCGCGGAGCGCGTCGCCGCGCGCGACTCCCTCCGCACGGCGCGGCGTGACAATGCCATCCCCGATTCCCTCCGTGCCCGGGACAACACCGGCTACCTCGCGCGCGGCGGCCGCTACCAGGTGCACCGTCCGCCGGTCGACTCGCTCAGGCAGTACGCCGCGTGGAGCGATTCGCTTGTGCTCGAACAGGACCCCGTCGATCGCGCCCGGCTGCGCGAGGCGATGGCCGACGTCGCCGGCATCGTCGAGGATCTGCCGCCGGGGTTGAACGGCAAGCCAGGTTTCGGCTTTGCCTGGGAGAAGCTCCCGGAATTGGTCCGCTTCAACCGGGTGCAGGGGACGACATTTTCCTATGGGCAGCGCTTCGGCACGCCGTGGGGATTTACGACGGCGTTTGCCACCGCGCGCTATGGACTTTCCGATCAGCGGGTGATGGCGACCGGCGCGATCGTCCGTGACGCACCGAGTGGGCGCTTCACGGTCTCAGGTGGGCGCGATCTGGCCGATATCGATCCGTGGGCTCGTGGGCTGACCTTCGGCAACTCGCTGCGCGGCATGTTGGTGGGTCGTGACGAGGGCGCCTATCTCCTCTCGCAGGGCGTGCGCCTGCAGCTTGAGCGCAGTGCCGGACTGGGGCGCGAACTGCTGCTGGCGGCCTACGTCGCCGACCAGCAGAGTGTCACGACCGAATCGAAGGGTGGCCTACCCCACGCATTCGACAAATCGTGGTCCTTCCCCACCAATCCCTCAGTGCGTGAGGGCCTCGCCACTGGCGGACAGCTGCGCTACACGGTCCAGCAGTATGGTCGGGCACTTGGGCTCTCGGTCGAAGGTGTCGCGGTGGATGGTGACGTGGCGGGACGGGTGACCGCCGACTGGCGGCAGACGTGGTGGCGGGGCGCGGCGACGCTGCGGCTCAAGGCCGGACTCGCCCAGGGGAGCGACATGGTGCCGCAGATGGCGTTGCGCGCCGGCGGCCTGAATACCGTGCGTGGCTACGACTTCGGCGTGGCCAGCGGCGATGCGCTCTGGTCCGCCCAACTTGACCTGATGCGCTCCGGGCGCGGCGCGGTGAAGACGGTGCTCTTCGCGGACGCCGGCCAGGCCGGGCGGCGGTCGGCATTTTCGGACGCGCCGTTCCTCTCGGGCGCCGGGGTTGGCGTCACGGTGCTCGGCGGGATCATCCGGGCCGAGCTGAGCCATCCGATCACCGAGCGCGCGGGCCGCGGGCTCCGCTTCGACCTGATCTTCGGCGGCATTCGGTGAATCAACGCCGAATCACCCTCCTCGGCGTCGCGCTCCTCATGGCCGCGGCCCTGGCCTTCTGGTGGTGGCGCGGGCGCGCGGGCGGACTGCCGCTGGGTGGCATCCCGGCCAATGCCGTGACCCTAAGCTGGAAAGGGAAGTTCACGGGGAACGCCACACTCCCGGCGACGGTGAATTGGTGCCCCGGAAGCCGCATGGCGATCGTCGAGGCGTTGTCGAATGACACCGGCTTCGTGATGGTCGTTCACGCTGCCGACACCTTGGCGAAGGGGACCATTTCGGTCCTCCAAGCCGAGTTCATCGCGTCCGCCGGGGGGCCCAGGCAGGACTCCTCAAGCGCCCTCCGATGGCCCGCCGACACCGCCACCCTCGCTGGGTACCGCGGCCA
>JBBQJU010000067.1:0-11081 GCA_038326215.1 Gemmatimonadales bacterium | reverse complement strand
ACCGCTCCTGACGCGGGCGCTCCTTGCCCGCGGCGACGGGGAGGCTGCGATCGGCCGGGTGTATGCCGTCAACACGCTGGGCTCGATCATCGGGGCGGTCGTCGCCAGTCTGATCCTGTTGCCACTGCTGGGCCTCAAGGGACTGGCGGTCGCGGCCGGAATCATCGACATCGGCGTCGGCATGGTGTTGTTGCGTGCCACGTCGGCGGGCTCGCGCGCCATGCGTGGCGCCGCCGTCGCGCTCGTGACAGTCGTCGTCATCGGGGTGGTCACCCCGCTCGACCGGACGGTGCTCGTCTCCGGCGTGTTCCGTGGTGCGTCGCTCGACGTCGCGAGGTCGGTCACGCTGCCCTTCTATGCCGATGGTCGGACGGCGACGGTGTCGCTGAGCGAGAGCCCCGACGGCTTCCGGGTGCTCGCGACCAACGGCAAGGCCGATGCCTCGCTCACCGCCTTTGCGCGCCAGGCCTGCACCGATTCGACCGTGCGTCGTCGCATCGAGGGCGACCAAGTGACGCAACTGCTGCTCGGCATGATCCCGATGGCATATCATCCTCAGGGCGGCCGCGCGGCGGTCATCGGCCTCGGCTCTGGCGTGACGTCGCACATCCTCCTCGCGTCGCCTGCACTCCGCAAGGTCGTGACGGTGGAGATTGAACCGCAGATGCTCGCGGCCGCGCAGTTCTTCCGGCCGGCGAATCGTCGCACCTTCGATGCAGCCAGATCCACCATCGTACTGGAAGATGCCAAGGCCTACTTCGCCGCGTCCAACCGGCGCTGGGACCTCATCGTGTCCGAGCCGTCGAATCCGTGGGTCAGTGGCGTCTCGGGCTTGTTCACGGTCGAGTTCTATCGACGCATCCGCGGCCAGCTGGCGCCCGGCGGGGTGTTTGCGCAGTGGCTGCAGACCTACGAACTCGACGACGACCTGGTGCTCTCCGTGCTTGCCGCCGCGCACGAAGTCTTTCCCGACTATCGGGTGCATCAAGTCGGCGCTGGCGACCTCGTGCTCGTGGCGTCGGCCGAAGGCCCGCTCCCCGACCCGGACTGGCCGTCGGTGCTCTCGCTTCCGGCGCTCGATCGCGACCTCTGTCACTACGTCCCCCTCACCCCTGGCGTCCTCGACGCGACGCTGCTGGCCGACCGACGACTCCTCGCGCCTGCGGTGGCACTCGTGGGGCAGCCGAATTCCGACTTTTACCCGACCCTGGACCTGCAGGCGGAGCGCCGTCGTTTTGAACGGCGTGCCGCCGTGGGGATGATGTCCCTCGGCGATGACTGGCTGAACGCCGTCCATGCGCTCACCCGGACGCCGATCGCCCCGCGCGAGGCGGAGCAGCTCACGATGCTCGGGATGCGCCGCGAGTCCGCGCAATGGCGCCGCACCTGGCAGCGGCGCGATGCGGCGCTCCCAGCCGACGCCCCGGGCTTCTTCAACGATCTCCGCTACGAGGCCCTGAGTTGGGACGCGGTCCTGGCGCACGACACCCCGCCCGCGGACTGGCGGCCGTGGCTCGCGCAATTCCAGCGCGTGGTGCAAACCCGCGAGGGCGGCACGGCCGGGTGGGTCGATACGACGCTCGCCACGGATGCGATGGGGTTCGCGGTGCGCCACGCGGCGCCCCCGGAGGTCCTCGCCGTGCTGACGTTCCGACGCGCCGTGCAGAGCTGGGACGATGTCGGGGTGTTGCGCGCCGCGGGCCGCCTGATCGCGCCCGGCGTCCGCACGCTGGAGTGGATTGGCGGCGATGAACTGCACGATGGCGCGGTGGTTGCGGCGCTGCGCCTTGGAGACCCTGCGGAGGTGGCGGCGTGGAACCGACGGACGGTGCCGATGGCACAGCGGCCGCCGGGGGATTTCCGTTCGCGGTTGCTGGCGGGGTGGATCAGGGCGGCGGGTAGCGACGCCAGATCCGCCACAGTTCCAACGGTGCCCGCAGGAAGTCCTTGAACCCCACGCTTGATCCGCCCGGATCCTCCCACTGCGGCAACGGCACCTCGCGGAGTGCCGCCTCGCCCACTGCGTCACGCAAGCGCGCGATCAATTCCACATCGAACAGCCAGCGCGAGAGAAACGGGGCCTGCAGCGCCGCGACCAGCGCCGGACTGGCGCGCATCGCCTTCGCGCCACATTGCGTATCGTACACGGGCAACGCCAGGGTGATCGAGGCACAGGTCGCGAAGAGTCGGCCGAGGTAGTGGCGACGTTCTGAACGCCGAATGCGCCAGCCGAGGAGCTTGACGCGCGACCCCAGCACCATCGAGACGTTCAGCCGGCGGACCAGTTCATCGCGCAGGAGCAGTGCGGTGTCGAGCGGTGCGGCGAGATCGGCGTCGAGATACCCCACCAGCGGATAGCCTTCCCCCAACACGGCGATCAACCCGGCGCGCACCGCCTCGGCCTTGCCGCGGTTCGGCTCGAGTCGCTGGACGGTGATTCGCCCAGGCGACGCAGCGGCAAGCGCGGCGAGGCGCGTCGGCGTCGCATCCTGGCTGCCGTCATCGACAAAGTGCAGGTCAACCACATCCTGCGATGTGACGAAGGCGAGGAAGGCCGCATCGTCGAGGCGACGCGCCTCGTTCCACGCCGGGACCACCAGCGCCATCCGCCCGGCGGTCATTGATTCGCTCCCGTGGCGCGCCATTCCGCCCGCGCGGAATCGAGGTTGAATGGCGTGAAGCGCAGGGGACCACCGACTTCCGGCGCTTGGGTCAGCAACCAGATCGGTCGGTTCCCATCCGCGGCAAGGAGCAACGTATCGCGCGCGTGCAGGTCACGCACAAAACGATTGTCCATCCGTGTCCCCAGCAACAACGGCGCAAAGGTCGTGAAGCCCGCGCGATCCTCGAGGAGCCGTCGGGTGCACGATGGGGTCAACGTCGACCCACGACGCACCCGGCCTGTCGTATCCGTCGAAATCGTCAGTGCCACGAGCTCGGCCGAATCCGCCTGCAGCGGCGATACCAAGGCGTGGAACGCGGTCGCCGTGCCACCGGAGGTCTCGACCTGGCGCAACGCCTCATCGAGTCGACAGAGGTCGACGGTGCGATAGTACCGTTCTGTCTCGACGCGCGACACGCCCACGCCCCACATCCGGGCAATCACTTGCGCCCCCCAACTCTCACGCACGAGCACCATCGCCCCGGTCACACCCTGCGCGGTGGCGACGGAGTCGACGTCGAGTCGCATCGAGAGCATGCCGTTGCGATACTGCTGGGCGCGGAGCGGCAGCAGTTGGGTGCTCCCGATCAGCAGCGAGGCGATCCCCCCGACCAGCACCGCGCGGCGCAGCGGCAGCGAGGGTGTCCGCTCGGCGAGTTCCGCCGGGAACCGGGCGGTCCAGAGTGCCAGCCACGGCGCGAGCGGCAGCATGAAGCGTGGGCCGAGGTAGAAGCCGTCGTGCCAGTAGGCCCAGTAGGCAAGCAGGACACCGCCGCAGGCCGCGAGCGCCCACCGATCGAAGGCCTGCACTCGGCGCACCAGCGCCAGCGCACCAGTCGCAAAGAGCAGCGACGGCACCGGGGTTTCGAGGAAATAGCTCTGCAGGCGCAGCAGATAGAGGTTCACCAACTCGAGCCCGCGCGCCGGCGTGTGCGGGAAACCCCACGGTGCCTCGTGGAAGCCGAGCTCGTGCGAGCGGCCCCACATCTCGATGTAACCGAAGCGGAAGGGATCGCCGGTCTGCGCCGCGTTGACGACGCCGAGCAGCACCAGCGGCAGTGCGATCCCGACCCCGCTGGCGAGCAACGCCAGCACATGCCCGCCACCGCGTCGCGTGCGGCCCAGCAGCCAGGCGCCCGCGGGGATCGCGAAGACGGCGCCATCGAGGGGACGGATGGAGGCCGCGATCGCGAAAGCGAGTCCAAGCAGGAAGGCATGTCCGATGCGCGGGGCCGCGGTCGCGGTGGCGGCCACGAGCGCCCAGGTCCCCAACAACACCCATGTCACGGTGGTGACGTGGTTCATCATCGAGGCACTGAGAAAAATCGTGAATGGAGCAAAGCCGTAGAGCAGCAGCGCGGCGAGCGCCGTCCCCTGCCGGCCCTCGATTCGGCGCAGGATCCGCGCGAACGCGAAGAGCCCGATCGCTGCGAAGAGTGGTCCAACCAGCCATTCCGCATGGGCCAAGGTGCCAAGGGCGAGCATGGCCGGCCCACCCGCGGGGAATTGGCCGTAGACCTTGCCCCCCCAGTCGATCAGGTGCATCGCACCAGTGAACTCGGGGTGCGCGGGAGCGACTCGCCAGAACGCTCCTGCCGCGAAGGTGCGCGCCTGATAGACCTGAATGATCTCGTCGATCAGCAATGGCGACGCGGAGAGCACCAGCCGGGAGACGGCGGCATAGAGCCCGAACGCCGCCAAGGCGATGCCGAGGTCGGCGGCCCAGTCGGCGCGGTGCCAGTGTCTGGCAAGGTTACTCCACGCGCCGGTGGGCCAGAGCTGTGGCCGGCCACGGAGCACAATCCACGCGATCACCGCGATCCCCAACACGATCGCCCCGCCGCTTGCCCAGGCATCCAGTCGATCCTGATACCACGGCGCGGCGTGCCCCCCGGGAATCCAGTTCGCGATCGGCAGCAGCCCGAAGAGCAGCAGGATCAGCGCCGCAACGCGGGCGATCATCGGCCCACCTGCCGGCGCCCGCTCGCAAACGCGCTGTCCTCGCGGCCCCAGCTGGCCAGCGCACTGTCGTAGTCAAACGCCGCCAGCCGCGGGCGCCATCGTTCCTTGCCGATGCGCTCCCACAGGAGCAGCCGTGTGCGAGTCCGGAAGGTGGTGCTGTCGGCTAGCAGCGCGGTCCGCGCGCCCAGACTCCGCAGGATCGGACGGTCGGGCGTCGAGAAAAGGAGCACTGCCCCGGCCACCTCGGAACTCACCAATCGCCACTCCTGATAGTCTGGCCCAGCGCACCATGCCTGCCACGCCGCGGCGACGGGCGGCGCGGGCCGCACACCGAGCTCGAACCAGCGCACCGCCCAGAGCACGTCGCAGTCCTGGTCGCCTTTCACAATGCCCTTCCCCGCACCGCGCTTGCCGGCGATGGCGCGCACGCGGGCTTCATTGCTCCGTCGGATATCGCCACGGGCGATGATCAACCCAGGATTCGGCGTGCCGATGAGCAATCGCGTCAGGTCCGTGGTGGTGGCGCGCTCCATCTCGTCGAATTCGCGGAATCGTCGGGGTGCCCCGCGGAGCAACCCTTCGCCCACGACCCCAAGGATCGCGAGCGCCGCGACCGCGCCAAGGGCCTGATGCCAGCGTCCCAGCAGTCGTGGCAGGCGCGCCACGGTGAGCAGCAGGAAGGGCAACACGGGCAGCATGAAGCGCGGGCCCAACCACTCCGCGTTGCCCCAGTAGGCCCAGTTCGCCGCAAGCAGAGTGACAACGGAGGCGATCGCCCAGCCCTCGAGCAACGTCAAGGCGGGTAGCGCGAGCACGACGCCCAGCGCCGCCGGCCAGAAGGGCGTGACCCGCGATTCCCAGGTTGCCTCGCCGAGACTGTGCATCTGCTTCCGCATCTTCAGCAGGCCGAGCGCCGGGGTGTAGTCGACGCCGTCCGGGCCCTCGTGAAAGCCGAGCCGATGGTTCGGGCCGGAGACCACGTCGTAGCTGAATCGCAGTGGCGCGCCGGTCGTGATCGTGTTGGTTGCCAAGAGGATCGCCAACGGACCAGCGACGCCCAGCAGACCCTGCGCGAGTACCCGACGCGGCAACCGCCCGCGGGCGACTGCCCAGAGCACGATGAGCGCGGCGGGAACCGCGGCGGCGAGCGCTTCGACCGGCCTGACCAAGGCGGCGAGGCCGACCAGCACACCAAGCCAGATCGCGGCGCGCGCGGGGGGATCGCCGCCACAGAGCCTCGCCATCATGACGCCGATCAGGCAGATCAGCGCGGTCAGCGGGACATGGGCGAGTTGTGACGTGGATTGGATGGCCCAGAACGGAGAGATCGCGAGCAGGAGCACGGCGGCGAGTGCCGTGGCCGGGTGCGGCTCCAGCCGGCGGACCAGCCGGGCCCAGCAGAAGACCCCGATCGCGCCGTACACCGGCCCAGCGAGGGCGACCTGCCCGATCGCGACAAAGGGCACCAGCAGCAAGGCGGAGCCCAACGAGAATTGCCCGATGATCCCGATGGGGCCGATCCCGGTCAGTCGGGTGAGCACGGCCTCCGGATGGAGCGGCACGGGTGCGGCGAGGTGGCCGTGCCACAGCAACCGCGCCTGCCACACCATCACGACTTCATCGATCCCGGTCGGACGCCCTTCCCAGAGCCACCAGCCGAGGATCGCGTAGCCGATCCCGGCGAGCAGCGCGACCACCAGGTCGGCCCGCCACTCCAGCGCCTTCCATCGCGCAGCGACGCCGGCAAGCCAGGCCACCCTACGGCGCTCCGTTCCCCTCGTACCGCGACAACTTCCGGTAGAGCGTGCTCGGGTCGATCCCCAGCACCTCCGCGGCCCGCGTCTTGTTGCCGCCCTCGGCTTGCAGGACGAACATGATGTACGCGCGTTCCACGAGGTCGAGTTCCGGATTCGGCTGATTCCGTTCCGCCACCAGCGGCTCCTTCTTCCGCCGCGTGATCCGCTCTGGCAGATGCTGCGGCTCGATCAACGGACCGCGGCAGAGCACCGCGGCGTGCTCGAGGGCGTTCTGCAGCTCGCGCACGTTGCCCGGCCACTCATAGACCATCACCGCATCCATCGCCTCGGCGGCCAGCGCCTTCGGCTCCGACTCGTGTTCCTCGGAGAGATCCTGCAGGAAGCGGTCGATCAGCAGGATCAGGTCATCGCGCCGTTCGCGCAGCGGCGGCAACTCGACGGCGAGCACGTTGAGGCGATAGAAGAGATCGGAGCGGAAGTGGCCGCGCCGCACCTCTTCCTCTAGGTCGCGATTCGTCGCCGCGATGATGCGGACGTCAACCGGGATCGCCTCCGTGGCGCCGACCGGGATCACCTCGCGTTGCTGCAGCACGCGCAACAGCTTCACCTGCAGCGACGGCGGCATCTCGCCGACCTCGTCCATGAAAAAGGTGCCACCCTTCGCGGCGGCGAAGAGCCCCTGCTTGTCGCGCACGGCGCCGGTGAAGGAGCCCTTCACATGGCCGAAGAGTTCGCTTTCGAGCAGCGTCTCCGGGAGGGCGCCGCAGTTGATCGACATGAACGGCCCCTCGGCGCGCAGTGAGGCGTCGTGCGTGTAGCGCGCGAGGACTTCCTTGCCGGTGCCACTTTCGCCGGTGATCAGCAGCGTCGACGCGGTCGGCGCGACCAGATCGGCGAAGCGAAGGATTTCCTGAAAACGGCGGGACTTTCCGATCGGCCGGGACGCGGTGGGGCGCGGCCCGCCACTGGTGCGGCGGATCTCGGCTTTGAGCTGCTTATTCTCGACGCGGATCTGGCGGAACTCGCAGGCGCGACGGAGAATCGCCAGCAGTTCATCATTGGAGAACGGTTTCTGCAGGTAGTAGAAGGCGCCGATGTTGACCGCCTGGATGGCACTCTGCAGCGAGGCCTGCGCGGTCATCAGGATGACCGGCATCATCGGGTCCTGGTCCTTGCAGGCCTGCAGAATATCGAGGCCGGTGACCTGCGGCATGCGCACATCGGTGACCACGATGTCCGGACTCACGGTGCGAATCGCCTCGAGGCCGGCCTTGCCACCCTGCGCAACCGAGACCTCGTAGCCCTCCTTCTTGAGGAGGATGCGCACCGTGTCGAGGATCCCCGACTCGTCATCGATCACCAGCACAGACGGTTGATGCTGGGTCATGTTGCCTCCTCTGCAGTCGAAGTCGCGGGCAGGAAGATCGAGAAGGTCGTCCCCGAGCCCGCCACGGTGTCCACCAGGATCACGCCACGATGCGCGTCCACGGCTCGTTGCACGATTGCCAAGCCCAGCCCGCTGCCCCCGGAACGCCCGGTCACGAAGGGCTCGAAGAGCCGTTCGCGGACCGCCTCCGGAATCCCGGGACCGTCATCCTGCACCAGCAGCATCACCGGCCGCTCGACCCGCCCGACGGGTGCTTCGCCGGGTCGGGCCCGCCGCACGGTGACGTGAATATGCCCACGCCCGGCAAGCGCCTGCGCCGCGTTCAGCATGAGGTTGCTCGCCACCCGGTGGAGCAGGTCCTCGTCGCCGTCGAGGTCGACCGCCTCCCCGACGACAGTAATGACCGGGCCCCGCGCCTCGGGATGCTCCCGGGTGATCTGCGCCGCGGCCTCGACCAGACCGAGCAGTTCGATCCGCTCGAAGCGGGAGGCGCGCACGCGGGAGAAATCGAGAAACTCGCTGAGCAGCCGATTGAGTCGCTCACTTTCCCGCATGACCAGGCGTGCCAAGGTCTGATCGTCCTCGTCCCGCCCCACGGAGCGCGCCAGCTGCTCGACCGCGCTCCGAATCGCGGCGAGCGGATTGCGAATCTCGTGGGCCAGGGAGGCACTGAGCTCGGCCACCGCCTCGAGCCGCTCCGCGCGCACCCGGAACTCCTGGAGTCGCTTGAGATCGGAGATGTCCGTGAAGATGGCCGTGACCAACGGGCGCGTCGTCCCGGGCCGCTGGAAGGTGGTGGTCGAGAGCCCCACGGGGAAGAGGGTGCCGTCAGCGCGCCGTACCGAGGCCTCGCCGCGCATGATCCGCGTCCCTTCGGTCAGGCCCAGCACGATCGCCTCATGCAGCTCGCGGGAACAGGCCCGCAGCACGTCGAGCACCGGTTGTCCGGGGATGAACCGCCCGCCGCCGAGGATCTTCGCCCCGCGCGGATTGATGAAGCCCAGCCGTCCCTCGCCATCCACCGAGAGCACGCCCGACTGAATCGTCGCCAGAATCTCTTCGGCCTCGAGCCGGACCTGGGCGAGCGCCACGGCCAGCGCGTGCTGCTCGCGCGATGCCGAGGTGAGCCGGTTGCCAAGCAGGGCGATCAGGACACCGACCAGCCCGATCACCACCACCTGTGACCAGAAGTCCGGACCAGGGTCCGCCGAGCGGAGGGTCACGGCGATGTAGCAGGCCGCGGCCAACAGCACGGTGAGCAGACCACGGCCGGTCGGCAGCAGCAACCCGTAGACCGCCACCAACGCCACGTAGAGGGCGGCCAGCGGTGTGGCACCGCCCGACACGAGCGAAGTAACGAGCAGAATATCGACGAAGGCCTGCACGAACAGCGTCGTTGCCGGAAGGGTCGCACTGCGATCTCGGCTCACGACCGTGAACCAGCCGATGGCCACCAGCCCGATCAACCCCGCCACGATGCGAACCGGGGCGGGGATGCCGCCCGCCGGCGCGCCGAGGGAGCTCCCGAAGACGAGGCCCACCAGCACCAGCCGAACCAGGATGATCCCGCCGACCAGCGCGCGCGGGCCCGGGAGCCGGAGTCGATCCAGCGCCCGTGGTGGTGACGGCGGGACGATCGGGAACTCGCCCGTGGCTGGACCGGCGGAGTCGGGAGGGATGAGTGGGGTGGTCAAGCAGTGTAATATGCTCAATCCACGGCGATGACGCCCACCCGGGAGAGGAGATGGCACGCGAAGACGCCGCAACGGCGGTCCGGCTCGACAAGTGGCTCTGGGCCGCTCGCTTCTACAAGACGCGCTCCGCTGCGACCGAGGCGGTGCTCGGCGGCAAGGTCGACGTCAATGGCGACGGCGCCAAGCCAGCGCGGACCGTGCGCGCCGGCGACACGATCGTCGTCCGCGTGGTGCCGTATCGTGGGGAAGGGGCGGTGACTGGGGTCGGTGAGCGACGGGGGACGGCCGCGCAGGCGGCCGAACTCTACCGGGAGACACCAGCCTCGCTGACCGCGCGTACCGAGTTGGCGGAGCAGCTCCGGTTGGCACCGTCGCATGAATTCAGCGACGGTCGGCCGTCGAAGAAGGATCGGCGGGCAATCGAGAAGCTGCGCGGCCGTCGGTAACCAGCGGTTCACCGTCGTCGTGCAGCAGCCGAACGGCAGGGGTATCGAGGTCATCGAACTGCCCGCCCCGCGCCGACCAGACGTAGGCCCAGACCGCCGCCCCCACCAGCAGCAACGCCAGCGGCAGCACCAGAAAGATGACACTCACGCGGCCACCTCGGCCGCCGGTGCGGCCGTGGGCCCCACGCCGCTCGGCGCCGCACCGGACACCGGCGCAAAGGTGCGCCCGAGCCAACTGCCGAGCACCACCGTGAGTGAACTCGCTGGCATCATGATCGCCGCGATGAGTGGCGAGATCGTCCCCGTCATCGCCAACACGACCCCGACGAGATTGTAGGTCAACGCCCAGACCATGTTGCGACGGATCACGCGCATGGTCCGCGCAGCGCCCGTCACCAACCCTACCAACGGTGCCAGCCCGGGCGACGTCAGATGGACATCGGCCGTTGCGAGACACGCTTCGGCGCCACCATGCACGCCGATGCCGACATGGGCCGCCGCGATCGCCGCGGCATCGTTGACCCCATCACCCACCATCACCACCGGGCCACCCTCGGCGCGCCACGCCGTGATTCGCGCCAACTTCGCTTCAGGCGTTGCCCCGCCGATCGCCGCCTCGGGGGCGAAGCCGAGCGCCGCACCGACCTCGGCGGCCACCGCCGGATCGTCGCCGGACAGCAGCGTGGTGCGCCACCCCCGGCGACGGAGTGCGTCGAGCGCTGCGGCCGCGTCGTCGCGGATCCGATCGCCGAGCCCGGCGGCAGCCACCACGACCCCGTCGACTGAAACCAGCACCGGCGTCAGCGCCCGACCAGCGAGCGACGCCAGCAGCAGTTCGCCACCACGCGCCTCCGCCATCACGAAGCGCGGCGACCCGACCAGCACATCCCGGCCCTCGATCACCCCGCGGATGCCGCCACCGACGGTGTGCGTCACCGACTCGGCGACGGGCACCCGGCGGTCCGGCCAGGCGCGGCGGAAACCGTCGGCGATCGGGTGCGACGACCCTGACTCGAGCGCGAGCACCATGGCCTGCACCGACGGATCGCCGTGCCACACCATCAATGCCGTGCGCCCTTCGGTGACGGTGCCGGTCTTGTCGAGCACCAGATGCCCGGGCGTCGCCAGCTGCTCGAGGGCATCTCCTCCCTTGATGTAGATGCCTGCCCGGGC
>JBBQJU010000066.1:0-11086 GCA_038326215.1 Gemmatimonadales bacterium | reverse complement strand
CATCGCTCCTCGTCTGATCGAGTCGCTGGTCCCTGACCTTACTCGCTTCACCGAGGATGACGATGCCTGTTGTTGCCCGATCCCTGCTGCTCGCAGGGGCGCTGGCGCTATCCGCCGCCGCGCTCCCGGCGCAAACTGATTACCGCAATCTGGACGACGAACGGCCGGTCCGCTCCGAAGACGCCTGGGCGATCGAGTTCCGCTCCTGGGAGTGGATGATGCCGTTCCACTACGCCCGCCACGCCGGCCGTGGCGAGGTGGAGTTCACCCCCGAGGTGATGTGGGGTGCCTTTCCCAACGGCCTGGTGGGCCTCAAGCTCCCGTTCCGCGCCTCTGATCGGCTCGGCGAAGCGGCCGCTGCCGGACCGCGCGTCTTCGCGCTTGTCTCACTCAACGCCGAGACCGCGCATGCCCCGGGGATCGCGCTGCGGGCCGATGCCATTCTCCCCGGTGGTGGCGCCTCGGGTGATGGCGTCCTGATGGTGGGGAAGGCCATCGCCACGCGCACGTGGGGGCGATTCCGCACCCATGCCAACGCCTCGGTCACGGTGGGCCGCGCCAGCAACGCCCCGGAGGCCGACACACCCGGGCGGTGGTCGGCCTCACTCGCCGCCGACTGGACGCTGATGCGGCACAGTACCCTGCTGATCGCCGAGCTCTACAGCGCCCGTCCGTTGGGGCTGGCCGATCAGCATTGGGAAATCGGTGCTGGCCTCCGCCGGCAGGTGACGCCCTCGCTGGTCTTCGATGCCGGCGTGGCCCACGGCCTCGGCGACGGGCCCGGGCTCGCCCTCACGCTGGGGCTCTCGCGCACCTTTTCGCTCGGCACCCCGAGCGTGCGAGGTGACCGATGATCCGCCGTCTCCTCCTCGCCCTGGTCGCCCTGGTCGCCCTGCCGACCGTGCTCCTTGCCCAGCAACGTCGCGACGAAGTGCGCCCCTATCCGGGCAGCTTCAACTGGCAGTTCCTCGCCCGGCACAACGACGCCGCTCGACTCTTCAATGCCTTCGACTACGGCCACGCGATCCTCTATGAGCGGCTGCTGACCTTGCCGCTTCCCCAGGCCCAGACGGCGCTGGCCGGCGACTACGACTTCCTCGTCGGCGACCTGCTGGTCAAGCCGCCGCGCTTCGCGATCCCGGAAGAGGCGGTCGAGCCGACCTACGCGAAGGTGGCGTGGCGTGCCAAGGTGACCTTCGACTGGGCGCACATTCTGCACCGGCAGATCTACGATGCCTACGCCGATCCACGGCTTACGTCAGCCGCCCGCGACACCCTGATCGAGCGGATCACCGACTACTACCTCGAGGAGACGCGCTATGCCCTCCCGATCGTGCCGAAGTCGATGGCCCTGATGGATGAGCAACCCTTCTCGCAGATCTTCCGGCGCGAGGTGCCACAGTTCAACGGGCTGATCTGGTCATATCACTGGCTGCAGATCGGCCTGTACGAAGGGTTTCTGGTGAGCGAGGATCGCGCCGAGCAACGCGCGGGAGTGGATCGCGTCGTGGCGCACTGGCGCGCCATGGTCACGGCGGCGCCCGGCGGTTTTCCCTCGGTGATGCCGATGGCCCCTGCGGTCGCGCCGCGCTTCACTACGGCGCACCCGCGCGCCGCCGCGATCTTCGACAACCTGCACATGATGCACGACATCATCTCCGATATCCTCGCCTCGCCGACCATCCCGCGCGCGCAGAAGGGCGCCGAGATCTCGCGTCAGCTCGACCTGATGCAGGACCCGACGCGCGACCTGATGGGGGTCGAGCACTGGTGGATGATGGGCGACATGATGGGGGGCGTGGCGAAGATGGGCGGGGTGGCGGGGGGGCGTTAGCCCGCGTTGCCAGGGCGAGGCATGCCTCGCCCCGGCTGCCTCGCCCCGGCCCTGACTATTTGGGGAGGCCCTTCGTGTCGTCGCCGCTCTTGCCATCGGTGATCGGCGTGACCTGGGTGCTCCAGCCGTCGGCGAAGGTCAGGACGAGGCGGTGACCAAGGGTGTCCGCCGTGATGGACTTGATCTGCGGAAACTTCTTGGCGTAGGCGAGCGCGGCATCGGCCTGCTTGGCGAAGGCCTCTGGGGTCGAGCCCGCTTCGCCCTTGCCGAACTCGCGGCCAACGGCCATCGCGATCGCCTGCTCAGGACCGTAGGCGGCGTAGTCGTCCGCCGACATCAGGCCGTCCTGACCGGCGGCATACTTGTACGAATCGTACGTCGGGCAGGCCGCGAGGAGGGCGACCAGGGCAAGCGGGGCATAACGGCGCATCGAGAAGTCTCCGAACGGGATCGACACTGGTACCGACGGGGCGGGGCCCGGGTTCCCGGTCACCAGCCAAGCAGACAAGATAGCCACGCCGGGGCCACCCGGCATCCTTGTCCCCGCCCCCCGTCCGCCCTACCCTTCCCGCCGACCAGATCACCCCGGACCGGAGTCCCGCCATGAGTGCCATCGGCAACATCCCGACCCCCATCAACGAACCCGTCCTCAGCTATGCCCCGGGGTCCCCGGAGCGCGCCGGCCTCGAGGCCGCCATCCGCGAGCTCGGGAGCGTGGTGACGGACATCCCGGTGGTCGTCAATGGCGTCGAGCACCGCCCCGGCAAGACCAATCGGGTGACCTCCCCCCAGCGACATCAGCATCACCTCGCCACCGTCCACCAGTCGACGCCCGAGCTGCTCCAGCAGGCGATCGATGGTGCCATCGCCGCCCAGAAGGTCTGGGAACACTGGTCGTTCGCCGACCGCGCCGCCGTCTTCCTGAAGGCGGCGGATCTCCTCGCCGGCCCCTGGCGCCACCGGATCAACGCCGCGACGCTGCTCGGCCAGGGGAAGACCCCCCACCAGGCCGAGATCGACGCCGCCTGTGAGCTGATCGATTTCTGGCGCTTCAACGTCCATTACGCCGAGCAGCTGCTCCATGAGCAGCCGATCTCGGTGCCGGGCGTCTGGAACCGCCTCGATTGGCGCCCGCTTGAGGGATTCATTTACGCCATCACGCCGTTCAACTTCACGGCAATCGGCGGCAACCTCCCGACCGCCCCGGCGATTCTCGGCAACGTGGTGCTCTGGAAGCCCTCGGCGACCGCGTCGCTCTCGAACTGGCTGATCTACGATCTGCTGCGCGAGGCCGGGCTCCCGGCCGGCGTGATCCAGTTCATTCCGGGCGATTCGGCCTCGACGACGAAGACCCTCCTCGACTCGAGACATCTGGCGGGCGTGCACTTCACCGGCTCGACGGCGGTCTTCCAGAGCATCTGGCAGGGCGTGGCCGAGCGGTTGCCGAGCTACCGCGGCTACCCGCGTCTCGTCGGCGAGACCGGCGGCAAGGACTTCATCGTGGCGCACCCCTCGGCCGATGTCGAGGCGTTCGTGACCGCGCTGATTCGCGGCTCGTTCGAATATCAGGGGCAGAAGTGCTCCGCCTGCTCGCGCACCTACATCCCGCGCTCGCTCTGGCCGCGCGTGAAGGCGCGGATGCAGCAGGAGATGGCGGCTATCAAGGTCGGTGACCCGGCCGACTTCTCGGTCTACGTCGGCGCAGTCATCGACGAGAAGGCGTTCCGGAAGCACGAGGCACTGCTCACGGCGGTCAAGACGGACCCGACCGTGACGGTGCACGCCGGCGGCACCTGCGACAGCTCGGTCGGCTGGTTCGTGCAACCGACCTTGCTCGAGACCACCGATCCGCACCACCGCATCATGAAGGAAGAGTTCTTCGGCCCGATCCTCTCGGCCTATGTGTATGAGGATGCGGCCTGGGACGAGGTGCTCACGCTGATCGACGACACCGCGACCTACGCCCTGACCGGCGCGATCTTCGCGCAGGACCGGGCGGCGGTGGTGCACGCCGAGACGAAGCTGCGTCACGCTGCCGGCAACTACTACGTCAACGACAAGTGCACCGGTGCCGTGGTCGGCCAGCAGCCGTTCGGGGGTGCCCGCGCCTCCGGTACCAACGACAAGGCCGGCTCGCTCCTGAACCTCTACCGCTGGGTCTCGGCCCGGACGGTGAAGGAAGTCGGGAATCCGCCGACGAATTGGCGCTACCCCTATCTTGGCTAGGCGAACAGCGAGCGGCGAACGGCGAACGGCGAGGGCCTCGGCCCGGCGGTTCGCCGTTCGCGCGTGCACCGGTGCCGTGCTGCTGGGCGCGTCGCCGTTCGCCGTTCGCCAATCGCTGCTCGCCCAGTCTCCCGCCGGCTACCTCGAATCCATCACCACCACGATCACCTCGCGCACCGCGACGGCGGAGTTGGTGCGGACGCTCACGCGCGAGACGGAATACCGGCTGAGTCGGCGCGCCGACACCACCGTGGTGGAGGCGGTCGCCGTGCGGCTGGTGGAGGACGGGCCAGCGGGGCGGGTTGTCTTCGACACCGATGGCTTTACGGGCGGCCGGTGGAAGCTGGTGCCCGCACCGCGGGGCGGGATGGTGGTGGTCGACGTCCCCTTTGTGCCGCCCGCGTTGGTGGAGGTGAACGACC
Organism: Gemmatimonadales bacterium; assembly: GCA_038326215.1. Lineage (GTDB taxonomy): Bacteria > Gemmatimonadota > Gemmatimonadetes > Gemmatimonadales > GWC2-71-9 > Palsa-1233. Next base: position 6,604 of record JBBQJU010000066.1, on the reverse strand, counting down.
TCGCCGCGGCGATGGACGACTTCTTCCCGCCGGTGGCCCCACCGCTGCCGGTCAACGGGCGGGGGCGCGACGGCGCTGGGCGTGATTGGCAGCGTGTCGCCGACTCCGTCGCGATCCGTCGCTATCGCTGGACGGCGACGCGGACGCATGACAGAACGGCGGTCGCACGGGACACCGTGGCGGTGCGCATCTCCGAGTCGGCGCGCGAGGTATCGCAGTTGCGCCTCGATGTCCGCGGGGTGCCGATCGGGTGGACGCGGGAGGTGGTCACCGACGTCACGTCGCGCGGTGGCGGACGCGCGGTCCAGGCCACCGTGCGACAACGCATCGTGGTACGCGCGCTCCCTTGACTTCCGCACGACGCGCACACCCCTTGCGCCGCGTTCGGATCGCCTCAACATTGCGAGCACACCCGCCTGGAGGCCTACTGCCCATGGAGCCCTATCTCAGCTCCGATGAGTACGACGAACAGGCCCACCAACTGTACAACGAATCGCAGTACGACGACGCCCTCACGCTCCTCCGTGACGGGATCACTCGCTACCCCCAAGCGGTTGAGTTGCATGTCGGTGTCGGGTACGCGCAGCTCGCCCGCGAAGAATACGCGTGGGCGCGGCAGGCGTTCGAGCACGCCCTCCTGCTCGACCCCGAACAGGAAGACGCGCTCGCCGGACTCGGCGAGACCCTCCTCGTGATCGGCCACATGGCCGCGGCGCTCCATGCCTTCGAGCAGGTCGTGGCCCTCGGCTTCGACGACGACCACGAGTTGATGCTGCAGATCGGCCGCGCGCTCTTCCGTGAAGGGTATTTCGTCGAGGCCCGGCGCACCTTCGAGCGGGTCCACTTCCATCATCCCGAATCGCCGGAAATCGCCGCCTCCCTCGGCTATACCGCCCATCGGCTCGGGATGGACGCGGATGCCTATTACTGGCTGCGGCGCGCCCTCGAGCTCGAGTCGTCGTTTGCGGAGCCGCGGATCTATCTGGCCAACATCCTCTACGATCGCGGCGAAGTCACGGCGGCGATGCTCCACTTCGCGCGGACCACGCCCGATGACCACTTCGACGACCTCGGCATCTGGCGGGTCATCGAGTTGCTCAAGACGGCGCGGCAGGTCGGCGACGATGACCCCGAGGTCTCGGAGTGGCTCGAGCGGCTCGCCGTGCTCGGCAGCGAGGCAACGGCGGAGGATATGATCCTCGCCGAGATCGAGGGGATGCAGCCCGACGGGACCCCACGTGACCCGACCCAGCTCGAACTCTTCGGCACGCTGATGCGCGACATCCCCGGGATGCAGCGCCGCCCGACTGCCGACGGGATGATCGGCGGCCACGTGATCGAGACGCTCGGCGGGCTGGCCCTGCGCGGCAGTTGGGACGAGCTGTTGCTGCAGTTGCAGGCCGTCGAAGGGGCCTGGGCCGATGGGACGATGACCGAGTTCATGCAGGCGTACGCCCGTCGCGGGGCGGCCGAGACCGGGGTCTGCATCCCGATCACCACGGCCGAGGCCTTCCTCCGTGGATCGGCCGAAGCGGGCGTCATTCGGATCGTGGAGTGATCCGGTTCGAATCGGTCTCCAAGTCCTACACCGCCCTCGTCTCCCGCAAGCGGGTCGATGCGCTGGCGGAGTTCACGCTCGAGATGGCGCGCGGTGAGGTGGTGGGGATTGCCGGTCCGAATGGCGCAGGGAAGTCCACCATGATTTCGCTGTTGATGGGCTTTCTCCACCCAACCTCGGGGCGGATCACCATCGATGGCGCCGCGCCGCGCGCGTGGGTGGAGCAGCACGGTGTCGGCTATCTCACCGAACTGGTGAACTTGCCGCCCCGCTGGAAGGTGCCCACTACGGTGCGCCGGATGGCGACCCTTTCCGGGGTGGCCTCGGCACGTGTCGCCCCCGAGAGCGATGCGATGATGACGCGCCTCGGTCTCGATGAGCATGCAGCGAAGCGCATCAAGCAGCTCTCGAAGGGGAACCTGCAGCGCGTCGGGCTGGCGCAGGCGCTGATCGGCGACTTCGAGCTGGTGGTGCTCGACGAACCGACGCACGGCCTCGATCCGCTCTGGACCCAGCGCTTCCGCGACGTGGTCAGTGCCCTGCGTCGCCCGGATCGTCTCGTCCTCATTGCCTCACACAACCTCGACGAACTCGAGATGCTCGCCGATCGCGTCGCGATTCTTGACCATGGCCGATTGCAGCGGGTGGTGGGCCACGCAACCGAGGAGCGTTCCGAGCAGTTGGCGTGGCGTCTGGTGCTCGAGGGGACGGTCGACGTCACCACCGCCCTCCCCGGAGCGACCGCCGTGGCAGGCCGCGCCGGGACCTGGCGCTGCCTGGCCTCACGCCGCGAGTTGAGCGCCGGGCTCGCGACGCTCCTCGCCGCCGGCGCGGTGCTGGTGGAGTGCGTGCCCGAAGAGGGGCGCCTCGAATCGGCCTTCCGCGAGGCGGTGCAGCGATGACCCGCAACCGCTCGCCGTTCCGCTATCTCCCGGCGCATCTGATAGACGTGGCGCAGGGTCCGCTCGCGCTCTTCGCGACCGTGGCCGTGACCATCTGCGTGGTCATCTGGCGGCTCGCGCGGAACGATGCCAGCGCCATGGCCGACCCGGCGCAATTCGTTCGCCAAGTGGTCGCCGCCGTCCTGACGCTTGCGGTGCTGGTGGCGTCCGGCGGTGTCGCCGGCAACGACGTGGGGCGCGGCTACTATCGCGCCTGGTTCTCGAAGCCGATGGCGCCTTGGTGGTTCTACCTGCAGCGCTGGCTCCTCGGCGGCGTGGCAGTGCTCTTGATTCCCGTGTTGCTCGGGCTCGGCCTCCAACTGCTCTTCGGGAAGGGCACTGGCATCACGCTGCCGCTGATTGAGGTGACCGCCCTGGGGTATTTGCTGGTTGGTGGCACCGTGCTGCTCGCCTCGGTGTTCACCGCACGCGATTGGCTCTTCACCTTCGCCATCACCTTTACGCAGGCCCGCCTCGACGACCTGCTCACGATCATGGCGATGTCGAAAACCGAGCCGCCGTCGACGCTCCTCTGGGCGCACCGCCTGCTCCCGCCGTTCCATCTGATCTCGCCGGTCCGGGGTGTGCCCCAGGGCGAGGATCTGCTCCATGTCGTCGGTTATGGTGTTGGTCTGGTCGCGGTGGCGGTGGTGCTGATGATGGTCAAGCCATTGGGGAGTGGCGGCCGCGCATGAGTGTGCGCCCGACCGACGGCGTCCGTCGCGAGGTCTTGCCGAATGGCGTGACGCTGTTGGTGCAGCGCCGCCGTGCCGCACCCGCCGCCGCCCTCGCCACGCATGTCCGCGCCGGCTTCCTCGACGAACCCGACGAGGTCGCCGGGATCTCGCACGTGCTCGAGCATATGCTCTTCAAGGGGACGCCGACCCTGGGCCCTGGCGAGCTGGCCCAGCGCACCAAGGCGCTTGGCGGCTCGCTGAACGCCTATACCTCGTACGATCGCACCGTGTACTACGCGTCGGTCCCTGCGCGGCATGCCATTGAGGCGATGACGTTGCAGGCCGACCAGGTGCGCAATCCGCTCTTCGACGCCGACGAGTTGCGGCGCGAACTCGGGGTGATCATCCAGGAGGCGAAGCGGAAGCTCGACAGTCCGGGCGCGGTGACCGGCGAGACGCTGCACGAGCTGCTCTACGATCACCACCGCATCCGCCGCTGGCGGATCGGGCATGAGGCCGTGCTGGAGGGCTTCCGTCGCGAACAGGTCGCCGCCTACCATCGGTCGCGCTATATCCCGTCGCGCACCATCGTCTCGGTGGTCGCGGACCTCGACGAAGCGGAGATGCTCGAGGCGCTCCGCGCCAACTGGGGCGACTGGACCCTCCCTGCCGAGCCCATCGCCATCGGTCCGGTCGAGACCGCGGCTGCGCCGCCGCGCGCCCGACTGCTGCGGGGCGACGTGGCGATGGCCGATCTGGCCCTCGGGTGGCGCGGGGTCGGCCCGCTCGATCCGCAGCTGCCCGCGCTCGATCTGCTCGGCACCATCCTCACCGGGGGCCGGGCCTCCCGGCTGGCGCGGCTGCTTCGCGAGCCGGGGCTGGTCGCGGGCGTGGGCGCCGGTCACTACGGCACCACCGATGCCGATCGCCAGACCCCGGCGGGTGTCTTCGTCGTCGGCCTGGAACTCGAGCCGACGCGGATGCACGAGGCGCTCGGCATCGTGGCCGCGACGATCCGCGCGCTGCGCGACGACGGCCCCGACGCGGACGAACTGGCGCGCGCGCAGACCCTGCTGCGGGTCCGGCTGCAGCGCCGCCTGGAGCGCTACGAGGCGCGCGCCACCGCGCTCGCCGACGCCGAGGCCGAGGGCGACCTCACGCGGCTGGATCGCGAGGAAGCCGAAATCCTCGAGGTCACGGCGGAGCAGGTGCGCGATGCGGCGGCGCAGTGGGTCGATCCGAGCGCGGGCTCGGCGGTGGCCTACTATCCGACGGCGAGCATGGAATCGTTCGACCTCGATCGGCTCGCCGATGCGATGCGTGCCCCGGCCCGTGCCATGCCGCCGATGGCGGTGCCGAGTGCCCCGGTCCCGGCGCGACGGGCGCCGACGCGTGGCACCCGGCGGCGGGACGAGGGTGTGCTGCATGTCGCGCTGCCGGGACTCGACCTCCTGGTCGCCCGTCACGGGGAAGTCCCGCAGGTCGGGTTGAACGTCTATCGCCCGCGCGCCACCGTGCATGACCCGGCACTCGCCGGCCTCGATGCGCTCGGTTTTCGGGCGATGATGCGGGGCACGACGCGGCTCGATGCGGGCCAGCTCGCGGTCGCCATCGAAGCGCTTGGGGGCGTGTTGTCACCGTCGGTCGGTGCCGACATTCTCTCGCTCGGCACGACGGTGTTGGCGGAGCAGGTGGGCCTCGCGTCGCGATTACTGGTCGAGGTGCTGACGACTCCGCGCCTCGACGAAGTCAGCGTCACCATCGAGCGCGACCTCATGCTGGACGACGCACGCTCGGTCGCCGATGACATGGTGCGCTTCCCCTTTCAGCTCGTGCTCGGGCACGCCTTCGGGGATGTCGGCTATGGTGCGCCGACGCTCGGCAGCCCCGAGTCGCTCGGCGATTTCACGCCCGCGCGGGTGCGCCAGTGGCACGCGGACTTCGCGGTGAGCGGCCCGATCACCGTCGTCGCGGTGGGGAATCAGGAGCCGGAGGCGCTCGCGGACCTGCTCGCCGAGGAACTCGCCCCGTTGCTGGTGCCGGCCGTCGCGACCGGCCCGCGGTCGCCGGTCACGGTCGAGACGCTGAGCCCTGGCCTCCGCGCAGCGACGCGCGATCGCCAGCAGTCGGCGCTCGCGATGCTCTTTCCCGGGCCGAATCGGGGCGACCCGGCGCGGCACGCTGCCGAGGTGTGGGGCGCGATTGCCGGCGGGCTCGGCGGGCGGCTCTTCGAATCGCTGCGGAGCGCGCGCTCACTGGCCTACACGGTGATGGCGTCGTCGTGGCAGCGGCGTCGGGCGGGTGGGTTGCTCACCTATATCGCGATGGCGCCGGAACGACTCGAGGAGGCGCGCGAGGCGATGCTCGAGGAGCTGGCCGCCTTCCGCGCCGAGCCACCCAGCGTGGAGGAGCTCGAACGCGCCACGGCGATGCTGGCGGGGCAGGTCGAGGTGGCGCGGCAGTCGGCCGGGGCCGTGGCCGGCGAGATCGCGGACGCCTGGTTGCTGGGCGAGGGGCTGGCCGAGCTGGCCGACCCGGCGGCACCGTATCGGGCGGTCACTCGGGAGGCGGTCCACGCCGTGGCGGCGGCCTTCGATCCCGCGACCCGCGCCGAAGGCGTCGTCGCGCCGGAGCAATCGGAGTAGCTTCCCGGGATGGCCGATCCTGTTGCCCCCCCTCCGTTGCGCCGCGCCTTTGCGCTGGCCGATGCGATTACGCTGATCCGCATTCCGCTGGCGATCGCCTTCCCGATCCTCAGCGGCACCACGGAGCGTCTGGCGTTGCTGGGGCTTGCGGCGGCCACCGACCTGGGCGACGGCGTCGTGGCGCGGCGGTATGGCGGGTCGCGGATCGGGGCGGTGCTCGACCCGATCGTCGACAAGCTCTTCATGGCGGCGGCCTTCGGCACCGTGCTCTGGAGCGGCGATCTGGCGTGGTGGGAAGTCACCGCGCTCCTGATCCGCGATATCGTCCTCTCGGTGGCCTTCTTCATCACCCTGGCGAAGGGGCACGGCACGGCGGTGCCGGCGCGATTCGGGGGGAAGGCCGTCACCCTGTTGCAGTTGCTGACCCTTCTCGCCTTCATTCTCAAGTCGTCGTACTTCCTGCGCCCGTTGGCGTGGGCCACGGCGGCGGTGGCGCTGTACGCCATTTACGACTACAACCAGCCCTTCTTCAGGAAACTGAACGCCCATGACTGATCCCAACCTTCGCTCCGTCCATCTCGACTGGACCGGCGGCATGCGCTTCACCGGCGGCGTGCCGGGTGGACCGACGATCAACCTCGACGGCGACGGCAAGGAGGCACCAGGGCCAATGGTCGCCCTCCTCCTCGCGATGGGTGGCTGTGCCGGTGCCGACGTGACCTCGATTCTGGAGAAGATGCAGGTCACGCTGACGAAGTACTCCATGGACCTGACCGGGCGCCG